>SLTB01000095.1 GCA_007130155.1 Pseudomonadales bacterium
GAGCTTCGGCCACCTTGCCTGCCACCACATCGGCGTTGATGTTGTATGACGCTCCGTCGGCGCCGATGCCGATGGGTGCGATGACGGGAATGAAGTCCGAGTTCACCAGCAGGTCGATGACGGCGGTGTCGATGCGCTCGACCTCACCGACGTGACCAATGTCGATGATCTCCGGTGCCTCGAGTTCCGTCGTGACGCGGGTCATGGTCATGCGGCGGGCGCGGATCAGCTCGCCGTCCTTGCCCGTCAGGCCGATGGCCTTGCCGCCATGGGTCTGGATCAGGCTGACGATGTCCTTGTTCACTAACCCGCCTAGCACCATCTGTACTACGTCCATGGTCTGCTCATCGGTAACACGCATGCCGTCGATGAAGCGCGACTTGATACCCAGGCGGTCGAGCAGATCGCCGATCTGCGGCCCGCCGCCATGGACGACGATGGGATTGATGCCCACCAGCTTCATCAGCACGATGTCCCGGGCGAAGCTGCTTTGCAGGGCTTCGTCGATCATGGCATTGCCGCCGAACTTCACCACCACGGTGCTGTTCTGGAAGCGCTGAATGTAGGGCAGAGCTTCTGTCAGTACGCGGGCGATGTCAGTGGCAGCTTCCTGGGTCAGCGGCATCGATGCGGGTTCCTCAGCGTCATTCAGGTTGTAAAATCGAGGGTGCTATCCACTTGGTTCAAGGCTTTTCTGAAGCGTAATTGGATCTGGGCAAGTGCCTTGGCATCATCGGCCTCGAAGCGCAGGGTGAGCGTCGGCGAGGTGTTGGAGGCGCGAATCAGCCCCCACCCTTCCGGGTAATCCACCCGAATACCGTCGATGGTGGTCAAGGTTCCACCCTCGAAACCCTGGCCCGACGCCAGGGCTTCGATGACCTCGAACTTGGCGCGGTCGGTGGAGATGATCTTCAATTCCGGGGTCGACACCGGGTTCGGGAACTCGTCGAACAGCTCCCCGGCGCTGGATACCTCGCTGGCCAGGATCTCCAGCAGCCGGGCGCCACTATAAAGGCCGTCGTCGAAACCGTACCAGCGTTCACCAAAGCAGATGTGGCCGCTGAACTCGCCGCCCAGCAGCGCCTGAGTTTCCTTCATTTTCGCCTTCAGATAGGAGTGGCCCGTCGCCCCCATGATCGGCCTGCCGCCGTATTCTGCGATGAGTGTACCGAGGTGGCGCGAGCACTTGACGTCGAAGATCACGTCTGCGCCGGGATTACGGCCGACGATGTCACGGGCGAACAGCATCATCAGTCGGTCTGGCCAGATGATCTCGCCGCGTTCGGTCACCACGCCGAGTCGGTCGCCATCGCCATCGAATGCCAATCCGATATCTGCCCCCTCAGCCTTCACCACGGTCATCAGGTCCTTGAGATTGGCCGGGTCGTTCGGGTCGGGATGATGGTTGGGGAAGTCCCCGTCCACCTCGCAGTATAAGGGCAGGACTTCGCAGCCAAGGGCCTCGAGCAGGCTTGGAACGATCTTGCCGGCAATGCCGTTGCCGCAGTCCGCCACCACTTTGAGCGGTTGGGCGAGCGTGACGTCCGAGGCGATGCGGTCGATGTAGTCGGGGATGAGGTCCCGCTTTTCGAGCTGGCCGCTGCCTTCGCTGAAGTTGCCCGCAGCGATGCGCTCACGCAGGGCCATGATGCGTGGCCCTGCGAGGGTCTCGCCCGCGATCACGATCTTGAAGCCGTTGTACTCGGGGGGGTTGTGACTGCCGGTGACCATCACGCCAGAGCGTGTCTCGGTGACGTGGGTGGCGAAGTAGAGCAGCGGGGTCGGGACCGCGCCGATGTCGATGACGTCCAGGCCGCAGGTCATGATGCCCGCGCTGACGCGCCCCTGCAGGGCGGGCGAGGAATGCCGGCCATCGGCGGCCACCACCACCTTGGTCTCGCCGGCGGCGGCCGCTTCACTGCCGATGGCGCGCCCGATCAGGTAGGCCACATCTTCCGTCAGGGTGGAGCCCATGACGCCGCGAATATCGTAAGCCCGGAAAATGTCCGTGCTCGGCAGTGGTGACCCTTCCCCGGCTTGACCCGAGGCGCTGTGTTCAGGGCCTTCGGCGATGTCGAGGAAATCTTCGGCCAGTGCCGGACTCGTAGGCGATGATGCCTTTACCTGGGAGGGCTGGGCCGGTGCGGGGCCTGCTGACGCAGATGCAGGCTTCTGGCGCTGCCGGTTGGCGGCGGCTTCACGCAGAGCATGGGCAGCGCTGGCCATGGGTTCGAGCTCGAAGTGCCCAGCACCGTAGCCATCCCGGCCTGCAATGAGCGCGCCGCCGGAATCCACCAGGGCGGCGATATCAGACCGCAGGGATTTGGCGAAACGGCCATAGCCGTACAGGAGACCGACGAGACCGCCGAGCAGGATGAGGGCGAGACCGGGGAGCAGATGCAGCATGGAAAGGGGCGGTGGCGGCAAACTGGACGGATCGGCCCGATAGGTCAGTTGCCAGCTGCTGTCCGCGAGGTCGAACTGCGCATGGAGCATGGCGGCGCTGCTGTGCCCGAGTTCGAGGAAGGGAACCCGATTCGCATCGCCGATGCGCTGTTCGAGGGTGACGCCCGTCGCTGCCACGTCCAGCCGACGCAGTACCTCGCCCAGGATGGACGCGTCGAAGGTCAGGAACACGCTGCCGAGGCCGGCGGCGGTCCCTGCGTCCGCCCTGGGATCCGCGACCTGCCTGGCGAGGTTGATCACAGGCAGCCGTCGGCCGTCCACTCGCAGGGCTTCGGGCAGCATGCGCTCGCCGCCCTCGGCGCGCCGTATCATGTCCAGCCCCGCGTAGGACAGGGGCGGGTTCTCTTCGAGAGCGACCCGTGCACTGGCCGTTGGCAGAATTCGCAGCCGCAGCAGGTAGGGCATGGCGGCATCGATCTGCCCGGCGAAGCTCTGTCGGGCCAGCGGCAGATCGTCCTGCAGTAGGGAGGCGACGTCCGGAGAGGCGGCAAGGTGGTCTGCCATGGCATGCATCAGTGCGATGCGATCTTCCAGGCGGCGGAGCAGGCGGGCACCATCCTGCTCGGTCTGCTGCTGCCGCAAGACGGCGGCTGCCGGATCGAGCGCCAGTAACTGCAGCAGTAGCATGCCGCAGCCAAAGGCTATGAGCAGCAGCGCGGCGGCAATGGCCGGGGCGGCGCCGGGTTTGCTGCGGGAGAAGGGGCTCCAGGGGAGACCTTTCCGGCGTCGCTTCGTTTGCTCCGCAGGTAGCGTATCTTCTTCGATGCTCATGACCTTGCCTGCTTCCCCTGTCGCCTTGGCGACGTCCATGCCGGGGACGTTTGGCAATCGCCCCAGGAGTGCTGCTGTGACTTCAGTTGCTGTTGTCCACGATGCCTCGCGTCGAAAGGTCTCCCGGCTCTGCGACGACAGGGCAGATGCCCGCCCGAGCTGCAATGCGTTCCATGAGCACTCGTGCCAGCGCGGTCTTGGTCATGGCCGGGAGTTCTTCGTCGCCCTCCTCGGTGACCAGCGTGACAACGTTGTCGTCACTGCCGAAGCCGATGTCCGAACGGGAGACGTCGTTGGCAACCACCATGTCCACCTTTTTGCGCTCCAGCTTGGCTCGGGCATGAGGGACGAGCTCCTCGGTTTCGGCGGCGAAGGCCACCGTGAAAGGCCGTGGCGTCCTGCCAGCGATCGTGGCGACGATGTCTGGATTCTCGATCAGGGTCAGGGTGAGCCCGGTGTCGCCGGGGGCCTTCTTGATCTTCTGCTCCGAGGGCATGGCAGGGCGGTAGTCCGCCACGGCCGCCACGCTGATGAAGACGTCCGCCCCGGGGCGACAGCATTGTTCGGCGGCGGCGAGCATGTCGCGGGCGGTGAGGACGTCGATGCGCTCCACGCCCTTCGGCGTAGGCAGGGCCACAGGTCCGGCAATGAGGCTGACCCGGGCACCCGCTTCTGCGGCAGCGGCTGCCAGGGCGAAGCCCTGCTTACCAGAACTGTGGTTGCTCAGGTAACGCACGGGATCCAGCGGCTCGCGGGTGGGGCCTGCGGTGATGACGACGTGTCGGCCAGCCAGGGTGCGCCCAGCAAGCGGGCCTCCAGAAGGGACGCCTGCTGCGGTCAGTGCCGCCTGCACGTGGTCGAGCAGCTCGGCAGGCTCCAGCATGCGGCCGGGTCCTTCATCGCCGCAGGCCTGAGAGCCGCTGCCCGGTCCCCAGACCTGCACCCCGTCACCGATCAGGGTGGCCACGTTGCGGCGGGTGGCCGGTGAGCGCCACATGGCCTGATTCATGGCCGGGGCCACAGCGATGGGGGCGTCACTGGCGAGACAGGCCGTGGTCAGCAGGTCGTCGGCGCTGCCGCCGGCCAGACGGGCGAGAAAGTCTGCGGATGCCGGTGCCACCAGGATCAGGTCTGCCCAACGTGCCAGTTCGATGTGCCCCATGGCGGCTTCGGCACTGGGGTCGAGCAGATCGGTGCGTACCGGCCTTCCGGACAGGGCCTGTAACGTCAGCGGCGTTACGAAACGGGCGCCTGCAGGCGTCATGACCACCTGCACCTCGGCGCCCAGATCGAGTAACCGTCGGCACAGTTCGCAGGCCTTGTAGGCAGCAATACCGCCAGTGACCCCCAGCAATACCCGTTTTCGCTGAAGAAGCTGCATGAAATCTCGCACTTGGGCTTGTACAGAGCATCGCTAAGATACCATCGACCGACCCTGGAGTCTGTCGGGCGATCATGGCGAGCCGTGTGGGGCTGAGCTCAGATACGTTCGTTTTTGGGGGACGCTCAGTACTGAGGCGCCTCGTGTTTTCATGTAACGAGAAAGCGTTCGGATGCGGGCTTTCATCCCCGGCGCAGTAGATCCGTCACAAGTCCGACAGACTCCCCGGTGAGGAGAAACACTGCGCCGATTGCCGGCAGGCAGAGGAGGACGGCATGGGTATTCGTCATTGGCCGGAAGCGGAGCGTCCGCGGGAGAAGCTCCAGCAGCAGGGGGTGGCGGCGCTGTCGGACGCCGAACTTCTGGCCATCTGCCTGCGTCATGGCTCCCAGGGAGTGTCTGCGGTGACCCTGGCGCGCTCACTGCTCGGGCGCTTCGGCGGCCTGCGGGCCCTGTTCTGCGCCACCCCCGACGATCTCCTCGGCTGTGCCGGGATCGGGCCGGCTCGGGTCAGCGAATTCGCGGCCATCGCCGAACTCGGTCGGCGCATGCTCGCTGAGCAGGTCCGGCGCGGCACCGTAATCTCCGATCCCGAGGCCGTGCGGCGCTTCCTGCTCGCGACCCTGCGTGATCTGGAGCATGAGATATTCGGTTGCCTGTTCCTCGATTCCAGGCATCGCGTGATTCGCTTCGAGCGGCTTTTCCGGGGCACCATCGATGGCGCCAGTGTGCATCCACGTGAGGTCGTGCGTGCGGCCATCGCGGCCAACGCGGCCGCGGTCGTGCTGGTCCATAACCATCCTTCTGGTGTGGCCGAGCCGAGCCGGGCCGATGTCCGCATCACCGGGCGACTGAAGAGCGCACTGGATCTCATCGATGTGCGGGTCCTCGATCATCTCGTGGTGGGTGATACTGAGGTGGTGTCGTTGGCGGAGCGGGGCCTGTTGTGAACGTGCGTAAAACGATCAACGCGCCCCGGCCCGTTAGCCGCTCGGGGCTGGGTACCCTCGCTGACCCTGCACCAGGAAATTGTTAGCATGACAGCCAGAGAGAGCCCGCATGTCTCACCGGTGCGCGAATCGAGGGCGTGGAGAAGCCGGGAAGAGCAAGGTGCGCGACAGGTCGGGCGCGCAACAGCACCCGGACCGAGCGCAACGCGGCATTTGCCGGTAGATACGCGTCCGCCACCGTGAATGGGTGAGATTTGCGGTTTAGACGGAGCCAGGCACGGCTTGGTCCCTGTCCGTTGCCGCCGGCGAAGGCCGGTGTTCCCCACCGTTGCTGCGGCGATGGACTCCGAAACTGGAGGACGGAACATGCGCACGAACCCCTTTCGTTCATCGACTACCCATTTGACCCGCGGGGTGCTGCTCGCCGGTACGCTGATGGCTGTAACGGCCTGCTCACCGGACCATCAGCCGCATGGTTCGACGGCCGACCACGCCCCAAGTCACGGCCACGACCATGGTGGAGGGATTGACATTCCCGCCCAGGAACTTGGCAGCATCGACTTTCGCGCCGCCTGCAGTCCTGATGCCGCCGCAGATTTCGACGACGCCCTCGGCTATCTCCATCACATGATGTACGAACAGTCGCGGAGCACTTTCGACCGGATTACCGAACAGCATCCCGAATGCGCCATGGGCCACTGGGGCGTCGCGATGACCCTGTTCCAGCCACTGTGGCCGACGCGGCCGTCTGTCGACGAGCTGCGGCAGGGTCGGGCAGCCATTGAACGCGCCCGGCAGGCGGGTACGGACGAAGATCGCGAGCAGCATCTGATCGACGCCACGGCGGCGTTCTTCCGCGATCCGGAACCGGAAGACGCCGGCTGGTGGACCCGGATCCGGCGCTGGGCCGACGGCATGACGGACGCCCACGATGCGCATCCGGATGACGCCGACACCGCAGCACTGTATGCGCTGTCGCGTCTCGCGCTGGCCTACGTCGAGGAGGACGAACGCGCTGGACTGCACGAGGAGGCAGCCGCCGTCCTGCTCCGCGTCCACGATCACATGCCCGAGCACCCGGGTGCTATCCACTATTTGATTCACGCCAATGACATCGACGGCCGTGCGGGCGAATCCCTGGACGTGATCGAGGGTTACGGCGACATCGCCCCGCAAGTCCCTCACGCCCTGCATATGCCGAGTCATCTCTACGTCCGGCTTGGTAAGTGGCCCGAGACCATCGAGTGGAACGCCCGCTCTGCGGAAGCTGCACTGCGGTTCCCCGTGGGCGATACGATCTCCTTCCACTATTTGCATGCCATCGACTACAAGATCTATGCCTACCTGCAGCAGGGTGAGGATGCCAAGGCCACCGCTATCGCACAGACCGCGCTCACCAAGGGGCCGCATCAGCCGAGCTTCAACAGCGCCTTTCATCTGGCAGCGATTCCGGCACGTCTTGCCATCGAAGGACGCGACTGGGAGGAAGCCGCCACGCTGGAACCCCGCACCCCGGAGAACCAGTTCTGGGACAGTGCCATGTGGCCGGAGGGCATGGTTTGGTTTGCGCGGGGCCTCGGTGCAGTTCATGGCGGTGAACTTGACCAGGCCCGCGAGGCGGACCGCCGACTCGAAGCGCTGCAAGCCACCGCGCGGGCAGATGGCGAGGAAGGCTTCGCCCGCTACATCGAGGTGGACCGGCTCATCCTCGCAGGGTGGCGGGCACAGGCAGCTGGTCGGGAGGACGCCGCTGTGGGTCACCTGGAAGCGGCGGTGGACCTCGACCTGACGGTCGAGAAGCACCCCATTACCCCGGGCGCCTTGTATCCACCCGGTGAAGCCCTCGGCGATCTGTTGATGCGGGTGGGCCGTTACGAGGAGGCACTGGCTGCCTTCGAGGCCTCCGCCCAGCGGTGGCCCGGTCGTTTTCATACCGTATTAGGTGCAGCTCGCGCGGCGGAGGCCATGGGCGAGGAGGCGGTGGCTGCCCGTTACTACGATCAGCTGCTGAAGCTGGCGGGCGAGAGCGATCGTCCTGCCCTAAACGAGGCCAACCGGTTCGTGGCAGCCCGCTGAAGGCGAACGCGGAGATGCCACATGCCGCTGCAGCAGTCAGGCTGGCGTGGCTGTCGGCAGTTCCAGGTCGAGCCAGAGCTGCTTCGGATTGACGCTGAGCCGTTGCGCCACGGGCGAGTTGATGGGGCTGATTCGGGCCTGTTTGACGCGACCCCGACTCTTGTCTTGCGAGGCGCCGAAACCTGCGCACCCTGTGCCCTCGCGCAGGCCCATGCAGGGTACGGCCTAAGGTTCTGGAAGCCGCCCTCGCTTGCTTGACTCGTGGCACTCTGGTATAACGCCGCGCTCGCTTATACAGCGTTCACTCATTTGTTGGGCCCTGCGGGCCATTGGCAAGAGGCACAGTCTGATGTCCCAAGTGTGTCAGGTCACCGGCAAGCGGCCCACGACCGGTAACAACGTTTCCCACGCGAACAACAAGACCCGGCGCCGATTCCTGCCGAACCTTCATGCCCATCGTTTCTGGGTCGAAGGCGAAAAGCGCTTCGTGCGTCTGCGCGTATCCACCAAGGGCCTGCGCATCATCGACAAGCACGGCATCGAAGCTGTGCTGGAATCCCTGCGCAAGCGCGGCGAAAAAGTCTGAGGAGATCGCTCATGCGTGACAAGATCAAGCTGGTGTCGTCGGCTGGAACTGGCCATTACTACACCACCACCAAGAACAAGCGCACCTCTCCGGAAAAGCTCGAAATGAACAAATACGATCCGGTGGTTCGCAAGCACGTCCCGTACAAGGAAGCGAAGATCAAGTGATGCGCCTGTTATCGGCTGCGGGTCACCCTGCAGCCGATACCGGTCCCTGCCTGAATGCCCGCATGTTGCGTATCCGAGCTCTGCCTGCCCCCCCTCTTAAGGGAATCAGCCTCAACTCCGTTGCAGCAGCAGGTTGCCTACGCCATCGACGACCGCAAGCCAACCGCTGGCAATGAGGCTCGTCGCTGTGGTTTCGGTGACGAGAGCCGGGCCCATGATGTGCTGGCCCTCGCACAGCGTTTCGCGATCGTAAACCGGTACCTCGTCGCCGAGCCCAGCCACCTCAACTCGCGTCAGTGGCGCACCGGAAGGACCTCCGGGAAGTTGCGGCAGGACGATCGCTTCACCTTTCGCCCTCAGCCTCACCCGGACGTTGACGACTTCCACGGCCGCGCCGAGCGCATGCCCGTAGCGTAGTCGATGCTCGTGGTGGAAGGCAGCCTCGATATCATCCCGCTGCCCCTTGAAGGGCAGGGTGAGCGCAAAGGCCTGGCCCCGATACCGCACCTCGAGGAAGGCTTCCTCCTTCAGCTCTGCGATGTTCACACCCTCCTGCTCGAGTTCTAGGCGACCGGCCGCTCTCAGTTGATCGCGGATCGTTTGCAGATCCCCTGGTTGAAGGGCTGAGACTTCCGCGCGGAGACTGCGGACAAGCTGCCGTTCAGGGCGGGCCACCAGCATGCCGAGGGCCGACAGCACCCCGGCGAAGCTGGGCACCATGGCTTGACGCATGCCCAGCGCCTCGGCCAGATCGCAGAGATGCAGACCGCCCGCGCCACCGAAACAGCACAGCACCAGCTTGCGGGGATCCCGGCCCCGTTCGATGGACATGACCCTGAGCGCCTGGGCCATGTGCTCGTTGGCGACATCCAGGATGCCCCGTGCCGTGGTCATCAGATCCAGGCCGAGCGCGTCGGCCAGACCACTCACAGCCTTGTGCGCAGCATCGACATCGAGGGCCAGGGAGCCGCCGAGGGCGGCGTGGGCAGGCAGACGGCCGAGCACCACATTGGCATCCGTGACCGTGGCAGCTTTCCCGCCGCGGCCGTAGCAGGCCGGTCCAGGTGCGGCGCCTGCGGATTCAGGGCCGACCTGCAGCGCACCGCCGGCGTCGATGCTCGCGATGGAACCACCGCCGGCACCAATCGTGTGGATGTCCAGCATCGGCACAGCCACGGGCCAGGGCCCGAGGCGGCCTTCGTTGCTGAGCTCGACTTCACCGTCGATCAAAGCCACATCAGTGGAAGTCCCGCCCATGTCGAAGGTGAGCAGGCGTTCAAAGCCTGCGCTACGCGCTACCGCATGGGCGCCCGCCAGGCCGCCGGCGGGACCGGATATCAGAAGGTTCACGGCCCGTTTGCTGGCCACTTCCGAAGCCATGGTGCCGCCGGAAGATTGCATGATGGCCAGCGAGCAAGGCGCGAGGCCGGCCTGCAGGCGCTGGAGATAGCCTTCCACCCGCGGGCCGAGCCAGGCATTGAGCCAGGTGGCGATGCCCCGTTCGTACTCCCGGTACTGAGGCAGCACGAAGGAAGACCGGCTGATGAAACGCCGGCCCGGCGCTGCGCGCTCGATGGCCACTTCGAGAGCCCGTTCTTGAGTTGGATCGAGCCAAGCATAGAGTAGGTTGATGGCCACCGCTTCCGGATCAAGGGCGTCGATTTTCTCCACCAGGTCAGCGATGGCTTTGGCGGTGAGCGCCCTGGTTTCCCTGCCATGGGCATCGAGGCGGACCGGGACTTCCAGGCAGAGTTCCGGGGGAACGGGTGGCGGCTCCGCCTGGGGCGTGAGATCGTAGAGCTTATGCCGGTTCTGGCGAGCGAGGGCGAGGACGTCCGCCAGGCCCTCATTGCTGACATAGGCGGTGCGAACGCCCTTGCGTTCGAGTGCCGCGTTGGTGGCTACGGTGCTGCCATGTACAATCCTCAGCCGTCCGGCAGCCACCGCCGTTTCGAGTCCCATCTCGCGAATGCCTTCCAGGATGGCCCGCTCCGGGGCATCTGGGGTGGACAGGCTCTTGTGCAGGCGAACGCCGTCATCGCCAAGCAGCACGAAGTCGGTGAACGTACCGCCGGTGTCGACGCCAAGTAGCATGCAGGGCTCCAGCCATGAGCGCGGCATTGTAGCAAGCGTAGCGCCTCGGAAAATGAGAGCCCAAAGAGATGGCTGAAATAGTCCGGTCATGGGCTTTTTCAGGCCGATCTGCGGAACAGGTCCGCACATCGGATAGGACAGATCAGTCACTTGAAGGGGCTGATCTGCAGTTGAGCCAGCCATGGCTCGGTGATCAGCTGCTGAAAAGCCATTCCAAGCAGCCTGTCAAAACACACCCATGCGCTGCGCGAAGCGGATCCCGCCGATGCCCGAGTTGCCTGAAGTTGAAACCACGCGCCGCGGGTTGGCGCCCCATCTCGTGGGCCGCCGACTCGAATGGGTCCGCGTGCGCGAGCCACGTTTACGTTGGCCGATAGCGCCGGATTTCTCGCAACAGTTGACCGGTGCCACGCTGACGGACCTCCGCCGAAGGGCCAAGTACCTGTTGTTCGATCTGGCGACACCCCTCGGTGACCACGGGACGCTGATCGCCCATCTGGGCATGTCCGGCAGCATGCGGCTGGTCCCGCCGGACACTCCGTTGTTGGCCCATGATCACGTTCAGTTCGCTTTTTCCGGAGCGCCGGAACTCAGATTGAACGACCCGCGACGCTTCGGTTCCCTGCACTTCACCAGAGAGCCCGTCGATGGCCACTTCCTGCTGGCCGAACTCGGCCCGGAGCCCCTCGATGCGGCGTTCGACGGTGCCTATCTGTTCGAGCGCTCCCGCGGTCGGCGGGCACCCATCAAGTCCTTCATCATGGATGCACACGTGGTGGTCGGGGTGGGCAACATCTACGCGGCGGAGGCGCTGTTCCGGGCCGGCATCCGTCCTTCAAGACTGGCAGGCCGCATCGCGGCGTCCCGGTATGACCTGCTGGCGGCCGCCATCCGCGCCGTGCTCGAGGAAGCGCTGACCATGGGTGGTACGACCTTGCGGGATTTCGTCGCCAGCGATGGGCGACCCGGCTACTTCAAGCAGTCGCTGGCAGTCTATGGCCGCGGCGGCGAGCCCTGCAGGCGTTGCGGGGGGGTCCTGAAAGGCGCCCGCCTTGGCCAGCGTGCGACCGTGTTCTGCCCCAGCTGCCAACGCTGAGGGTGCCCTATGCCGAGCCTTCAGCTTGCATCAAGGCGCGCATCGAGGGCGTGCAGATGCTTGGCAACAAGAGGGTGCGGCGAGCGATTCGCCCGCAGTCGATCGGAATCGGGTTGCAGGCATTGCGCCCCTATGGACTGCGCCCGGAAGCGCAACGCTGATCGATCAGCTTTTCCCGCGGCACATGGGTCCCCCCGCGAAACAAACGCGTCAAACATGGTTTCGACAGGAGCCGAGTCTGCAGCCTTGCATCGCTGAGATTGTGGAGGCTGAAGCATTTTCTGAAGAAGATGCTATATTTCCAAGCTGCTCATCCCGGATGGGAGAAGTTCATGGAAACCCTCAACAATAAGTTGGCGCTTGCTGCGCTCGTTTCTATCCTTGCCCTGGCCAGCGTGCCGGCGGCTGCGAATCAGGGTGCCCAGCGGGTGGAAGAACCGAGTACCGGCGCCATGATGGCTGATCTGTTGGTCGCGCGGCCGGTGGGACTGGTCATCACCGCCCTGGGTGCGGCCACTTTCCTGGTGAGCCTGCCGTTCAGCATGGCCGGTGGCAATCTGGCCGAATCCGGCGAGAAACTGGTGGTCGGCCCCGCCCAGGAAACCTTCAATCGTTGCCTGGGTTGCAGAAATTCCGGCTGGCGGGGCGATTACGCTGAAACGCGCTGAAGGCGGCGGCTCCCGGCATCTCTGACTGGTCCGCGGGCCAGGCTGCTTTGTCGGCCGAACCCGATAGGTGATTTCAGGACAGGGGTGGGGCCGGTTGCAGAATCAGTCAGCCTCTTTGCCGTATTGACGCTTCAGGGCTGCGGCCACCTTCGGATGGACGAAGCTCGAGACGTCGCCGCCGTAGATGGCGATTTCCCGCACCAGGGTCGACGAGATGAACGAGCAGTTCTCGGACGGAGCCAGGAAGACGTACTCGATTTCCGGTGCCAGGCGCCGGTTCATGTCCA
>SLTB01000130.1 GCA_007130155.1 Pseudomonadales bacterium
GACCCGACCTGGAGTTCGCGTGGCAGGCGCTCCCGGTCGGGGGCGATCGGGTAGACCTCCTGCAGCAGGCGCAGGGAGAACATGCGGCCGATGCAGCTCGCCACCTTCAGCGCGAGCTGCTGCCGGGGGTTCAGGCGGTCGATGCGGCTGGTGATGATGCCCTCGATGGTATCCGGCAGTACCGTCTCGAGGCCGGCGGTGCCGGTGTCGGTCATGCGGGCCTGGCGCCCCTCGACGACGAGCATGCCCGAATCGCGCAGGGCATAGCCGATCTCTTCGCTGAAGAACGGATGGCCCTCGGCGCGCGTCCGGATCAGTTCGGCGGCGGCTTCCGGCAGCGCGTCGATACCGAGCCGGCGCGCCACCAGGGCGACACATTCGTCAGGGTCCATGCGTTCTAAGCTGATGGTGGCCGTGTCGGGCTGATCCAGCAGCGCCCTGAGCGCGTCCGGGGCATCGGTGATGGCCAGCGGTCGACTGCCGAGTACCACCAGGGTGTGGGGAACCTGCTGTACCACGTGGCGCAGCAGTTCCCAGGATGCGGAGTCCATCCAGTGCACGTCGTCGAGAATCAGCACCAGGGGTTTGCGGGTGGTGGAGAACTGCAGCAGATTGACGATCAGGTTCTGCAGGTTGCTGGCCCGAACTTCACCGGACATCTGTTGCGTGAGCGCATTCTCCGGCAGGTCCAGCGGCAGGATGGCATTGAGCAGCGGCAGCAGTTCCCGGGTGCTGCGGTCCCGGCTCAGGATGTCCTCGATATGCTTCCTGCGTCCGGCATGGCTCGGCTCCTCCGCGAGCCCGAACAGGCCCAGCAGGACCTGCTGCCAGGCGAAATAGGACGTGCTCTGCTCGATGGCGTCGCCGGCACCCTCGAGCACGCGCGCCGGCTGGGCCTCGGCGAGTTGATGCGCAAAGTGTTCGATCAGCCGCGACTTGCCGACGCCGGCTTCGCCCTCGATGTAGATGCAACCGGCGCTGCCGCGCTCGATGAGCCGGTCGAGGGCACGGGTGAGGACAGCGGCCTCCTCGACGCGCCCGATCATGATCTCGGCGGAGCGGGTCGGACCGCTGCGCTGCTTTTGGCCCTCGGGGCGGAACACCGGCAGCGGCAGGCTCTTACCCTTGAACTTGAGCATGCGGGGCTCGCCGTAGTCGACCGCGGCCGCGGAACGATCCACGGTGGCCTGATCGCAGAGGATGTAGCCCTCGGCGTTCTGCATCAGACGGGCGGCCAGATTCACCCGGTCGCCCATGATGGTGTACTCCTGGCGCTCGTCGCCGCCCACCGAACCACAGTACACCCGGCCGGTGGCGACGCCGATGGAGCAGCGCTGACCGACGGCGGCGAGTGCCCCATGCATGGCCAGGGCGGCCTGGACGCCGCGGGCGGCGTCGTCCTCGTGGGCGAAGGGTGGCAGACCGAGGGCCGCCACCAGCGAGATGCCCTTGTCGTCCACCGACAGCTTGTTGATGCTGCCCTCCCAGGGGAAGTAGAGCGCCTTCTGCAGTGCCCGGAAGGCCTTCTGGGCCTCTTCGAGGGGGGTGTCGTGGTGCAGGTCGGGCAGATTCACGAACAGGACCGTCAGGCGCCTGAGCTCACCGAGAAAATCGGTCTGTCCGGCGAGGATGCGACGCCTGATGGCGGCGGGGAGATAGCTGCGCAGCGCTCCTTCGAGGGCCGTTGGCAGATCGGCGGCAGGTGCTGCCGGCCGTGGGTGCAGGCCCGATGACAGGCTGGCGACCCGCCAGGACACAAGGGTGGTCACCTCCGGATCGGCGTCGTCGTCCAGCACGGGTATGCCCTGGGCGGCCCGGCCGATCTGGGCCCAGACTTGGGAGGAGACCAGGACGTCGCCCGGGTCGGCCATTTCGCCCACCTGGCCGACCTGGTTCAAGGGAGCGCCGGCCACTGCGAACTCCCAGCGATTGAACTGGCCGCCGATGTGCATGACGACGACGCTGCCGACGCCGACGGCCACCTTCAGGCTCAGCGGGTGTTCGTCGTTGCGATAGCCGGCAAGACGCTGCTGCACTTCGAGGCCGCATTGCGTTGCGCGCAGGCAGCAGTCCTGGAGGTCACCCCGATCATCGGCAGTCGGGGTCCACAGGGCCATCAGCGCGTCCCCGGCAAACTTCAGCACGTCGCCGCCGTGATCGGCGACGATGCGGGTCAGGCGTCCGAAGTAATCGTTGAGGATGCGGGTGAGGGCCTCCGCGCCTTCAGGCCCCTTGGCCGCGAAGATTTCGGTCAGAGGCGTGAAGCCAGAGATGTCCGCGAACAGAATCGCGCCATTGAACGTTTCGGAGGCTGGCGCGTCGACTGCCCGCGCATCTCGTCGCAAATGTTCCACGACCAGACGTGGAACGTACCGGGCATAGATATGTGACAACCCCTGGTCACGCACGCCGACGCCCCTGCGTCCAGACTTACCCTTTTACGGCAGTCTAGACTGGTGCACCGAATGGCGTCACTCGTTCTCGAGGACGCCCTTGGGTGCCTTCTGCTTCATGAAGCCGAACATGTAGCCAGCTACGCGGCGCATCTGGATCTCCTCGGCGCCCTCGGTGATCCGGTAGCGGCGGTGATGCCGGTAAATGTGCTCGAAGGGCTTATGCCGGGAATAACCGAGCCCGCCGTGGACCTGCATGGCGCGGTCGGCGGCCTCGCAGCACAGCCGGTTCGACCAGTAGTTGCACATGGATACCTTGTCCGATACCGAGAAGGCCCCGTACTGATCCATCTGCCAGGCGGTCTTGTGGATCATGGCGCGCAGCATGTCGCACTGGGTCTGCAGTTCCACCAGCGGGAACTGGATGGCCTGATTGGTGGCCAACGGCTTGCCAAAGGGCTTGCGTTCCAGAGCGTATTTCACGGACTCGTTGATGCAGAACTGGGCCGCGCCGAGGCTGGATGCTGCCTGACGGATCCGGTTCTCGTTGAAGAAATGCTGGACCACCTGCAGGCCCCGACCCTCGCCGCCGAAGATGGCGTCGTTGGGGACGCGGACGTTGGTGAAGGATACCCGGCCATGATCGGTGGGCATGTTGAAGGTCCAGAGCATCTCTTCGATCTTCACGCCGGGATCATTCATGGGTACCAGGAATGCCGTGATGCCGAGGCCATCGCCAGCCTTGCCGCTGGTGCGCGCCATGACCATGTCGTACTTGGCCTTGTGGATACCCGTGTTCCAGGTTTTCTCGCCGTTGATGATCCACTCGTCGCCTTCGCGGACCGCATGGGTCTCCATGTGGGTGGCATCGGAGCCGTGATTCGGTTCGGTGATGCCGAAGGCAAAACCCTTCGTGCCTTCGATGAGCCCGTCGATCCAATCCGCCTTCTGCTGCTCCGTGCCGTAGGTACCCATCAGCAACAGGCCGACGTTGTTGCCGACGATGGAGTGCTCGTTCTGCAGATCGTTGTGCAAGCCGAGGCCTTTGACTGCGAGGTGCTCGCGGATGATGGCCATGGCGAGATTTCCGCAGGCGTTGCCGCCGTACTCCTTGGGCGCTGCATAGCGGTAGTGGCCAGCTTTGTCGGCCAGGCGCTTGGCTTTGTGCAGCAGTTGTTCCCATTCCTCGTTCGGCAGGCCGCCGCGCTCCCAGTCCGTGCGGGCGTCTTCGCGGCGATGATCGAAGAAGCGGATGTTGTCGTTCTCGTTCTCCAGCGGCTTGATGACTTTCTCGATGAAGTCGTCGAGCTCGGCGAGATAGTCCTGCAGATGCTTCGGGATCTCGAAGTCCATGGTGGTGCGTCCTCCTCGGATGGCGATGGGCACGATCTGGATAATCTGCCGGGATTAGAACATCCTCGAATCCGTTGTGGATAGTCCGTGGGAGGGAACACAGTCATGACTGCAGGCGAAATGCACTACGAACGACACGGCCACGTAGGGGTGATCACCCTGAATCGCCCCGAGGCCATGAACTCACTGACCTATACCCTTTACATGGCGCTGGAGGATGCCGTGCGCGAGTCCGACGCCCGGGTGCTGGTGATCACCGGGGCCGGTGATCGGGCCTTCTGCGCCGGCGATGACGTCAAGCAGATCCTTGGCGGCAAAGGTGGTCCACCGCCTGCGGCGGTTGCGCGCAGCAAGCTCACAGGCGGGCTGACACCGGCAGCGGATGCGCTGCTCGCCACCGATATTCCTGTGATCGCAGCGGTGAACGGACATGCCCTGGGCTGGGGCATGGAGCTGGCGCTGATGGCGGATATCCGCATCGCCTCGGCGGAGAAGGCCCGCTTTGGCGAACTGTTCGTCATCCGCGGGCTTTGCAGTGATGTGGCGGGGCTCGGACGTCTGGCGCAGCTGGTGGGTCGGGAGAAGGCCGCTGAGCTGCTGTTTACCGGTGAGGTGATCGATGCGGCCACCGCCCAGGACATCGGCCTGGTGTCCCGGGTCGTGCCTCACGCGGAGTTGATGCCACAAGCCATGGCACTGGCCGAGCGCATCGCCGCCAATCCGCCGCTGGCGGTGAAGGCGCTGAAGGCCGGCCTGCGGCGGGCGTTGGATCCGGACTGGCGGGAACTCGGCGCCTGGACCATCGATCAGATCCGGTCACTGATGCAGACCGAGGATTCCAAGGAGAGTGTGGCGGCGTTCATCGAGAAGCGTCAGCCGGCGTTCGTGGGTCGCTGATCGACCACCTGTCAGTGAGCCGCTGCTGCAGGGCGCTGATCCGTGGCTTCAGGCGGGCGCCACCGCTGGCGGTGGCGGCACCATTGAGGAGCAGGGCGAAGGTGTAGTGGACGCGCTGTTCGAGCTCGTCGAGTTCGATCTCGCCGTAGGCCCATTCCAGAATGCAGATGAAGAACTGCTGGCTCAGGGCCAGGGCCAGGGCGCTCGGGTCGATCTCAGCGTGGAGGAAGCCGGCCTCCCGGGCCCGCGTCACCAGATCCTTCCAGAACAGAAAGCGTGGATCGCCGAAAACCGCCCGGTAGTCGCGGCCGCCGTCTCCGTAGGCAGAGAACAGGACGGCCTGATGAAATTTGGGCGCCTCGGCATAGAGCTCGGTGGCCAGGGACACCGCTTCGAAGAATATCTCGAGCTCGTCGGCGTGGAGTTTCGCCAGGCGCTCGCCGTAGTGGGCCATGCCGGTATCGAGTACCGCCAGCATGATGGCCTGCTTGGAGCCGAACAGGTTGTAGGGTGTGGCGATGGAGACGCCGGCGGCGTCCGCCAGCGCGCGCATGGAGAAGCCACTGTCGCCGCGAGCGTACATCAGCCGCAAGGCGGCGTTGATGATGGCCTCTCGGCGCTGGGCCTTGGCTTCCTCCCGGGTCGGCATGGATGTATGACTCCTTTGATTTCTCCGCGAATCTCCACGCGGGGGTGACTCGCGCCCGAGTTTGGATTATAACATGTTATAAATTAATGATGACGGAGCCTTTCATGACCCTGTCCCGAGCCCGCAGTTTCACCGTTGCCCACCCCGGCGAGGACTGGCCGGACATCGCCCGTCGCGCCCTGTCGGGGCTGGAAACCGATGCCGCGCTCGAAGCGCTGAAAAGCTGGAACCTGCACCTGTTCCTGCGCAAGCCGGGTGGCAGGATACTCGGCTCTGACGTGATCTTCACCGAGGCCCCCCTGGTCCATTCGCAGCCGACCGATGGCTGAAGCCACCATCGAGCGCGCCGTGGTGACCCCCGGCCACGATGGCAGTGCTGAACTGCTTTTGACTATCCGCTATGACAACGGTGGCAGTGGCCATGTCGGCCTCGATGCCCATGGGGCTGCGCGCCTGTTCGAGCGCTGCGCCGCCACGCGCCTGGAGGATCTCGTTGGGCAGTCCTGGCAGCACATCATGCATATTCTGGAACAACCTGGAGACTGAATAGATGGATCTCATCATTCGCAATGGCCGTCTCGTCGACGGCACCGGCCTGCCGTCCTTCTTCGGGGATCTAGGCATCCGTGATGGCCGCATCGTTCACGTAGGCGGGCGCATCCCTGGCAGCGCAACCCGGGAGATCGATGCCGCCGGGCGGGTGGTGGCCCCGGGTTTCATCGACCCCCATACCCATTTCGATGTTCAGCTGCTGTGGGACGGTCAGGCCCGACCGGCACTGGAGCATGGCATCACCACCGTGATCCCCGGCAACTGCTCGCTGTCGCTGGCTCCCCTTAAGGCCGAGCACCGGCCGCGGCTGGTAGGTATGTTCCAGCAGATCGAGGAAATGCCGGACGCCGCCTTCGACGGTGCCTTCGAGTGGACCTGGGAGTCCTTTGACGGCTACTTGGAAGCGCTGCGCAAGAAGCTTGCGGTGAACGTCGCGCCGCTGGCGGGGCACAGTGTGATCCGACTCTGGGTCATGGGTGATGCCGCCACGGAGCGGGCGGCTGATGCCGATGAACTGGCCGCGATGCAGCAACTTTTGCGACAGTGCCTCGAGGCCGGCGCCATCGGCCTGTCCACAAGCTTTGTCGATGTGGACGAGAACCTGCAGCCGGTGCCCAGCCGCTATGCCCACTTCGAGGAGCTCGATGCCCTGGCAGCGGTACTCGGCGAGTACGGTCGCATGCTGCAGGTGGTCCCGGAATTCTACGCCACCGACATCACCCTGGCGCGGGTGGACCAGCTCGCCGAGCTGTCATTGAAGCACCAGATTCCCACGACGTTCTCGCCGCTGTTCGACTCCGCCGCCGTCCCGGACAATGTTGCCCGGGTGCTGGCACGGGTGAGTGAGCAGATGGCCCGGGGCGCGCGGGTCTGGCCGCAGGTGCAGACCCGGCCCATCGACATCAGCTTCACCTTCGAGGTGGCCAGCCTGTTGTTCGCTTTCACCCCGGGCTGGTATCGGACCATGCGCCTGCCGCGGGAGCAGAAGATCGCGGCGCTGGCCAACCCCGAGCATCTCGACGGTCTCATCAACGAGGCCGAGCCTGATGGCAACATCGAACGCTTCGATACGATCCGGGTCCGCGCCGTGATCCGGCGGGAAGACGCGGGTTTGGTGGGCCGGACGCTCGGTGACATTGCCGCCGAGCGCGGCAGCACACCGGCGCGGGTCATGGTCGCGATCTCCCTGGCCAACGACCTGCAGGCCAGTTTTCTGGCAGCGAATCTCGGCCACAACGACCCGGCTCGCGTCGGCCCGCTTTTGGCCCATCCCATGGTGCACATCGGCGCCAGCGATGCCGGTGCCCACATCCAGTCTTTCTCCACCTATGGCGACACCGGCTATCTTTTCAGTCACTTCGTCCGTGATCGCCAGGATTTCACCCTGGAAGCGGCAGTGAAGAAGATCACCGCCGATACCGCGCGGATCTGGGGCATCAGCGATCGCGGCCTGCTGCAGCCAGGGCTGGCGGCCGACGTCACCATCTTCGATCCGGCCATCATCGACCGCGGCGATGAAGAGGCCGCTTTTGACATGCCCGAGCAGGGCATGCGCTACGTGCGTCATGCCCGCGGCATCGAGGCGGTGATCGTCAACGGCGAGCTGGCATGGAGTGCTGAGGCCGGATACAGCAGCGCCCACAGCGGGCAGGTGGTGAACGCATGAGCGATCTGAAGTTTCACTGTGTAGAGGCCAACGGCATCCGCATTCACTTGGCCGAGCAGGGCGAGGGTCCGCTGGTGCTCATGGTCCACGGTTTCCCTGAGTCCTGGTATTCCTGGCGTCATCAGCTGCCGGCGTTGGCAGGAGCCGGTTATCGGGCTGTGGCCATGGATGTGCGCGGCTACGGACGGTCATCGAAGCCGACTGCGGTCGAGGACTATCGCATGGTCCTGAAGGTGGCCGACGTGGTGGGCGTCGTCGCAGCTCTCGGTGGCGGACCTGCCACCATCATCGGCCATGACTGGGGCGCACCCATCGCCTGGAACTCGGCCCTGTTGCGACCCGATCTCTTCCGCGGCGTGGCCGGATTGTCGGTGCCCTACGCAGCACCTCATGGTCCGAGCCGGCCGAGCAGCGGCATGCGTGCCATGGCGGGGGAGAACGAGTTCTACATCGAGTACTTCCAGCAGCCTGGCCGCGCCGAGACGGAGATTGAGCAGGATGTGCGCAGCTGGCTGCTGGGCTTTTACTGGTGTGCCTCCGGCGACATCGACAACGGTCCCAACATCGCCATGGTGGATCGTGGCCGCACCCTCAAGGAGAAGTTCGTCTATCCCGAGACCATGCCAGCGTGGCTGACCGAGACCGATCTCGACGTTTACACCCGTGAGTTCGAATACTCGGGATTCTTCGGGCCCTTGAGCCGCTATCGCAACGTGGACCGGGACTGGGAAGATCTGGCCGCCTTCGCCGATCGGCCCATCACCATTCCGGCACTGTTCGTGGGCGGTTCGAAGGACGGTCCGACGATTTGGGGCGCGTCAGCCATCGCCCGTTTCGGGGAGACCTTGCCGAAGCTGCATCAGTCGGTGATCCTCGATGGCTGCGGACACTGGGTGCAGCAGGAGCGGGCGGATGAGACCAATGCCCTGCTGCTGGACTTTCTGGCCGCTATTCACTGATATCTGTTCCATTACCGACTGGATAGAGAGCAGCAGCCATGAGCTTCGACACCATCCTCACCGAGACCAGCGAGGGTCTCCTCACCATTACCCTGAACCGACCCGACCGACTCAATGCCTGGACTCACAAGATGGGTTCAGAGCTCGGCGAGGCCATTGCCGCGGCCAATGCCGATGACAACATCGAGGCCATCGTGATCACCGGTGCGGGTCGTGGCTTCTGTGCCGGTGCGGACATTGCCGATGTCTTCCAGGCACAACAGCAAGAGCAGCCGCAAGCCCAACAGAAAGATGAAGGTGCTGCGGCCGAGCGGCCCATCATGCGCAACTGGGTGGAACTGGTACGGGAGTCCAAGCCCCTGGTAGCGGCCATCAATGGCGCCTGCATCGGCGTCGGCTTGACCCAGGTCTTGCCCATGGACTACCTGATCGCCAGCCGCGATGCCAAGCTCAGCCTGCGCTTCATCAAGATGGGTCTGGTCCCGGAACTGGCCAGCTCCCAGTACGTCACCCTGCGCTGCGGCTTTGGCATGGCGAATGAACTCATGCTCACGGGCAAGACCGTCAGCGGTGAGGAGGCGGCGGCCATCAGGCTCATCGATCGGGCGGTGGATGCCGACGAGCTGCTGCCCGCCGCTCGTGAGATGGCCAAGGCCATGGGTAACAATCCCCAGTCGGCCCTGCGGGCGGTGAAGCAGTTGATCACCGTCAACGCAGCCGAGGCGGATGTCGCGGTGGTGCAGAAGCGGGAGCTCGAAGCCCTTGAGCGGTGCTACACCTCACCTGAGCACAAGGAGGCCATCGCCGCCTTCCTGGCCAAACGCGAGCCGGATTTCAGGAAGGCACGAAAGGCCGGCTGAGCCGCACTGTCATCAGCTGCGTGCTCGAGCCTGGCTTGGTCCTTGGTCCTGCGGGCGCCCGCATTGCTGGCGATCTGTAACGGCGGCGCGGTGTTCGACCGTTGCTCTCCCGACAGCGCCAGGACGTTGGTGGGCCGCTACAGCGGCCAGACGATGGGCATCAGCACGGCGGCCACCGCGAACACCACGATCTGCAGCGGCAGGCCGAGCTTCATGTAGTCCACGAACTTGTAGCCCCCGGGACCCATCACCAGAATGTTGGCCGGGTGAGACACTGGGCTCGACAGACTTGCACAGACGGCGATGGCCACGGCCATCAGCGGTGCTGCTGGCGACACTCCGAGTTCCATGGCCAGGGACAGGGCCAGGGGAGCCATGATCAGCACCAGGGCGGCAGCGGGGATCATCAGGGTTCCGAGGGTGGTGATGGCGTAGAGGCCGGCGATCACGGCCCAGGGACCGAACCCCCCGAGCAGGTCCAGGACGCCGCTGGCCAGCCAGGTCGCCGCCCCGGACTGCTGCATGGCTATGCCCAGCGGAATCATGCCGGCGATGACGAAGATTGTCCGCCACTCGATGGCACCGTAGGCCTGGTCCATGGTCAGGCAGCGGGTCAGGATCATCAGGGTTGCCGCCACCAGTGCCGCGACCGAGATGGGCATCCATCCTGCCATGGCTACCGCGACCATACCCAGCATCAGGGCGCCTGCCAGGGGGGCCTTGCTCGAATCCACGGGCTTGGCATGAACCGGGTTGAGGATGATCAGGTCCTCGTCTTCGTTGAGCAGGGCGAGGCGCCGCTTGGGACCAACGATGAGCAGGGCATCGCCTGCGGCCAGCGTCATGCTGCCCAGCGCCGAACGGTGTGATTCGCCGTCGCGCCACAGTGCCGCCACCTCCACCTCGTAGCGCTCCCGAAGCTTGAGATCCGCCACCGTCCGGCCCTGCAGCCGGACGCGGGGATGCAGGGTGGCTTCTACCAGTTCAAGCTGGCCTAAGTTGAAGACGTCCAGGTAGGGTGCCGGATCATCGAGAATCTCCAGTTGCTGCAGCCCTCGGAGCACGTCCAGGTCTTCCTCTCGGCCTTGGATCAGCAGTAGATCTGTCGCCTCCACCACCTCGTCAGAGCCCGGCCATTCCTTCAGGGCAGCGTCGTGGAAGATGCCGAGCAGTCGGAAGTCGAAGGCATCGCCGAGCCGGTTCTCCGCCAGCGTCGTTCCAGCCAGGGTCGAATCCTTGGGAACCCGCAGCACGAACAGGCGCTCGTCGAGCTGATAGGTCTCGTCGAGGTCGGTAGGCGTGAGTCTTGAGACAGCGCTGAACTCCTTGGATGTCCCGAGTTTTTCCAGATTGTCCTCGGCGCACTGCAGCAACAGACGATCACCCGCCGCCAGCGGCATGCTCGACAGCCGTGTCCGGCGGACGCTGCTGCCGCGACGGATGGCCAGGACGTTGGCGGCATGCTGTTCCCGAAACTGGCGATGGTGCAGGGTCTCACCGATGAGGGTGGCGTCTGCGTCGATCACCACTTCGACCATGGCCGATTTTTCCCAGAGCTTTTCGAGCAGGATCGGGGCTTCGCGCTCGATGGCCAGCGTGTTCCAGCGTCGGAGCATTTCGAAGCGGTCCAGCCGGCCCTGGGCCAGCAGGACGTCACCGGCCTGCAGGACCTTCTTACGATCCGGCAGGGCCTCGGTGCGCCCGTGGCGGGTGACAGCGATGATGACCAGATTGGCAGAGGTGGGCAGGGCGGTGTCCGCCAGGGTCTTGCCCACGAATACGGAATCTGCAGGGACCCTCAGCGCAAAGATGCGCTCCTGCAGGCTGTATTGCTGACGCAGATCGCGCTGGCCGGCTTCGGTGGCGGTAGTGTCGGTCTGCGGCAGCAGATGGCGGCCGATCAGGGCCACGAAGGCCGTGCCGATCAACAGCACGGGCAGGCCGATCCAGGCAAAGTCGAAGAATCCGAAGCTTTCCACGCCGCCATCGATCATGGTCATGCTGACCAGGAGGTTGGGGGGCGTGCCAATGAGGGTGGTCATGCCGCCCAGCAGGGTGCCGTAGGCCAGGGGCATCAACACCCGTGATGGCGCGATGCCCGCTGCGCGGGCCACTTCCACGGCTACCGGCAGCATCAGAGTGGCCACGCCGATATTGTTCATGAAGGCGGACAGAATGCCGCTGACCAGCATGAACACGGCGATCATCCTGACCTCGCTGCGTCCCGCCATGCGCGCAACGTTGCGGCTGATGATGTCGGCAATGCCTGAGCGCGTGAGGCCCTCGCTCAGGATGAACATGGCCAGCACTGTGATCACTGCAGCATTGCTGAAGCCGCTGACGGCTTCAGTGGGTGAAACCAGGCCGAGCACGGCCAGCGATGACAGCACCATGAGTGCCGTCAGGTCCATGCGCACCCATTCGGTGACGAACAGCAGCAGGGAGCCGCCTAGGATGCACAGCACGAGGGCGATCTCGACAGTCATGCGTCAGCCTGCCCGTTTGCGTAAGCCGGCCATTCTGGCCGATTTCTTTGCCGGACACAGCCTTTGCGGAAGCCAGGGCTTCTGTGAGATTTTCAGGACCTCAGGTCACCATCACAGGTGCTGGTTGGCACCGGAGAACGGGCAATGAGCAGTGATCGCAAGCCGGGGCAGGACCCCGAACGATTGGCTACGTCCCGCCTGCTGGCGCTGATCTTCCCGGCTGTTCCGCTGTCGGCCATGGGGCTGCCGCTGGCCATTTTCGTGCCACCGTTTTACGCGACTCTGTTCCAGCAGGGCGGCATGGGCGCCGCCGCCGCCATGGCCATGGTCGGGACGGTGTTCATGATCGTGCGCTTCTTCGACCTGTTCACCGATCCCCTCATGGGGGTGCTGGGTGATCGCTACCCGAGCCGTTGGGGGCGGCGCCGGCACTGGTGCGTCCTGGCCACGCCGGTGGTGATGCTGGGCGTGGTGGCGATATTCCTGGTCCCCTTTCCGGATCTGGTCTCGCCCGGTTATCTCATTGCCAGCATGGTGGTGTTCTACGTCGGCTCCACCATGTACACCATCACGCTCTTCGCCTGGGGCGCGGAGATGTCCCGGGACTACCATGAGCGGTCGCGGATCACCGGCGGCATTCAGCTCGCCCTGTTCGTCGGCAATCTCACCGTGCTGCTGCCGCCGGCCTA
>SLTB01000185.1 GCA_007130155.1 Pseudomonadales bacterium
GGGATTCACGCAGACATCCGTGCGCGGGAACTGCAGCGTTCCGCAGCGGGTGCAGCGCCCGCCCACCAGACCGAGCAGCATGTCGCGCTTGCGGTAGGTCACGGTGAGCGCGGTCTTGTAGTCGTCGCGCTCGGCCCGCATGCCCTTGTCGAGTTCGATGAGGTTGTTGAAGGCCAGATACTGCTGATAGTTGTCCGTGGACTTGCCCGAGGCCAGGGAACCCCGGATACCGCGCCTGACCGTGGCGGACGCCAAAGCCTCGGTGACCTCGAAGACCAGCACGTCGCAGCCCTGACCGAAAGCGGCCACCACGACGATTTCGCCGGGCTTCACGTCACCCTCAATGGCGTGCAGCAGCATCACCAGGGCATGGGCCGCACCGCACTCACCAAGGGTTGCATGGAGGTTGTCGCGCACGGCGGCGGCCGGGATGCCGGAGGCCTTGGCGATGCCGTCCACGGCGCGGGCGATGGTCGAGGGCATGCAGAAGTGCGCCACGTCGGTCGCCTTCACACCACTTTTCTCCAGGGCAGAAGCAATGGCCGGCGGTACGATCTTGGCCAGGCCCTCATCGCGGATCCAGCGCTCCTCCCAGGTGTACTCGAAGGCCTCGCCCTCGGCACGGAAGTGGTCGACGAAATCCACGGTGACGGTGTGGCCACCGCGGAACTTCAAAAGGCCGTCCTCTGAACCGACGCGCACTGCTGCGGCACCATCCCCGTAAGCGAACTCACCAGCGGAACTCGCCTTGCTGCGGCGCTTATCGGCGGCCACCACCAGAGCGTCGTTCATGAGCCCTCCGCCCACTGCGGCCAGCGCCTGCATCAGTGCAGAGGTCCCCGCGCGCTGAGAGCCCGTCACGTCCAGGGACATGCGATCGCCGTCCAGGCCCAGTGCAGTGGCCAGAATCCCCGCATTCTGACGCTCCAGGAAAGGGAAGCTGGTGGAGGCGAAGTACAGCGCTTCGGGAGCGTCGGCGGCCGTGGCACCTTCGCTGGCCGGGCCGAGGCAATCCCGCGCCGCCTCGACGCCCATGGTCACGGCGTCCTCGTCCCAGTTGCAGATGCTGCGCTCGCCCTTGCCGCGGGCCTTGATGGCCGGGTCGGCCCAGGTGTGGGCAGCGGCAATGGCTTGGCGCGCCAGTCGCAGACGCGGCACGTATCCCCCGAAGGCTGTGATGCCCGGCATGCTCTCTCCTTCACCCGTGATGGAATTCGACGCGCGCAAGCATAAGCGACCGGGTCTACGGCGACAATGCAAGGACAGTACAAGGTCGGTATCTGCGGGAACAGCTGTTGCACCAGTCGGTGGCTCCCACAGAGAGCTGCACGCGTTTTGCGATACCCTCTGAAGCCACTCCGTGGCGAAGCAAAATTGATTCAGAGCATGGCCGGCAGCGTTCGCGCAGGGCATGCTCGCCGCATGTGCCCACTCGAATGGAGAACCGCTTCATGACCGATCGGCCCGATATCCTCACGGTCCGCGATTATTTCATGGACCTGCAGGATCGCATCTGCGCGGCGCTGGCAGCCGAGGACGGCGGCGCCGACTTCAGCCGTGAGGAACTGCCGGGTCCCGGCGGCGGGCTGGCGCGTCCTCGGGTGCTAGCCGACGGACCGGTGATCGAGAAGACCGCGGTGCAGTTCACGCACTCCATCGGTCAGCAGTTGCCGGCCGCGGCCACGGAGCGTAATCCGGAACTGACCGGGCGCGGCTTCCAGGCCACCGCCATTTCCCTGATCGTTCATCCCCGCAATCCCTACGCCCCCACCACCCACATGAACCTGCGCTGCTTCGTGGTCGACGCCGATGCCGGCGAGGAGCCGGTGTGGTACTTCGGCGGTGGCTTCGATCTCACGCCCTACTACGGCTTCGAGGAGGACGCCGTGCACTGGCACGCCGAAGCCAAGGCTGCCTGCGATCCTTTCGGCGCCGAGCTCTACCCCCGCCTGAAGGCTTGGTGCGACCGCTACTTTTATCTCGACCATCGCGACGAGCAGCGCGGAATCGGAGGCATTTTCTACGACGACTGGACCGAAGGAGGCTACGAGTCGGCGTTCGCCTTCACCCGCAGCGTAGGCGAGCACTTCCTGAGCGCCTACATGCCCATCCTTGACCGGCGCAAGGCCACACCCTATGGCCAGCGCGAACGCGACTTCCAGCTCTATCGACGCGGCCGCTATGCCGAGTTCAATCTCGCCATCGATCGCGGGACCCGTTACGGCATGCAGTCAGGTCGAAGGATCGAGTCGGTGCTGGCTTCACTGCCGCCCCTGGCCGCCTGGAAGTACAATTGGCAGGCGGAACCGGGTTCGCCTGAGGCTCGTTTGACGGAGTGGTTCATCAAGCCGAAGGATTGGCTCGCAAAGCCCCTCACGTGAGAGTCGGCGGTTGTCCACAA
This sequence comes from Pseudomonadales bacterium, assembly GCA_007130155.1. Lineage (GTDB taxonomy): Bacteria > Pseudomonadota > Gammaproteobacteria > Pseudomonadales > Azotimanducaceae > SLTB01. The sequence goes on from SLTB01000185.1 coordinate 2,402, forward strand.
CAGCTGTGGATAACTCTGGGGACAACCTGCGCTGATGGGCGTCGAGGGCCCGGCTCGTCAGCTTCTCGCCAACCTGTTCAAAAAGTAATCATAATTAAAATTATATATAAATCAATTAGATAATGATATTTTGTCGAAACAGGATCACTTTTGCGCCGTAGTCACCCGAATGTCACCTCGAATGGGGGCACTGTGCATAACGCCCAGCTCGACCAACCTCTGTCCGCCAACCGATAGGCGTTTCGTCTGGCCAAGAAACGCCAGGGCTTGGGGTTAAAACCAGGATCGTGAGCCATTGGAATTGACAGGCGTCCAGGATTTGTCCATTCGCCTCAGCCATCGGGCTGCAGGACAACCAGCCTGGATTGCACGTCCACCACGTTCGGCAGACCTCGGGCGAGCTCGAGTGCGCGCCGCTCCATCTGCTCGGTGGCAACGTGGCCATACAGGGTCACGATGCCGCGGCGGGTCTCCACGGAGATATCGCGACTGCGGATGCCATCATCGCGCAGCAGGCGCGCCCTCACCGCCGAGGTAATGTTGAAATCATCTGCGACTTCACCAAGGGTCCGTTCCTCCTCCTCCGCATAGGCACCTGAAGAGAGGGGCTGGCAGCCGGTGCCCAGCATGAGCACCGCCATCGTCACCATCAGCGTCATCGTCTGTCGGCCATGGGTCATGAATGCATCTCCGTGTGGATGGGCAACTATGAGAGCCCCGACTAGTTTGCCGCGCCATGTCCTGGCGCCCGCAAGTATACGGCGGGGCAGCTTCGGTATGCGCAAGAGCCGTGATTCGATCAGGTAGACAGGCTAAAGTCTCTGCCAGGCCATTCGCCATTTGGGCTGCTCGGCTGCGTGAAAACGTCCTGCTTGCCCTGCACAACGCCGAGGATCCGATCTTGCCAGCCCATATTGATGATGCGCGTGAGGCGGCCGCAGACGCGGTCATGACGCCAGACCCGAAGCCGCCGCTATTGATCGAAGCGCTGTCGCCCGTGCTCTTGCTGGTGAGCATGCTGGCGGCATCCGTGGCCATCTTCGGTGAAGATTCCTCCTACGGCCCCAACCAAATCGCACTACTGCTGGCCGCAGCATTCGCAGGGCTTGTCGGCATGCGCCGCGGGACTCGCTGGCCTGCGCTTCAGGAAGGCATCGTCACCGCCATCACCATTGCCCTGCCTGCCATGCTCATCCTGCTGATGGTTGGCGCACTGATTGGCGCCTGGATTCTTTCAGGAACCGTGCCCTACCTCATCCTGCTTGGCACCCACCTGCTCTCGCCACAGTGGTTCTATCCGGCGGCATGTGTGATCTGTGCTCTGGTCTCGGTATCCATCGGCAGTTCCTGGACCACAGCAGGCACCATCGGCGTGGCCCTCATGGGCGCCGGCCAGGCGATGGAGCTGTCCCCGGCCATCACGGCCGGTGCGGTGATCTCCGGCGCCTACTTCGGCGACAAGATGTCACCACTGTCCGATACCACCAATCTGGCTGCTGCCGTCAGCCGCGTGGACCTCTTCGACCACATCCGAAACATGATCTGGACCGCCGGCCCGGCGATGGTCGTAGCCATGCTCCTGTTCACCGTCATCGGCCGCGGCAGCGCCGACAGTGAGTCGACGCTGCACCTTCTGCTGGAGGCCGAACTCGCCGCAGAGTTTTACCTGGGCGTGATGACCCTGCTTCCCCTGGCCGTGCTCGTGGTGCTCTCGTCTAGGCGTTACCCGCCCCTGCCCGTACTGGCCCTCGGTGCGGTGATGGGCGCCGTGCTGGCCGTTGTGCTGCAGTACGACGCCGCCGTGGCCCTGGCGCCGGAGGGCATGACCGGCCTCGCCGCCGCTTTCACCGGCGCATGGATTGCGCTGTTCGATGGCTACGAAAGCAGCAGCAGCGCTGCCGAAATCACCAGCCTGCTCGATCGCGGCGGCATGTCGAGCATGCTCAACACCATCTGGCTGATCATGACTGCCATGGTGTTCGGCGGCGTCATGGAACGCACGGGCCTGCTGCACCGCCTGGTGGAGGCCCTGCTCTACTTTGTCCGCGGCAGCGCCAGTCTGATCATGACGACCTTGAGTACGAGTTTTCTGGCCAATGTTCTGGCGGCGGATCAGTACATGGCCATTGCAGTGCCGGGACGCCTGTTCGAGAAGGCCTACGGAGATCGCGGGCTGTCGCGCCTGAACCTGTCGCGGAGCCTGGAGGACGGCGGCACCCTGACGTCGGTGATGGTGCCGTGGAACACCTGCGGAGCCTACATGGCCGCCACCCTCGGAGTCGCCACATTCACCTATCTGCCCTTCCTCTTCTTCAATCTGGCCGCCGTCGGTTTCGCCATCCTCTGGGCCAGCCTGGGCGTTGGCCTGATCCGGGACCCCGACGCCGGAACGGTTCGCGCCTGAGCACCCATACCGGAGGCCCGGGCTGGACATCCACAACATGACTGGACACCCAGAACATTATCGGACATCCAGAAAACCCCATAGATCAAAACAAAACCGGACAGCCAGACAACTGTTCAGACTGGCCATTAAGACAAGGAGAATGCCGTGCAAGCCCCCGTCATTACCGAGATCACCTCCGGTCTGCGCTTCCCGGAAGGGCCCATTGCCATGGCCGATGGCAGCATCGTGCTCGTGGAGATCGCCCGCGGCACCCTCAGTCGGGTCAAGCCGGACGGCACCATCAGCGTGATCGCAGAGCTGGGAGGTGGACCCAACGGCGCCGCCATCGGCCCCGACGGGCATTGCTACGTCTGCAACAACGGCGGTTTCGTCTGGCACGAACGCAATGGCCGTCTGTATCCGGGCGAGACACCATCTGACTACCGCGGCGGGCGCATCGAAAGAGTCGATCTCGCCACGGGCAGCTTCGAAACCGTCTATGACCATTGCGACGGCCAGCCGCTGCGCGGTCCCAACGACATCGTCTTCGATGCCAGCGGCGGATTTTGGTTCACCGATCACGGCAAGACCGGCACGAGGGAGCGGGACCGAACCGGAGTTTTCTATGCCCGTCCCGATGGCAGTTCCATCGAGGAGAAGATTTTCCCACTCGAGGGCCCGAATGGCGTCGGCCTCTCGCCAACGGAGGACGCGCTCTATGTGGCCGAAACCCTCACCGGTCGTCTGTGGGAGTGGCGCCTTTCCGGTCCCGGCGAAATCATTACCGAACGCCGTGACCGACCCGACGGCGGCCGCCTGCTGCCGGTGCCGCCCGGCTATCTGCTCTACGATTCCCTGGCGCTCGATGCCCGCGGCCGCGTCTGCGTTGCCACCATCATCCAGGGCGGCATCAGTATTATCGATCCCGCAGCCGGTACGGCCGATCACCTGCCTCTGCCGGACCTGCTGACCACCAACATCTGCTTCGGCGGGCCCGATCTGCGCACGGCCTACGCCACTCTTTCCAGCACCGGCAAGCTGGTCAGCTTCCCCTGGCCGGAGGGTGGCCTGCCGCTCAATTTTCTTAATAAGTAATTATAATTCAGGCTTTTAAAAATTTTATCTCGATTCTCCCTTATCCAGGTACGCACCACTTCCCTGGGGCAAACCCATCGAGATAAGCACGGTGGCCACCATGAACGCGGTGGCCGCCAACAGGCAGGCAGTCAGTCCTTGTGTCTGATAGAGCCAGCCTGACAGAAGCGTACCGAAGAGCCTTCCTGCCGCATTGGCGGTGTAATAGATGCCCACGTCCAGCGACACCCCATCCGCCCGCGCCCAGGCCAGAATGAGGTAGCTGTGAACAGCCGAATTCACGGCAAACAGCAGCGCGAAGACGATCAGCCCGACAGCCAGCCAAGTCACATCCGCTGCGTCCTGGACCAGCACGGCCAGCAGCAGCGGAACCACGGCCAGAGCCAGTGCCCAGAGCATGGCCATGCGACCGTCCGGGGCGCCGCTGCGCTGAGTGATCGTCGGCGCCAGCGCCTGGATGGCGCCATAGCCGATGATCCAGGCCGCCAGATAGCCCCCCACGGCCTGGGGCGACCAGCCTGCCACGGTCTGCAGCCAAACCGGCAGCGCTACCACGAACCAGACATCCCGGGAGCCAAACAGGAACAGTCTGGCCGCGGAGAGGATGTTCACGGCCCGGCTGGAGGAAATCAGGTCACTGAATTTCGGCTTCTGCTTGGCCCGACCGAGGTCGGCGCGCAGCAGCACCAGACCCATGAGCAGCACCACCGTCAGGCCAGCCGCCATGGCCAGCACGGCCCCCTGGAATCCCAGGGTGGCCAGCAGCAGGCCGCCGAGGAAGTAGCCCGCCCCTTTCAGCGCGTTCTTGGAGCCAGTGAGTAGCGCCACCCAGCGATACAGTCGCCCACCGCCTTCCGGAAGCAGTACTCGAAGGCTGCTCTTGGCGGCATTCTTGTTGAGATCCTTGGCTACGCCCGCCAAGGCCTGGGAGATCATCACCCAGCCCAGGGTCAGCAGCGATGGCTCCACTGCCAGCATGGTCAGGGCAATGATCTGCAGGACGAACCCAGTCTGCATGGACAGGTTCAAACCGAAGCGTGCACCGAGCCAGCCACCGGTGAGATTGGTAATCACCCCGCAGAATTCGTAGATCACAAAGGCCAGGGCGATCTGCAGCGGCGAGAAGCCGATGCCGTGGAGGAACAGCACCACCAGCATGCGCAGCGCACCGTCGGTGAGCGTGAACGCCCAGTAGCCCAGCGTCACCACCCCATACTGGCCGATAGGGCTGGCGATCCCGGTCCCGCTCATGATCCATCCCAGCAGGCCTGATGCGACATCGGCGGCTCAGTCTCCGATACGCCCCATCAAATCAATGAGCCGTTTCGCATAGCCCATTTCGTTGTCGTACCAGGCCAGCACTTTGACGTGATGACTGTCCACCACCAGCGTGGTGCCGGCATCGACGATGGACGAGCGCGAGTCACCCACGTAGTCGATGGATACCAGAGGCCGTTCCTCGTAGCCCAGAATCCCGGCCAGTTCACCCGCAGCCGCTGCCGCCATGGCCGCATTGACCGTTTCACGATCCGTGGCTTTACGCACCTCGAAGGTGCAGTCCGTGATGGATGGACAGGTCACCGGCACCCTCACCGCCACCCCTGAGATGTGGCCATTAAGGTCCGGGAAGATGCGGCCTATGGCCTTGGCAGACCCCGTGGTAGTGGGAATGAGCGATGCTGAGCTCGCCCTGCCCCGTCGCGGATCCTTGTGAAAGCCGTCCAGGACCACCTGGGTCGCGGTGACCGCATGAATGGTGTTCAGAGAACCCCTGACCACGCCGAAATGATCGTGCAGCACCTTCACCACTGGCGCGACGCAGTTGGTTGTGCAGGACGCCCCGCTCACCAGCCGGTCACGTTCCGGGTCGAAGGCCGCATCGTTAACCCCGACGACGATGTTCGGAACATCGGCATCCCCCACCGGCGCGCTGACGATAACGTGACCGATGCCTGCCGCCAGGTAAGGAGCCAGTGCGTCGGCGGTCTTGAAGCGCCCGCTGCACTCGATCAACACGTCTATTCCAGTTGGGCCAGATCCACTCCAGCCGGCTTCGGCGCAGTCCTTGCCGCGGCTGTAGTGCACAGACTTGCCATCGATCACCAAGGCTTCCGCCTCGGAACTGACCGCTCTCGACCAGGTACTCTGAATGCTGTCGAATTCGAGGAGATAGGCGGCATTCTCAGCGTCCCCGCCTGGATCATTGACGTGGACGATCTCCACATCGTCCCGCTCCCAGGCGGCCCGGAATACCAAACGACCGATGCGGCCGAATCCATTGATACCAATTTTCACGAGCAGGACCTCCTAATTTAGGTGGGATGATTGATTCTGCCTGACCCACGGCTTCCGCGTCATGACGCAAGTGGACAGTCAGCACCTGAAGCGCAAATATCGCTCATTGTCGGCTTTGTATCGTCTGTCATTGGCGGTAGACTCTCACCATACTCAGCTGGGTCCGGCTCAACACGGGCTCGACGACAGGAGAACTGGCCTTGCGACGTCCGCTCGGAGCACGACAGGAAGACGAAGAGACTCAGATCAACCTCACGCCCATGCTGGACGTGGTGTTCATCATGTTGATCTTCTTCATCGTGACCGCCACCTTCATCCAGGAGGTCGGCCTCGATCTGACGCCGCCGGATCCTTCCGAGACCCCGCCGCCGCCGGATCCCGACAAGCGCAGCATCGTGGTGCAGATCGACCAGCGCGATCGTTTTCGCATCGCCCAGCGCTTCGTCGACTGGCGTGCCGTGCGCCCCATGATCGAGCGGATGCGGGCTGAGAATCCGGACGCGCCGGTGGTGGTGGTACCCCATGCGGACTCCACAACCAACGCCCTGATCCACGTCATGGACTCCGCCCGCCAGGCCGGCATCTACGACGTGCAGATCGGCTCCATCGTCAATTAGCCAGGGTCAACCGGTCCCGGTCAGCTCAGCAACCCGATCAGCGCGCCCGTCATGAAAGTGGCGAGCGTGCCTGAAATCAGCGTGCGGGGCGCCAGTGAGAGCAGGTCGTCCCGGCGCTCGGGACACATGGTCACCAATCCCCCGATCATGATCCCGAGCGAACTCAGATTGGCAAACCCGCACATGGCATAGAGCAGGATCAGCCTGCTCTGCTCGCTCAGCGCCTCCGTTCCCAGTGCCGCCATATCGAGGTACGCGATCAGCTCGTTGAGCACCAATTTGGTGCCGAGCAGGCTGCCGGCGGTCATCGCTTCCGACCAGGGCACGCCGATCAGCCAGGCCAGGGGTGCGAACAGCCAGCCCAGGATGCGCTGCAGGGTCAATGGCTCCCCCGCCAACGCTGGGAGCAGATCGAGACCGCTGTTCACCAGCGCCACCAAGGCCAGCAGCACCAGCAGCATGGCCAGCACGCTGACGCAGAGCCTTATGCCGTCCTGAGTACCCTGGGTGATGGCATCCATGGTGGAGCCATAGCGCGGTGGCTCATCGAAGTGCGACCCGGCCGTATCCTGCCCCATGGGCACCATGATCTGGCCGATGAGGATGGCCGCGGGCGCGCTGATCACCGAGGCGGCGAGAATATGGCCCAAGGCCCCGGGCACCACCGGTTCGAGAATGGTCGCGTAGAGCACCATGACGGTACCCGCCACGGTGGCCATACCGCAGGTCATGAGCACGAACAGCTCACCACGATCGAAGCGCGCCAGCAGCGGCCGCACCGTCATGGGCGCTTCCACCATGCCGATGAAGATGCTCGCGCCGGCGCCCAGGCCCACGCCGCCGCCCACCCCCATGGTCCGCTCCAGCATTTTGCCGACACCCCGGACCATCAGCGGCAGAATGCGCCAGTACCAGCCCAGCGCCACCAGTACGCTGAACACCAGAATCAGGGGAATCACCCGGAACGCGAACAGATACATGGCGTTTTCACGGGCCACCACGAAGGGAGGCTCGGCACCGCCGAGATAGCCGAAGACGAAGGAGGTCGCCTCGAAGGTGGCCCGCTCCAGCGTCTGCACCAGCACGTTCAGCATCAGAATGCCTTCCCGCACCAGAGGCAGATAGAGGATGAGCAGCGCCAGTCCGAGCTGCAGGGCGAGTCCGATGACCACCAGCCGCCAGGAAATGCCCTTACGATCTTCCGACAGCAGCCAGGCGATCCCGATCAGGACCCCCAATCCCAACAGCGCCTGCATCCAGCATCCCCTTCATTAAAGTCATCGAAGTCATGCAGGCGGAACCCACCCGCACCTTGATTCGCCCGGCAGCCTTACATAACGTGGCGAATCCCGCGATACCGCCTACGCAAGGGTTCCCATGAGCGCCGGCCGCATCATCCTGCTCAACGGCTCATCCAGCGCCGGCAAGACCACCCTCGCCCGCGCCATCCAGGTGGCGCGCCGCGAGCCCTGGTTTCATCTTGCGCTGGATCAATTCCGGGATGGTATGCCCCCAGCCTACCGTGGCCTGAATTCACCCGAAGGCACACCCGGAGCGCGAGGTCTCAACGTCGTTCCCATCGATCATGACGGTGGGCGAATCACCGCCATCCGCTTCGGCGACGTCGGACGACGCATGTTGCAAGGCATGCATCGTGCCATCGCCGCCTTCGCTGCCGCCGGCAATGACGTGATCATCGACGATCTGTTCCTGGAAACCGACACCCTCGATGACTATCTCGATGCCCTGGATGGCTTTTCGGTGCTGTTCGTGGCCGTACGCGCCCCACTCGATGTCGTGCAGGAGCGCGAAGCCAGCCGCCCCGGCCGCTTCCCCGGCACGGCGCTGTCGCATTTCGAAGCGGTCCATGCCCATGGCATCTATGACCTGGAAATCGACACCCGCCAGAATTCGCCGGAAGCCTGCGCTGCCGAGGTCAGTGCTCGGCTCGATGCAGCGGAGCCGCCTAGAGCTTTCAAGGAATTGCGAGACGCGAGACTGCAGCGGGAACCGTGAGGGCCGTTCTGGCACATCGAAGGTGGCCAGCTGCTCTGAACCGTGCCATGGAGTGGGCGGATGCCCCGAATTCCGAGAACGATTCCGCGGACTCGTCCCGGGGTGCTGGCGGAGCGCTTCCTGGCGCTGGCTGCGGAGGCCGAGGACGGGCTGCATCCACACGGAAGTCGTCGACGGGCATCACATCGTGCACCGGAGCGATGGTGGCGAGACGCGGCGTGATAACCTCGTTAGCGGTCTGCAGCACTGAGGGCGACAGGGTCGGTCTTCACCGCACCTCAGCCACGCCTCGCGTCACCCAGGTAGCGATCTTCGGGCCCTGCATGGCGTGGTTCTGGCGGACGTCGGTGATGCGGAAGCCGCCGTCCTTGAGCAACTGCTGCGTGTCGCGATTGATGTGGCAGCCCCCTGCAAGGACCTTCCATAAGGGATTGATGCGCTGCTGCCAGCGGGCAATCTTCGGGTCCGGCGACAGGCCATGCTCGGCAAAGTAGAGCTTGCCGCCAGGCTTCAGCAGGCGTCGGACTTCCGCCATGGCGCTATGGACGTTGGGGATGGTACAGAACGTGAAGGTCACCACTGCTGAATCGAAGCTGTGGTCCTCTGCCGGAACGTCCTCGCCGGACAAATCGAGCAGTTCCACCTCGAAAGGCGCGGCAGCCATGCGATCCCGGGCCAGGGCCGTGATGTGCTCACCGGGATCGACGCCCACCACCCGCCTCACCTTGTCGGGATCGTAGAGGCTCAAATTCAGCCCCGAACCCATGCCCAGCTCGAGCACGTCACCCACGGCTTCCGGAACCACCTCGCGACGGATCTCCATCACCTCGCGGGTGCCGCACATGCGATCGATCATGGGAGAAAGAATGTAGCGGTCGTAGAGACTCATGACTTCGTTCGCTCCTCGAGGACCCGCTCGATCAACGGCAGGCGGTCGTTGCCGAAGTACATGTCATCCGTATCGATAAAGAAAGTGGGCGACCCGAAGCCACCGCGGGCAATGAGTTCGTCGGTGTTGTCCCGCAGGGCCTGTTTGGCCTCGGGGCTGCCAATCCAGTCGTAGAATGCCGAGACATCGAGGCCAACGTCCGCCAGAAGGGGCGTGATCACTTCGTCCTGGCTGATGTCGAGGAGGTCACCCCAGTAGGCCTTGAACACCCGCCGGGCATAGGGCTCCAGCAGGCCCTCGCGCTCGGCCAGGAAAGCACCGCGCATGACCTTCACGCTGTTGACCGGAAACACCGGTGGCTGGCCGATCGCAAGGCCCCGGTAGCATGCCCAGTCCTTCAAATCCTTGGCGTAGTAACGGGCCTTGACCGGCACCGGCCGCTCACGATTATCGTAGACGCTGGGGTTGACGCTGTTGAACACGCCCCCCACGAGGAACGGCCGCCAGGTGATGTCCAGGCCCAGCCGTTCGGCGATAGGCAACACGCCCTCGAAGGCCAGATAGGTCCAGGGACTCGAACAATCAAAGAAACACTCCAGCCTGGGCACGCTCCCCTCCTTCCCTCAATGTGCAGCAAGGCCGGCGGCGGAGCAGCCGCCCATGCCGGCCCAGAGCTGCCTGCACTCAGCCGCGCTCGTAGGTGCCCACCAGTCGGTTCATGCCCAGCACATGGGGTTCGATGCGCTCGAGCAACTGCCCCTGATTGAGGCCA
>SLTB01000052.1 GCA_007130155.1 Pseudomonadales bacterium
ACGTCCACCGCCTCGCCGATGAAGTAGAGATCCGGATGTTCGCGACAGGCCAGGGTCTTCGATGACAGCGCTGCCGTGGACACCCCACCGAGGGTCACCTCGGCGGTCCGGTAACCCTCAGTGCCGGCTGGCCAGACCTGCCAGGGCTGACAGCGGGCCACCACCTCATCGATGTCTGAAGCGCTGAGATGCTCCAGGGTCTGGTCGCCAAGCCACAGTTCGCACCAGCGTTGGGCCACCCGTCTGGTGAGCAGCTGGCCGAGCAGGGTCCGCAGTTCCAACTTCGGCCTTTCGCTGCGGGCGCGGCGGATGTACTCGCCGATATCCAGGTCTGGAAAGAGATCGATGGCCAATGGCGCACCGGGCTGCCAGTAGGAGGACGCCTGCAGTACGGCAGGGCCGCTGAGTCCTCGATGGGTGAAGAGGATGTTTTCCCGGAACGAATTCGAGCCGGCCGTCACGGCTGTATCCAGTGAAACACCGGCGAGATCGTCGAGCTTCTCGAGCAGCTTCTTCTCCAGCGTGACCGGCACCAATCCGGCCCGGGTGGGCTCCACCGCCAGGCCCAGTTCACCGGCGAATTCGAAGGCGAAGCCAGTGCTGCCAAGCGTGGGGATCGAGTAACCGCCGGTGGCGATCACCAGCGAGTGGCAGGTGACCGGTCCTTCGCGACTGTCCAAGCGATGCGGCGGGCCAAGGGACTCGATGCGGGCCGGCGAGTGGGTGAGGATGCGGACATCCACCGCGGCGCACTCCGCCAGCAGCATGGCGACAATATCCTTGGAAGAGCGATCACAGAACAGTTGTCCCAACTTCTTCTCGTGGTAGGGAATGCCATGCTTCTCCACCAGGGCGATGAAATCCCAGGGGGTATAGCGACTCAGGGCCGATTTGGCGAAGTGGGGATTGGCGGAGAGGAAGTTGCCGGACTCACAGTGCATGTTAGTGAAGTTGCAGCGGCCGCCACCGGACATGAGGATCTTCTTGCCGACCTTGTTGGAGCCTTCGAGCAACAGCACCCGCCGCCCACGCTGACCCGCGGCGATGGCACACATGAGGCCGGCGGCACCAGCGCCAAGAATCACGACGTCGAAATGTCTAGCCGGCAGACTGGCCCGCCCAAAGGCTTGCTGGCTGTCACTCACCCGAACGAAACCCCAAAGCAACGAGCATGGCAGGTGCGCAGTCTACGCCAGGCCGATGCGCGCCGCGGCATGAGTCTTTGTGGTGCAATAGGAGCCCGGGCAGAGAACAAGAAGGGAACCCCATGACCCCGATCAAGCTGCGGCCCGGCGGACTCAGCGATCTCGACGCCATCAACGACATCATCACCCGGGCTATCGGGACCTGGACCGTATCGGAGCGGGTCAAGCGCCTGTCCCTTCCGAGCTACCTTTATCAACCCGAAGACCTCGATCACCTTGAACTCCTGCTGGCCATGGATGGTCATCAACCCGCAGCCATCGCTGCCTGGGAGCCCGCCGAATCGAAGCATCTGCCTCCCGGCCAGACGGGGCTGCTGCTGCACGGGCTCTACGTGGATCCGGACGTCGCGCGCAGCGGGCTGGGCTCTGCACTCTTGAATGCTTGTCAGGACGCAGCCCGCGAACGCGGCTTCAAAGGCGTCCTCGTGAAGGCGACCCGGGATGCGGTGGGCTTCTTCGAACGCTGCGGGTTCATGCGCCTGCCGGTCATGAGCCAGGATCGGGACTACGAACTGCGCTACTGGCTACCGTGTGCTGAGCCCCTATCTCCACGGCCGCAGCCGTGAATCGGTGAGACCTTCGGGTCAGCGAAGCGCCGACCCCATCGACCTGACTCGATTCGCGAACGGCAGCACTGTGGCAAAGAGAACACGGACAAAGCCGTGCTCCTTATGTGCCCCAGCGAACTGAAACCGGGCGAGATACCTGCCTAGCCCGGAAATCTCACCATCCGGCCAGCGGCTGCGCTACAAGTGATTGATATTACGAATAAATATGACCTAATTGAACGGCCGCGACGAAAACACTCTGTTTCCGCCGCTGGCCTATCCCGATTCTGGCGGGTTCTCGCTCGCCCTGGTTTGCTCTTCCTTCAACCCGTAGCTACGGCTACGACTTTCAGTCCAGAGCGGCGCCAGAACGGCTGCGAACCTCGCCAGCTCTAGTGCAGTTCTTGACTCTCAACCGCTGGCCACTCGCGACAGTCGACCATACCGCCAACCGGCCACTCTCGCGTTGCCCCTCACAACCCGGAGCCATTATGAACATCAACGAATCGTCACCCTCAGAGACACAGGGCCCTGAGGGCAAGGTTGCCCAAGGCCTGGACAAGGCCGCGGCAGGCGCGCATCAGAAGATCGACCACGCCAAGGATGCCGCAAAGCCAGCCGTGGACCATATCGCCAAGGGCGCTCACGCTGCCGTTGACAGGGTGGGCGAGATGGCCACGCACACCGCCGAAGCCTTGGACCAGAAAAGGTGAGATGAATCAGGGTCTGAGTCCGACGCTGGCCATGATGGCGGCGACGGCCATCAACATGGTTGCCGCAGCACTTCTCTACATGAGCCTGCGTCATGAGCCTGCGTCGACAGGGCGCCAGCCTGGGCTGGCCGGTCACATTGCGCATGCTCAAGCCCGAAAAATCTGAGCCGCGAATGACCGGACCAAAGACGAGCAAGCAGCCATGACCGACGACGATACGGAAAGGCCAATGGATGCGCGCTCGTTGAACGCCCGGATTGCCACGCAAGCACAAGCTCTGCGCCAGCATCGCAGTGAGGCCGCCGAGTTGGCAGAGGCGTTGCAAACCCGCGTGCGCAACCGTATGACGCCTCCTGTAACCCTCTCGCTGGCTGTGGGAATCGGCTTTGCTCTCGGGAAGACGGAGCAGAACCAATCCCGCGCGCTGCTCACTCCTCTGAAAATGGCGACCCACATCGGTCTCCTGCTTCGGGCAGTGCTGCCCGCGGCTAATCAAGTCGCGGATACGGATCCCGTCCAGCCCTGAAGTCACCGTGGCCTCCACATGGTGGATTCAGGCACCATCCCCCAGCAATCGTGCAAGCTCTGCAGCGCTGAACCCAAGCCCGCCGAGCACCTCGCCATTGTCGGCGCCGAGCTGCGGCGGATTGGAGCGGACGCTGGCCGGACTCACCGACATGTGCACCGGCGGGCGCAGAGTGCGAAAACGGCCCAGCTCAGGGTCCTCAAGCTCCTGAAAGAACCCCACCGCCTTGAGATGCGGATCTTCGAGTGCGGCCTCGTTG
>SLTB01000006.1 GCA_007130155.1 Pseudomonadales bacterium
CACCGACCACCACCCGATCTCCGAGCCGGGCCAGAATGACTTCCTCGAGACTCCGGCCCTGCTCTCGCGCATGCAGTTCGATGCCGTACAGCGCAGCGACGTCGTCTGCAGGCGCATCCGCTGAAAGCACGAATTCGCCGAAGAAGGCCTGCGCCGCCAGCCGCCCCTCCGCGGGCAGCCGGGCGAAGCAGGCCGCCACCTGCTCGTAGCTGTCCAGAGGCAGCAGCAGCAGGGCGACATCCCCCGCCTCGAAGTGCACCTTGGGGCCAGGATCGATCAGCTCCCCGTCACGAATCAGGCCGACGCAGGCGCTGTGCTCCGGGAACGAAGCATCCACCACCTCATTGAAGCTCCGCCCCACGGCGAAGGTATCCGGCTGCACTTCGAACTGAACCATCTCATAGGGTTGCCTGGCCGGCAGGTCGAGCAACTGGCGATCCACCGGTTCACCCAGTGCCGGCACTTCCACCCGGAACAGACGGGCCGCCAGCGGCACGGTCGTGCCCTGGATCATGAGCGAGACCAGCACCACCGCGAAGGTGACGTTGAACAGCAGCTCAGCCTGGGGCAGGCCCGCCATCATAGGAAACACCGACAGCACGATGGGTACCGCACCGCGCAGCCCGACCCAGGCGATGAAGCCCACCTCCCGGGCCGGAAAGCGGAACGGCAGCAAACCCAGCCAGACCGCAACAGGCCGGGCAACGAGAATGAGGAACATGGCAATGAGCGCCGCCTGGGGCGCATCCATGATCATCTGCGAGGGCTTCACCAGGAGCCCGAGGACCAAGAACATGCCGGCCTGGGCCAGCCAGGCCAGACCGTCCATGACCCGCAGGACGTGCTCCGTGGCATCGCTGCGGCGATTGCCCACCACAAGTCCCGCCAGGTAGATGCCGAGGAATCCGCTGCCGCCCAGCAAATTGATGCCGGCGAACAGCGCCAGCCCGCCGGACACCACCAGCAGCGCATAGAGGCCTTCCACCAGCCGAACCCTAGCCAGCAGGCCGGCCATCAGACGACCACCCAGCACCCCGCCGATGATGCCGAGTCCCAGTTGCAGCAGCAAGGTGAGACCCAGAGGCCCTACACCCGGGCCTTGACCGAGAGTCAGCCACTCCACCATGACAATGACGAGGAAAATGGCCATGGGGTCGTTGGAGCCCGACTCGATCTCCAGGGTGGCCTCGACCCGTTCGTTGAGACGGGCCGCGGATCGGCGCAACAGGCTGAACACGGCGGCAGCGTCGGTCGAACCGACGATGGCACCGAGCAGCAGGGCCACCCTCCAATCGAGATCCAGTAGCCACCAGGAAAACAGCCCCACGGCACCGGCAGTAAGGATCACCCCCACCGTAGCCAGCGACACCGCGGGCCGCAGCGCGACCCGGAAGGTCTTCATCTGGGTCCGCAGGCCACCGTCGAGCAGGATGACGGCCAATGCCAGATGCCCCACCAGCATGGCCACTTCGAGATTGTTGAAGACGATGCCGCCTGGGCCATCCTCGCCCGCCAGCATACCCACCCCGAGGAACACCAGCAGCAAAGGCAGACCGAGGCGGGCCGACACCAGGCTGGCCAGCACGCTGACAAAGAGCAGCAGACCGCCGAGCAGGATCAAAGCATTGCTGGCTTCCAAGACTTCTCCCGTTTCAGAACTGCATCAGCACTGGTGGATTTCGCCAATCCCTCGCCAAAGCCACCAAAAGCGGCAGCGAACCGGCACCAGAACCGTAAATTATTCAATATTTATCATACAGTTAGGACGTATCTAAAATCTGGAACGATTCCTGACAAGGCCCGGCCATGACAACCACACCGGGATGATCCTCGGGCCATGACCACACAACCGCTCAATGCCTCACTCATGGAGCGCTTCGTCCACCATCGGGTCGCCGCCAATCTGGTCATGATGATCCTGGCGGTCGCCTGGGCCGTCCGTCATGTTACCACCCAGTTCGATCCCGACGTGCAGTGGCCGGGAATCTAGGCGGAGATCCACTAGTCGGAAGCTGGATGCCACCGCAATCCGACTCGAGCTTCGTGCACGCCAGGCCGAGACCCTGGAGGCACAGGCGACGTGGGCTTCGCTGCAGACCGACGCCGCCCTGACGGCCAGCATGGCCCACGAACATGAGGAGCTGGCCGCGCTGGCCGACGCCAGACTGGCGCGCTTCGAGGAACTGTTCGAACGCCGCATGGTAGCCCGGGCGCTGCTGGACGAAGTGCGCCAGGATGCGGCGATGGCCCACATGACCCTCACCAGATTGCGCGCCGAACTGGCCGACCATCCGAACCGCATCGCGCGCCAGCAAGCCGCCGTTGCCCGCGCCGAGGTGACCGAGGAGCGCAGTCGCATCGATCTCGAGCGGACCCGCATCAGGGCTCCGTTCAGCGGCCCCGTGCTGCCCATTCACGCGGCCCGCGGCAATCAGGTGCTGGCAGGCGCGCCCCTGGTCAGGCTGGCTGACGCCGCAAGCTTCGAGGTCCGCGCCACCCTTCCCACCGATCAAGCCCGACGCCTGCGCACCGAGTTCGATGCCGGCTTCCCCATCGCCGCAGAGACACGCGTCGGCGACGACATCATCCCCCTTTATCTGGCGCGTCTGTCCAGCGCCCAGCGGCCGGGCCGCACCGGTATCGACGCCTTCTTCGCGCTCACGCCCGGACCCGGAACGGAGCTCGGACGGGTGGTCGACATGCGCGTGGCCCTGCCCGCCGAGCCGGATCTGGTGGCCCTGCCGGTGGCGGCCATCTATGAGAACGATCGCATCTAGCGGGTGGAGGAAGACCGCCTGCGGCCCATGACCATCGAAGGGGTGGGCGAAAGCCATGGCGAAGCAGGTTACCGGGTGCTGGTCAGATCACTGGAACTCCGCGCCGGCCAGCGCATCATCACCACCCAGCTGCCCCAGGCCATGAGCGGTCTGCGGGTGGCCCTGATCACCGATCGCGTCGCCATGCATGATGGCCTTGCCACCGACGCGGGCTGACGCCGCCGTGGGAGCAGCTTCAGCCGCGAAGACCTTCGCGGACAAGGAGGGTGTCGCAAAACTCAGCGTGGGCCCCTGTGGGAGCGGCTTCAGCCGCGAATGCCCCCGCAAGTCATTGATTTCTGGCAGCCCATTCGCGGCTGAAGAGGGTGTCGCAAAACTCAGCGTGGCGCCCCTGTGGGAGCGGATTTATCCGCGAATGACCCCGCAAGTCATTGATTTATCGCAGTCCATTCGCG
>SLTB01000245.1 GCA_007130155.1 Pseudomonadales bacterium
CGGGATGCCTTCCCCTCTGACAGCAAGGACACGCAGCTCAGCGTGAATGTCTCGGTGCCGGTCTTCGCCGGTGGCGCGATCAGCGCCAATCGCCGGCGTGCGGCCGCCCGTCACGACAGCCAGAGCCAGCTCTACGACGCGACGGTCCGGCAGGTCACCCAGAACACCCGTGGCCTTCACATCAGTGTGCGGCGCAACGTGGCGCGTACCCAGGCCCGGGCCCAGGCCATCTTGTCGGCCCGTTCGGCCCTCGAGGCTGCGGAAACTGGCTACGAGGTGGGCACGCGCAACATCGTCGATGTCCTCGACGCCCAGCGTCTGCTCTTCTCGGCCATTCGCGATGAAGCCAACTCCACCATCGATTTCGTGCTCGACGTCATCAATCTCAAGCGCCAGGCCGGGCTGTTGACGCCGGCTGATCTGCTGGCATTGAACCGCTGGCTCGAAGAGCCGCCTCCGCCCACCGCGCCGCCGCGTCCCCGTCGCGGGGAGCAGAGCTGAGGAGCAGAGCTTAAGAAGCATGGCTTGGCGTGATCAGAGGTTCACCCGCGACGACGTGGAGGTGCTCGCCCGAAGGCCGGTATGGCAGGGCTTTTTCCGCATGGACGTTCTGCGACTCCGGCATCGGCTGTTTGCCGGTGGGTGGAGCAAGGAGATGCAGCGGGAACTGTTCGTCCGCGACCCGGCGGTGGTGATGCTGCCCTACGATCCCATCCGCGATCAGGTGGTCTGCGTCGAGCAGTTCCGCATCGGTGCTGTGGACCTGCCCCAGTCACCCTGGCTGCTGGAACTGGTGGCGGGCATCATCGAGGACGGCGAGTCGCCGGAGCAGGTGGCGCGTCGCGAGGCCCATGAGGAAGCGGGCCTTGAAGTCGGTGCCCTGGAATTCATCTGCCGTTATCAGGTCAGTCCAGGCGGCAGCACCGAAGAGATCCTGTTGTTTTGCGGCTGCGTCGATGCCACGCGGGCCGGAGGGCTGCACGGGCTCGACAGCGAGCATGAGGACATCCGGGTGCACGTGCTCGATTTCGCCGCTGCCCAGGCCGCCCTCGAGGCAGGTGAGGTGCGCAACGCGGCGGGCATTATCGGGCTGCAGTGGCTGGCCCTCAATCGGGACGATCTGCGGCGTCGCTGGCTTTCGAAGGGCGCTCTTCCAAGCGCCTGAACCGCTATCTGAACCTATAGGCGGGCGCTGTCAATGCCCTATTCCTCTGCTTCCCCATGTTATCGTGCCCTGGTCGATCCCAGTGATCTGCGCGGGCCCAAATGGCACTGCAGGAGCAAGCATGGCGCTGAAGCGCTACAAAGTGGACCTGGTCGCACACATGGCGGAGTGCGATGCCAACTATGTGCGGCTGCACCAGCTGCTGCCTGAGCTCTTCGACCGTGACGAGCGCAGTCTGACCCTGACCCTGCCGAAGGCCGAGCATCGCGTCCTGCGCTTCCGGGTCATCGAGCGCTGCCCGTACACCACCACCCTCGCAGTGGACTTCGGTCGCTCGGCACCGCAATGGCATCCGCTGCTGCCGGCGCCGCGCCTGACCGTGCGTCTTTACCACGATGCCCAAACGGCGGAGGTCACCGCCTATCAGGGGGAGGATCGCTTCGAGGGTCGCTACGACTATCCCAATGGCAAGATGCGCCAGCCGGACGAGAAGGTGCAGCTCAACCGATTCCTCGGTGAGTACCTGTCACTGTGCCTGGCCCAGGGCCGGGAGCCGGTTCCGGTGGTCATCGGTGATGACGATTGAGTCACGGTTTCGAGGTATTCGGTCTCGCCGGCTGCGCAGGGTCCATCACTCCGGTTAAGATTGCGCGGTCTTCCAGCCACGCGGATTCTCGATGACCAAGCAGTACCTCGCTGAATCCATCCAGGTCCTCACGGGACTCGAGCCGGTGCGCAAGCGCCCCGGCATGTATACCGACACCAGCCGCCCCAATCATCTCGTCCAGGAAGTCATTGACAACAGCGTCGATGAAGCCCTCGCCGGCCATGCCCAGCGCATCGAAGTCACCCTCGAAGCCGATGAGAGCATCGAGGTGGTGGACGACGGTCGCGGCATGCCGGTGGACGTGCATCCTGAACATGGCGTCACCGGGGTGGAACTGATCCTCACGCGGCTCCACGCCGGCGGCAAGTTCTCCTCCGAGCAGTACCAGTTTTCCGGCGGTTTGCACGGGGTCGGCGTCAGCGTGGTCAATGCGCTTTCCGAATGGCTGGAAGTGGAGGTCAAGCGGGACGGTTCGGTGTATCACATGCGCTTCGAACATGGCGATCCTGTGACCGCGCTGGAAGTCACAGGTACCACTGGCAAGCGCAACACGGGAACCCGCATCCGGTTCCGTCCGGATGCCGCCTATTTCGATTCGTCCAAGGTCTCGCTGGCAAGGCTCAAGCACCTGCTCCGGGCGAAAGCAGTGCTTTGCCCGGCGCTGGAGGTGGTGTTCAGGGACCGCAGCAGCAGTGAGACTGAAGAGATCACCTGGTATTACGAGGATGGGCTGGCCGACTATCTGACCCAGGCCACCCAGGGCTGGGAGTCGGTACCGGCAACACCGTTCCGCTATCGAAGTGCTGGTAACGACGAAGCCGTGGAGTGGGCGGTGCAGTGGCTGCCGGATGCCGGGGAGCTTCTTACCGAGAGCTACGTGAATCTCATTCCCACCGCCCAGGGTGGCACCCACGTCAATGGTCTGCGCAGCGGTCTCACCGAGGCCCTGCGTGAGTTCTGCGAGTTGCGCAATCTGCTTCCGCGGGGCCTGAAGCTTGCGCCGGAAGATCTCTGGGAGCGTTGCGCCTATGTGCTGTCGGTCAAGCTGCATGATCCCCAGTTCTCGGGCCAGACCAAGGAGCGATTGTCCTCTAGACAGTCGGCGGTATTCGTATCGGGCGTGGCCCGGGATGCCTTCAGTCTTTGGCTGAATCAGCACACTGCGGAAGCGGAGCGCATTGCTGAAATCGCCATCAGGAGTGCCCAGAGCCGGGTTCAGGCGGCGAAGAAAGTGGCGCGCAAGCGGGTCACGGCCGGCCCGGCACTGCCCGGCAAACTGGCGGATTGTTCCGGTGCCGATGTTCGCCGGTCGGAGCTCTTTCTGGTGGAAGGGGACTCTGCCGGCGGTTCAGCCAAGCAGGCGCGTGACCGGGAGTTCCAGGCGGTGATGCCGTTGCGGGGCAAGATCCTCAATACCTGGGAGGTGGATTCTAATCAGATTCTCGCAAGTCAGGAGGTCCACGATATTGCCGTGGCACTGGGCGTGGATCCGAACTCCAGCGATTTGGCCGGATTGCGCTATGGCAAGGTCTGCATTCTCGCCGACGCTGACTCTGACGGCCTGCACATCGCAACCCTGCTGTGCGCGCTGTTCGAGCGCCACTTTCCGGTTCTGGTCCGGGCAGGACACGTCTTCGTGGCCATGCCGCCTCTGTACCGCATCGATGTCGGCAAGGATGTCTACTACGCTCTTGACGATTCCGAGAAGCAGGGCCGTCTTGACCAGATCGCGGCGGAAAAGAAGACCGGCAAGATCACCGTGCAGCGTTTCAAGGGTTTGGGCGAAATGAATCCCCTGCAGCTGAGGGAAACGACCATGGCGCCGGATACCCGGCGCCTGGTCCAGCTCACCATCGACTCCGATGCCGAGACTCACGAGCTGATGGACATGCTGCTCGCGCGCAAGCGCGCAGGTGACCGTCGCGACTGGCTCGAGACCAAGGGGCATCAGGCCGACCTCGAAGTCTGAGCCTTCGGCGCTTCATCATTTCAGGAGGACCCGACCCATGTCGGATCTCGATCAGGCCGACGGCTTTGCCGTCGAGAGCATGCCGCTGCGGCAATACACGGAGAAGGCGTACCTGGACTATTCCATGTACGTCATCAATGATCGCGCGTTGCCTCACATCGGCGATGGCCTGAAGCCGGTCCAGCGTCGCATCATCTACGCCATGTCCGAACTTGGACTGACGGTGACCGCCAAGTACACCAAGTCGGCGCGCACGATCGGGGACGTTCTGGGCAAGTTCCATCCCCATGGTGACACTGCCTGCTATGAGGCGATGGTGCTCATGGCGCAGCCTTTCTCCTATCGCTATCCGCTGGTGGATGGACAGGGTAACTGGGGGGCACCCGACGACCCGAAGTCCTTTGCGGCCATGCGCTATACCGAGGCGCGTCTGTCCCGCCATGCCGAGCTTCTGCTCACCGAGCTCGGGCAGGGCACGGTGGATTGGCAACCCAACTTCGACGGCACCCTCGACGAGCCGAGGGTGTTGCCGGCTCGAGTGCCCATGCTGCTGCTCAACGGTACCACGGGTATCGCAGTGGGCATGGCAACGGACGTTCCGCCACACAACCTGCGCGAGGTCGTCGCCGCCTGCATCCGCCTGCTCGAGGAGCCCGCTGCCGATCTCGAAGCCCTCATGGAGCACATCACGGCCCCGGACTATCCGACCGAGGCGGAAATCGTCACGCCGCGAGCTGACATCAAGGAACTCTATGAAAGCGGTCGGGGCAGCATTCGTGCCCGGGCTGTCTGGCGGGTTGAGCAGGGTGACATCGTCGTCAGCGCCCTGCCGCATCAGGTCTCGCCCGCCCGGGTGCTCGAGCAGATCGCCGCACAGATGCAGGCCAAAAAGCTGCCCACTGTGGTGGATTTGCGCGACGAGTCCGACCACGAAAACCCCATTCGAATCGTCATCGTGCCGCGATCCAATCGCGTCGATTCCGAGCGTCTGATGGCGCATCTGTTCGCAACGACGGACCTGGAGCGCAGCTACCGCATCAACATGAACATGATCGGTCTCGACGGGCGTCCAGGCGTGCGTGGTCTGAGGGCCATGCTCACCGAATGGCTCGAGTTCCGCCGGGAAACGGTCAGGCGGCGGCTGCAGTATCGCCTCGATCGCATCGACGAGCGTCTGCACGTTCTGGAAGCCTTGCTGATCGCATACCTGAACGTGGACGAGGTGATTCGCATCGTTCGCGAGGCAGACAAGCCCAAGCTGGCGCTGATGGAGCGCTTTGCGCTCACCGATGCCCAGGCCACGGCCATTCTCGACCTGCGCCTGCGTCAGCTCGCCCGGCTCGAGGAAATTCGCATTGCGCAGGAACAGACAGCCCTGGCGGCGGAGAAAAGCGGCCTGGAGGCCATTCTCGGCTCGCCGCGTCGCTTGAAGCGGCTGCTGGTGGACGAACTCGCCGCCGACGCCGAGGCCTTCGGCGACGCCCGCCGCTCGCCGCTGGTGGCGCGGGAAGAGGCTCGTGCCTATGCCGACGAGGAGTTGCTGTCCACAGAGCCGGTCACGGTCATCCTGTCGGAGAAGGGCTGGGTGCGTGCGGCCAAGGGTCATGACATTGATCCAAAGGAACTGGCTTATCGCTCCGGGGACGGCTTCATGGCCATGGTGCGTGGCCGCAGCAACGATCTGCTGCTATTCATCGACAGCAGCGGTCGCGCGTATTCGCTGCCAGCCCATACACTTCCCTCCGCGCGTGGCAACGGGGAACCCCTGAGTGGTCGCCTGAGCCCTCCCTCCGGGGCAACGTTTTGTGGGCTTCTTATCGGTGAATCGGCTGGTGCCGTAGTGCTGGCCTCATCAGCAGGCTATGGTTTTGTGGCACGACTTGGTGATCTCGTTAGCAAGAATCGAACAGGGAAGGCGGTCCTGACGCTGCCGGCGGGGGCCGCGGTAGTGACGCCGAGTGTCGTTCAGAATCATGAAACCGACACCCTGGTGGCTGTCACCAGTGCGGGGCGCATGCTGGCTTTCCCGCTGGCTGAACTGCCTGAGCTTGCGCGGGGCAAGGGCAACAAGATCATCAACATTCCCAAGGCCAGTTTCGAGTCGGGAGAGGAGGCGTTGCTGGCCGTCTGCACCGTTCCATCTGACGGCGAGCTGCTGGTGCATGCTGGTCAGCGTTATCTGCGTCTGAAGCGAAGCGATCTTGGAGCGTACCTGGGCCAGCGCGCGCGGCGCGGCAACCGTCTTCCCCGTGGATTCCAGCGCGTTGATCGAGTCGAGGTGGTGTAGGCGCAGCGCTGTCGTGCAGTGAGCAGGCAGGCCGAGGTGGCGCGATGCTGTCGCGGCCCACCCATGGATCTGGCGCTGTTGCCGAAGTAACCGTCGAGTTCGCTGCCCTGGTGCCGTTCATCGCCCGCAGTGCGGGCGATCGGAATCTTGCTCTTGTGAATGCCATAGGTCGGAGCGGGTTCCAGAGCAGGTGAAACCGCGAGCCTGTGAGGCCCAGCCTACGGCTTGGAGCCCAAGAGCAACTGGGCCTGGCGTTCGAGCAGGCCGCGATAGCCTGGTGCCAGGTCGCGGATCAGCCAGGCGTGTCCACTGCCTCCTAAGGCCCGCAGTGCGGCGGACTGCAGCGGTTCACGAATCAGGCGGTCGGGGTCGCTGCAGGCTTTCAGCACGCCATCGCCGATGGCAATGCTCTGATCCCGGGCCAGCGCGCTCAGCGTGATTCCGCGGGAGACGCTGTCCGGGAATGCCTGGGCCATGACCTCCGGAGGGCTGCCGCTTTCGTCCTCTGAAACCCGCTCCAGACCGATACGCAGGGCGAGTTGTACTTCGCCGGTGCGCACCCGTTCGGCATTGAGGTTGGCGAAGACGCGCTGGGCCAACAGCGCGGCACAAATGGCGTGAAAGGCGTGATCGCCGCTGTCGCTCAAAGCGTCCAACGTCACCAGGATGCCGGTCCTTGGCAGTTCTTCCTGGCGCCCGCCATAGAGTCGGCACACCTCTTCCAGGGCCGCCTCGCACTGGTCGAGGACGTCGTCGCGAGCCGATGCCGGCAGAGAGATCTGATTGAACAGGTTGACGATGAGGACGTAGAGCTGACGTTCGCGCAGCGCGTTCGACTCGGGCACCATCTCGCGCTCGATGCTGATCGCGCTGCCAAGTTCGATCAGCGCGGCGAGGTGTCCACGTGAGCGGGCCTGCTGCCCGGTGACTTCTTCGAGTTCCTCGCGCAGGGGCCTGAGCCGTAAGTCCATACGGCCGCCGAGCCAGGCGCCGGCTGCCGTGAGCAGCCCCATGGCCGCCAGGGCCGCCAGCAGCAGCGCGGGCTGGCCTTGGTGGTTAGCGGGTGGCCGCAGGGCGATCCTGGCGTAGCCGGCGATGTTTTCCTCCAGGCGTATGGGCTGGATATGGATGCCAGCGAGGGGATGCTGTTCCAGTCGGGCTGGACTGGTGGCGGTGCCGTCAGCTGCGGCGAGAAGGCGGTCGTCTGCCCCGTAGACCGCTGCGGTCGCCATATCGTCCAGTGCCTTGTATTCCCTGACAAGCAGGCTCAGGCCGATGAGGTCGTCCGCGAGCAGCGGATCGAGCGCGTTCGCAGCGAGTCGGTCGACGATGGTGCTACCATATCGCGCGCTCGTTGCCGCGTTGTGCTGGGCGCCGAGCGCGAGCGCCGTGAACATTACCGGAAGCACGCCGAGGACGATGGCGATGAGTACCGCAGTGAGCCAGAGGGGCTCGCGCGGCGGATTGGCGGACCGTGCCCGAGAAGGGGAAGCGCTTGGAACTGGCAAGTGGAAGGACTCCCGTGAGGTGCCGCGATCAATCTTTCGCAATCACCATTCTAACCTGGGTGTTGAACGAACCCGGACTCGTTGCACAGCGAATCCCGCGTGAGCGGGGGGATCCATCCGGAAGCCCGCCCAACGATCCTGGTGCCTTCCCGCAGGGGGCAGGCAGGCCGACGCAGTCCGCTCCTGTAACGCGCGTGCCCGGTCTGCATGGGGGTACGCCGCGAGCTGGCCGACGGCCAGCGGTCGGGCCCGCAGGAGCCCTTCCCAGGCCAATGTCTACGATTGGTTCCATGAGAGGCGATGCCCATTGAAGCAGGATCTCCTCCTCATCTCCGTCATTGGAGCAGAGCGGCCTGAACTCGCCGCGGCCTTCATGGCCGTCCTCGCGCCCCATCCGGTGGAGATTCGTGATGTGGGTCAGGCGGTCATCCACGAACAGTCTGTCCTCGGTGTCGTGGTGGCCTTGCCTGCGGCCTCGGACAGTACCCCCATTCTCAAGGATGTGCTCTTTCGCGCCCATGAACTCGGTCTGAGTGTCCGCTGTGAACCCATGGCTCGGGAGCGCTGGCAGGAATGGGTCGCCCGTCAGCTGCGTGATCGATATATCGTCACCCTGCTGGCGCGGCGCCTGACGGCACGGGACCTTGCCCGGGTCACAGCCATCGTTGGGCGCCATGGCTTGCGTATTGACGCCATGAGGCGCCTTTCCGGTGGGCTCATCGAGGAGGTGGAGCCTGAGCGGGCGCGCTCCAGCGTGGAACTTGCCCTGCGTGGTGACCTCTCCGATCAGCAGTCCATACGGGCCGAGTTCCTGGCCGCTTCCGCAGAGTTAGGTATCGACATCGCGTTTCAGCTGGATAACGTGTATCGGCGCAATCGCCGCCTGATCTGCTTCGACATGGACTCCACCCTCATCGAGACTGAGGTCATCGACGAACTGGCTCGACATGCGGGCGTTGGTGAGGAGGTGGCCGGGATCACCGAGCGTGCCATGCGCGGCGAATTGGACTTCACCGAGAGCTTCCGCCGTCGGGTAGCGCTGCTCGAGGGACTTGATGCGCGCGTCCTGGCCGCGGTCGCTGAAACGCTGCCGATCACCGAAGGCGCGGAGCGGCTCGTGGCCAGCCTCAAGCGTCTGGGCTACAAGACAGCGATTCTCTCCGGCGGTTTCCAGTACTTTGGGCGACGCCTGCAGGAGCATCTGGGTATCGACTATGTGCACGCCAACGAACTGGAGATCGTCGCCGGTCGGGTGACAGGAAGGGTGATCGGCGAGGTGGTGGATGGGGCCCGCAAGGCGGCATTGCTGCGAGACATCGCGGCTGCTGAGCGCATTACCCTGGATCAGGTCATTGCAGTAGGTGACGGTGCCAATGATCTGCCCATGCTGTCCATCGCCGGACTTGGAATCGCCTTTCGGGCCAAGCCACTGGTGCGGGAATCGGCGGAGCAGTCCCTGTCGGAGCTCGGTCTCGACGCCATCCTCTACCTGCTCGGATTCACGGATGACGATCTCGCCCATGCCCATGACCACGCTCAAAGGTCAGACTGGAATTCGTAGTCCATGTCGGTGGCCGGTTCGGCGAAATAGTTGCCCTGCACGTAGTTGACGCCAGCCTGGAACAGTTGGGCCAGGATCTGGGCATCAGACACCATGGGCACCACAGGTCGGTGGCCGCCTTCCTCGATCTGTTTGATCATGGCGCCGAATGTCTTGCGGCTGCCCTCGTCGCCGGTGATGTCGCTGATCAGTGCGCCGTCGAGCTTCACGTAGTCGACCTTGAGGTGGAGCAGGGTGCCGAAGGGGTTGACCGATCCGCCGAAACGCGACAGCGCCACGGTGCATTCGAGCTTGGAGAGGGATTCGCTGAAGATCTTCGCCTGCTTGAGATAGGTGGTGGCGGCAATCTCAGTGAATTGCAGCACGATGGCTTCCTTCGGCAGTTTTGCGGCCTTCAGCGCCACTTTGAGCCAGGGCAGGAAGCTGTCGTCGGTCAGAGCATTGTGAGTGAGGTTGATGGTCAGGCGGGCATCGCGTCCTTCGCTGCGTCTGGCAGCGAGTTTGCGGACCGACTGCAGCACGACCCAGCGGTCCAGGCGCCCACCCATGCCTGCCTGTTCCGCCAGGTGGATGAAATTGTCCGGGGCCAGGAGATTGCCTTTGCCGTCGGGCAGGCGCAGATAGACTTCGTAGTGCTCCCGCTCTTCCCCGTGCAGGCTGATGATGGGCTGAAAGAGCAGCACCAGGCTGTTGCTCTTGATGCCGTCAGATAGCAGATTGAGAATGCCCCGCGCATGTTCATTTTCTGGGTCGACGCTGCTGCGGTCGGTGGCGAAGTCCGCCGGGTCGAAGAGGTAGCTCCCGTTGCCCCGTTTGCTGATCTCGCGCACGTGGCTGGTGGCGCGGCTGGCCTGGGTCAGGGCTTCCTGGGCGCTCTCCGAACGGCTGCCGATGAGCGTGATCCCGATACTGAGAGTGAGACGAATCGTTTTGTCACCGGCGGAAAAAAGGTGCTCTTCTGCCGCCAAGCGGTAGTCATCGGCCAGTTTCTGTATGTCTTCTCGACTGCAGTCACGGATGAGTATCCCGAAGGTTTCGTCGCTCAGTCGCGCAAGGATGATCTGGTCACCGGTCACGCCGGAGAGGACCTGAGCCATTTCCCGGACCACGGCGTCGGTACCCGTGAGGCCGACCTGTTCGCGCAGCCCCCCGAAATTGTCGATCTGCATTATCATCAACCCGCCGCTTTGACGCTCGCGGCGCGCGTCCTCCACAGCTTGCTCCAGACGTTCGATGAAGAATGGTCGGTTGAGCAGGCCGGTGGTCGGGTCCTGGGATCGGATCTGCTGGATCTCAGCATTGCTGGCGGAGGGCTCATCGTGGCGGATCAGCACCTGCATGCAGGGCTCGCCGTCGAAGGCGGCGATGGTCAGTGTCATGCTGCCTTCTATGATGCTGCTGTCCTGGCGCACACAGCTGATCGAGAAGGCGTCAGCGGATTCCTCTGTGTCGAAGTCCTTCAGCTTCTGTTTGAACCTGGCCTGATCTTCCGGACCGATCATGTCGAGCAGGGGAATGGCGCCGAGGTCGTCCTGGTCGGTATAGCCGAACAGTTCAACGTAGGCGCGGTTGACGTAGATATGCATGCCCTCGTGGACATAGGCAATGGCGGAACGGGAACTGTCCAGCAGGAGTTGGTTGCGCCGTTCGGACTCCTTCATCGCCAATTCGGCGTGGCGACGCTTGCGGCGCTCTGCCACATTGGCGAGTTCCCGTCGCACCACCAGCAGGAAGCGTTCGTCCTGACCATCGAGGATGACGTCGGTGGCGCCGGCTTTCAGGCCGCTGGTCAGGCGCTCGGGGGCGGCGCTGTCTTCGATCAGGATGGTGGCGCAGTCGAGTTCCTGCTGCCGGACCCGGGCGATCAGGTCCTCGGGCTCATACTCGGCTTCTGCATCGCGGCGACAAAGCATCAGGTCCCAGCGCTGATCGTGGAGCAGGGCATCGAGTTGCTCGAGATTGGCTACGTGCTGCGCCCGGGTGGCGTGGCCGGCGTTGCGCAGTTCGCTGACGATCTCCTCCGCACTGTTTTCGGAGGGGTCGGCAATGATCAGATGGATGGGCTCCGAACGGCGCATGCGTGTTGAGTCATTCCTGTTGACGAGCAGTGGATCGCATGGCCTTGGTTGGGCATGCGACTGATGATCCCCGAAGTAAGTCTAGCCACCTCGGTGCTGAATGTCCGTTTAGTAATCGATGTCGCTCCGATAGCCTTTCCCTCTGAGCTGTTCCCCCTCGATGCCCTTCCATGGCGAGCGTTGTGGTGAATCGAGTTCCTGAAGCTCGAATTCGCAGAAACTGACGCTGGCATGATCGCTGTCGACGAGCGATGGCCGCAACTCCCGGCGACCCTGTGCGAGCACAAGCGCTGACCACGTCTGCTCAGGCCCTGGGCCCGCAAGGGGGCCTGCGCTGACCGGCAGTATCGCCATCACGACAGGCCGGCGGCCGATGCCGAGCCTGCCCGGGATCTTGAAACGCAACGAGCGTCCTGGCTGCATCGATCGTGGCTGCTGCATCAAGCGGTCTCCCAGCGCGGTGCCAGCGCCACTTTCCCTGGCGCCCCGGCTCGTTCGCGAACGAGCCGGGGGAGCAGGTAGCCCGGTAGTGCTGACGCCAGATCGTCGTAAAGTTGACGGGCCGTAGCAAGGGGTACTTCGAAGTGCGCGGCTCCGGCCACCCGGTCGAGCAGATGCAGGTAGTAGGGCTGGATGCCGGCATCGAAGCTCTTTTCACAGAGACCGGTGAGGGTGGCGATATCGTCGTTGACGCCCCGGAGCAGCACCGCCTGGTTGAACAGGGGTATGCCGCGCTGTCGTAGCGGTAAGATGGCATCAGCGACACCGGTTTCCAGTTCCCGCGGATGATTGATGTGCAGGACGACCACGCTGCGCAGGCGCGTGTCGGCCAGCAGATCCACCAGTTTGGGAGTCAGGCGCTGGGGTATGACCACTGGAAAACGGGTGTGGATGCGCAGGCGAGTGAGGTGGGGGATGTGCTCGAGCCGCGCCACGAGCCAGCCTAAGGCCTCGTCGTCGAGCATCAGCGGGTCGCCGCCGGAGAGAATGATTTCGTGGATGTCCGGGTGCGCGGCCAGATAGTCCAGGGCCGATTCGAGTCCGCGTCGGCCCGGGTTGTTCTCGCCGTAGGGGAAGTGGCGGCGAAAGCAGTAGCGGCAGTGGACGGCGCAGCCGCCGGAGGCGATCAGCAGTGCGCGACCCTGATATTTTTGCAGCAGGCCTGGCAGCGGATTTTGTCCGGC
>SLTB01000075.1 GCA_007130155.1 Pseudomonadales bacterium
CGAGCGCATTGATCTGCGTCTTGGGGCCGCCATGGACACCCTGGCGGAGCTGCTGTCTGCCGAAGGCCCGAACAGCTTCGACTTCGCTTTCATCGATGCGGACAAGAGCCACTACGACGGCTACTACGAAGCCTGCCTGAATCTAGTTAAGCCGGGAGGCGTGGTCGCCATCGACAATACGCTGTGGCACGGCACCGTCGCGGACCCGGGCATCACGGATAGCGACACCGAAGCCATTCGTGCCTTGAACCGCAAGCTGCATGCGGATGAACGCATCGACCTGAGCCTGCTACCCATTGGCGACGGCCTGACGCTGTGTCGCAAGCGCTGATGCCAGAGGGCCCCTTTCCCGGATGCCACCTCAGGCGCGAGCCTGGGCCACGGCCTCCGCGGCGACTTCGAGATGGTCTATGAGTGCCTCCACGACCACTTCCCTAACCCGGTTCAAGTCAGCCAACCCCATCCTCGCCAGGGTGGGAACGTGCACGAACCCGGCCATCATCGTGGCGCGCTCATTCGCCGCGCGGTCGAGGACGCGATAAGCCAGATGATTGCATAGATAGTCGCCCGCGCTGAGCGATGTGCGAACCGGCAACCCTGCAGCGTCCAGGGCCTGCTCCAGGCGCCGCCAGGGCAGGCTTGTGTGCAGGGCCGCGGCACCTTGCGGAATATTCCAGTCGCCTTCGAAACGCGCGCCGTCCACGTCAACTGCCGAACGGCTCGAGGCATTGACCGCAAAGCGCTCGATGCGCACGGCATCGTCTTCCGCCTGGCCGAATGCCACCACCGCCTGAACACCGTCGTCCCATGCTGCCGCAACCGTCGGCCAGGCGCGCTGCCAGGACACCGGGACTTCCACCCTGCGGATACACCAGCCCCGAGGACCCGATGGCGCTTGGGCACGCAGCAACTCGCAGGCTGCATTGCGTTCGTAATGGTCCCAGGGTGCAAAGCCAGTCAAAAGCATCGTTTTCATCGTCCTCACCCGGAGTCAGAATCGCCCTGGTCAGGATACTGCGAACAACGCTGCGATGGCCAAGAACCTGGCGACGGGGCCAGACTGCATTGCATTGCCGCCGATGATGTGGGTTAGACTCGGGAAAATGTGAATCCACCCCAGAGGTAATCATGGCCAAGGGCAAGGAAGGCGTAGATCTCGACGCCGTCAAGGAGGCGCTGCTCGCAACGCGCACCGAACTGCTCGAACGGGTTCGCCGCCTGGACAAGGACGTTCATCATCGGGAAGAACCGTTGCCGGCAGATTTCGCTGAACAAGCGGTCGCACTCGAGAATCAGGAAGTCCTCGAGGCGCTCGATGAAGATGCCCGCATCGAACTCAGACAGATCGATAAGGCCCTGCGACGCCTGGAGGAGGGCGTCTACGGGTCATGCGCAAGTTGCGGGGAAGCCATCGCCCCGGAGCGGCTTCGCGCCATCTCCTGGGCGACGCTCTGCATAGACTGCGCCTCCCTGGCAGAACAGAAGTCACCCTGACAGTCGCGACAGTGGCGCAGGGCGACGTGGCTATGCAGCCACCACGCAGGTCCCTCCCTCAGCGGCTCAGCGCAGATCCTTCAGGGCCTCCGCCTGATCTTCGGTGAGGTAATCGAACTCACCCAGGGGGCAACCGGTGCCGCGCCGAAATCCGAACCCGTGGTCTTCAAGCAGATACACGATATCCAGTGAGCACAGACGCCCACTACGCGGCTCATAAAGGAACCGGCTGTGGCGCCGGAGGCCTGGGCAGGGCCGAGACAAGCGGTTACGCCAGACATCACCGCCACCGACATAGAACAGCAGCGTGTGATTACCGATGGGCTCGATGCGCCGAATCCGGCGAACATCGATGCAGCGCTGCGGAGCGCCCGGCGGAAACGCCTCATAGACTTCATCGACATCTGGAGCCGAGGCCAACTCCTGCTCGGACTCATCCCGCTGATCCATCTCCTCGTCTGCGTCCTGTCGCGCTTCGCCAAGTTCGGTTTGCCCGGCACACCCGCTCAAACTGAGCGCCAGCAGAAGAGTCAGGGCCCAAGCTGGTATTGACGTTGACATGATCGCACTCCTTGACCTGCAGGAATCGAAAGCGGCCGGAATCAATGATATTCCGACGTCCGACCTTCGGGCATGGCCATCGCGAGCCTTCACGCAGGATCGGAACCCTCCCAACCCTACTCAGACGTCTGCCGGCTTGACGCGCTGGCCAGACAATAGCCCCTAATGATAGCCCAGGCGTCGATGTATGGGCAGGAAGAGGGTCAACCCCCCGAGCCTTCAAATGGCAGACATGTGCCAGCGAAGGCTCAGTTTTGAGCATGCCGCGCCAGCTCCGCTGCCCCCCCCCCATCCCCGCCGGGCTGACCGCAGCACGCTCAGCCAAGTATGATGGCGCCTCCTGGTCGCGCCCCAACAGAGGTCTCCGCATGTCGTCAGTCGCTTCGGTCAAGCCCGTAACCGCCTGCGTGCTCATCATCGGCAACGAGATCCTTTCCGGACGGACTCAGGACGTCAACCTGGGCTTCATCGCCCGCAGCCTCAACGAGCGGGGCATCCAGATCCGCGAAGCGCGCACGATTCCCGACATCGAGACGGTCATCATCGATACCCTTCGCAGCGTCAGCGCCAGTTTCGACTACGTGTTCACCACCGGCGGCATAGGACCCACCCACGACGACATCACAGCCGAATGTGTCGCCAAGGCGTTCTCCGTACCGCTGATCACTCATCCCGAAATCGCCGCCCGCATCCGCCGCTACGCTGATCAACGTGGGCTCACTCCGGAAGTCATCGAGACCAGTCTGCGCATGGCCCGGGTCCCGGAGGGGGCCGAACTCATTGATACAGAGGTGGGCGCACCAGGCTTCAACATCGGCAACGTCTACGTGATGGCCGGCATCCCCGCCGTCATGCAGTCGATGATCCGATTACTGGCACCCAAGCTTACCGGCGCGTTGCCGGTGCGATCGAAAAGCATCGGCGCCTACGTCGGCGAAAGCCTCGTAGCCAAGCCCCTGCGGGCGATCCAGGACCGCCACTCGACCGTGGACGTGGGCAGCTATCCATTCTCAGAGGATGGCCGCTACGGCACCACCCTGGTCATCCGCGGCACGGACGAAGCCGAGCTCGAAATTGTTCTGGGTGAGATACGCGACATGCTCGCGTCCATGGACGCCGAGACCATCGCCCGGGATTGACAGGCAGGCTC
>SLTB01000156.1 GCA_007130155.1 Pseudomonadales bacterium
CCGAGAGCTGCCGTTCCGAGATGCCCACGAAGCCGTCGGTCAGGCCGTGGCTCACGCCGTGGCCGCGGGCTGCGATCTCGCAGAGCTGTCCCTGAATACGCTACAGGGCTTTTCACCGGTGATCGACGCCGACGTGTTCGACGTTCTGACGCCGGAAGGATCGGTGGCCGCCCGTGATCACTTCGGCGGTACCGCGCCAGCACAGGTACGGGCCGCGGTCACCCGAGGCTGGGAGCGCCTGAAGGCGGGCGGCTGACCGGCACCCCATGCTATTATTGCACCCGTCATTCATCTGCAATCTGTAAGGAGCGCTCCCATGCCGTTAGCTGCCCGCATCCTGGTCCTGACCCTGGCCCTGATGGCAGCAACCTGCGGCCAGAAGGGACCTCTGACCCCACCGGCACAAGGCAGCCTGACTGAAGCACCGCAAACAAGCGACGGCTCGAACGCTGCATCGATTGGGGCCATAATCGAGGTTACTGGCAGCGCCTGACCATGAACGCACTGAGCCGACGCAACGGCGAACTCCACCTTGAGGAAGTTGGCCTCAGCGCCTTGGCCGAACGCCACGGCACGCCGCTGTATGTGTATTCAGCCGGCGCCATCGAGGCTCGCTACCGCGACTTTACCGAAGCCTTCAGCGGCCACCCCCATCGCGTCTGTTATGCGGTGAAGGCCAACTCGAATCTGGCTGTCCTGCAGTTGCTGGTGCAGCTCGGAGCCGGCTTCGACATCGTTTCCGGTGGCGAACTCGAGCGTGTCCTGCGCGCCGGCGGCGATCCGGCTGGCATCGTCTTCTCCGGAGTCGGCAAGACCGTCACCGAAATGGAACGGGCCCTGGAAGTGGGCGTGGCCTGCTTCAATGTGGAATCCGAAGCCGAACTGATGCGCCTGGAAGCCGTGGCAGATCGACTCGGTGTGGTGGCGCCAGTATCGCTGCGGGTCAATCCCGACGTCGATGCGGCGACCCATCCTTACATCTCCACAGGTCTGAAAGAGAACAAGTTTGGTATTGCCATTGGTGCCGCAGCAGCGCTGTATCGCTACGCCGCAGACGCAGATGCCCTGCTGGTGAAGGGCGTGGACTGCCACATTGGCTCTCAGCTCACCCGACTCGAACCCTTCGTTGACGCCCTCGATCGGGTGCTGGCACTGGTTGCGGCCCTGAACCGCGACGGCATCGAGCTCGACCATATCGATCTCGGCGGTGGTCTCGGCGTCCGCTACCACGACGAGACGCCACCCACCGTGGCCGACTACGCCGAGGCGATTCTCGCTCGACTTGGCACCCGTCGCGAAACGCTGCTGTTCGAACCGGGACGCTGGCTGGTAGGCGAAGCCGGTGTATTCCTGACCCGAATCGAGTACGTGAAAGAGAACGAGGGCCGGCATTTTTTTGTGGTGGATGGCGCCATGAATGATCTTCTGCGTCCAGCCCTGTACGGTTCGTTCCACGGTATTGAGCCTGTAATGAACAGTCCTGAAACACCGACCACCGAAGTGGACGTGGTGGGTCCGGTCTGCGAATCCTCAGATTTTCTGGGCAAGAACCGCATGCTGGCAGCGACGGCCGGCGACCTGCTGGCCGTCACAACGGCAGGCGCCTATGGCTTCGGTATGGCCTCGAACTACAATTCACGCAACCGGGCTGCCGAAGTCCTCGTACGCGGGGAGCATGATTACCTGGTCCGCCGGCGCGAAACCCTCGCCGACCAGCTCGCCCTCGAGCAGCTTGCGCCCCCGCTGCCCGTCAGCGGGTGAGGATTGTTCAGCCATGCAGCTCGAATTCACCAAGATGCACGGTCTCGGCAACGATTTCGTCGTCATCGACCTGATTACCCAGTCGACCATGCTGACGGCAGCGGACATCGCGCGCCTCGGCGATCGCCACACAGGCATCGGCTTCGACCAGATGCTCATCGTAGAGCCACCGGAAATCCCCGACGCGGATTTCCGCTACCGTATTTTCAACGCTGACGGCAGCGAAGCGGAGCAGTGCGGCAACGGCGCGCGCTGCCTCACACGTTTCGTCCACGACCGCAAGCTGACCGTAAAATCCGAGGTCACCTTGCAGACCAACACCGGCACCATCCTCTGCCACCTGCGGGAGAATGGGCAGGTGGAGGTGGACATGGGCGCGCCGAGTTTCGATCCGGAGAAGCTGCCTTGTGTGGCCACATCCGAATGTGAGCTCGATGGCGATATAGCCCGGGTCCATGTCGATGGTCAGACTCTGGAGCTGGCGCTGGTCTCCATGGGCAATCCTCACGCGATCCTGTTCGTCGACGACATCTTTGCTGCCGAGGTCGAACGTATCGGGCCCGCCGTCCAGTCGCTGACAGCGTTTCCGAACGGCGTCAACGTCGGTTTCTGTCAGGTGGTGGATCGGGGCTTCCTGCGACTGCGGGTGTACGAGCGCGGCGCCGGCGAAACCCGGGCCTGTGGCAGCGGAGCCTGTGCCGCCGCGGCGGCGGCACGTCGCCGCGAGCTGGTGGACGAGCGGGTGAAGGTTTCCCTGCCTGGAGGCAAGCTGAGGCTGTCCTGGCAGGGCCCGGATCATCACATTATGATGCTCGGACCCGCAGCGGTGGTATTCGAAGGTCGGATCGAGCTATGAGCGAAAAGCCCTTGCCCAGACTGGTCCCAAATGCCAACGGCGGCGAGTCCATGAGCGCCGACGACGTGACCGTCTATCTGCGCAATCATCCGGAATTCTTTGTCGGCCGTGACACGCTGTTAAGCGAGTTGGTCCTGCCTCATGGCAGCGCCGGTTCCATCTCCCTCGTCGAACGCCAGCTCAGCGTGCTGCGAGAACGCAACCAGAGCATGCGCCGCCGACTCAACGAGATGGTCCGGACGGCAAGACTGAATCACCGACTGTTCGAACGTACCCTTGAACTCACCTTGCGCCTGATGGAAACCGACGGCACTGAAGCCAGGCTCCGGCGCCTCGAAGACGGCTTGACCAGCGGCTTCGATCTCGACGCAGTCGCCATGCAAGGCATCGAAAAAGATGGATTCTCACCCGCCTTGCACCGCGCCATAGCCGTGACCACTGAAGCCCAGGCCCAGCCAACCGTGGGGCACCTGCTACGTCCGGGCCGCATCGTCTGCGGTCTGCTACGCGAGCCGGAGCTTGCCTTTCTCTTCGCTGGCCACGAAGCCGAGGTCGCATCCGCCGCAGTGATGCCGGTGGAGATTCCGGGTGGCCTGCTGCTTCTGGCCCTCGGCAGCCGTGACCCGAACCACTTCACGCCCGACATGGGCACGATGTTCGTGCGATTTCTTGGCGATGCCATCGCCCGCATGCTGATACAGGAAGCGCTGCCCGACGGCGGGACCCCCGAGGGCGGGACCGGCGCCACTGGAACGGCGTGAGCCAGGCTGAGCCTGCGCCACCGCCGGCGCCGAACCGACAGGATCTCGCTGCCTTCCTGCTCCATCTCGAACGCGAGCGGCAGCTGTCACCGCAAACCGTCAGCAGCTATCGCCGGGATCTCGAACGTTTTCTCGCCCACCTCGCTCACCGCGACGCGACCCGCACCCTCGATGCCGTCGACGTCCATGAGATCCGGAGCTTCGTCGCAGCCGAGCATCAGCGCGGCCTCGATGGGCGCTCCATTCGCCGCGCCCTGTCTGCACTGCGAACCCTGTTCGATCATCTAGCTCGCACCACGGGCATACGCCGTAATCCCGCCAAGGGCATTCCGGCACCGAAGACGGCCCGCCGTCTGCCGCGAACCCTCGACACCGACCAGGTGGGGCAGCTTCTCGACGCCAGGCTGGAGGGTGCCGATGACTTTCTAAGCCGGAGGGATCAGGCCTGCTTCGAGCTGATCTACTCCAGCGGCCTGCGCCTTGCCGAGGTCGTTGGGCTTGACGTTGGTGACGTCGATTTGAGCGATGCCCTGGTCACCGTGACCGGCAAGGGACGCAAGACCCGCGTTATACCCGTCGGAAGACAGGCGCGAGCAGCGATCCGCGCCTGGCTGCCGCTGCGGTCCGTCGTGATGGCACCCGGCAGTGAAGCTGAGAGCGGCGGGCCACTTTTCGTGTCCCGCAAGGGCCGTCGCATCGGCCATCGCAGCATTCAGCAACGCCTACATCAGCGTGGACTGAAGCGAAGCATCGACGGCCGCGTCCACCCACACGCTCTTCGGCATTCCTTCGCCAGCCATCTGCTAGAGTCTTCCGGCGACCTGCGGGCGGTGCAGGAACTGCTCGGACACGCCGACATCTCCACCACCCAGATCTACACCCACCTGGACTTCCAGCATCTGGCCGAGGTCTACGATCGCAGCCATCCCCGCGCCCAGCGTAGGAAACCGGAAAAGGACGACACGCTTGACTGACAGTTCCGAAAGGATCCGCCTGATCACCTTCGATCTCGACGACACCCTCTGGCCGGTCGCTCCCGTTATCATTCGTGCCGAGCACCGCATGCGAGACTTTCTCGATACCCATGCGCCCGAAGTCAATCGTCGCTTCGATCGCGCAGCCCTGGCAGAGCTGCGCGAGAGACTCCTCGAGGCGCAACCCGAATTGCTCCACGACATCTCCGGCCTGCGGCACCGCATGGTCGAGTCCACGCTCATTGCCTGCGGCTATGCGGATGCACCGGCGCTGGCCGCTGGCGCCTTCGCCGCCTTCCTCGATGCACGCCATGACATCGAGTACTTCGAGGACGCGCTGGACACCTTGGAGCATCTGAGCCGTCGCTATACCCTGGGCGCCCTTTCCAACGGCAACGCCAGCGTGGCCCGGCTCGGCCTCGACCGCTACTTCGCTTTCCACCTGAGTGCCGAAAACGTGGGCCGCCGCAAACCCCATCCATTGATGTTCGAACGCGCGCTTCAGGAAGCCGGTGTTGGTGCCGACGCGGCTGTACATGTAGGAGACCACGCCGACGATGACATTCGCGGCGCCCATCAAGTCGGCATGGCAACGGTATGGGTCAATCGCAGTGGCACTCCCTGGGAACTCGAAGATCTGGCGCCTACCTGGGAGATCTGCGATCTCGCTCAACTTGCCGGGATGTTCTGAGACGGTCTACCCCATGCGGACCAACGTCCGGGCTGATGGCTTCGGATCACCGGTGGTGGTTGGTCAACGCCCACTGATATCGGTACCGTAGATCTTGGCAATCCGGACCGGTTTAGCCCGCATAACTCACCGATGCGCGAAGCGAGGGCGTGGAGATGTCGGAAAAGACAAGGGGCGCGACAGTTCGGGCGCGCAGGCGTACTTGACAGTACCTCGACCGATTCGCCGGGAGCGAATCGCGTCGCAGGCACTGCGCCCGCAGGATGCGCACCATGGATGGTGCGCAACAGCGCAACCGCAGCGGCCGACCGGCAGGATTTGCCGGCATACCCGCGTACGCAGCCGTGAATCGGTGAGATTTTCGGGTTAGGGCACCCCAGACGGGACAATCATGAACCCCATCCCATCCATAGCGATGAAGGTAGCCAGGGCGCTGCATGGTTTGAGCAAGGTGCCACGTACGCGGGCTGCCATGCGGGCATTCCAGCAACTTCGTTTGGGACCCGGCGATACCGCCATCGACTGCGGCGCCAACGTCGGCGACGTTACGCTCGCGCTGGCTTCCGGCGGCGCGACGGTACACGCATTCGAACCCTTTCCGGAGGCCTTCGCGGTCCTCGAGAGGCGGACACGAGAGTTGCCCCATGTCCACTGTCATCAATGTGCCGTTGCCGACGCTGCCGGCAGCGCTCAGCTGTTCCTGCATCGCCGCCCCAGCGACGATCCCCTGGAGCATTCCTCAGGATCGTCGCTGCTGGCGACAAAACACAATCTGGACCCGGCGCGCTGTATCGACGTCGAAACCGTTGTACTGGCCGATGTGATCCACGATCTGGGCCGGGTTAATCTCCTCAAGATCGACGTCGAAGGTTTCGAAATCCGCCTGCTGAATCACCTGCTGGACACCGGCGCCATTCACGCGGTCGAACAGGTGTTCTGCGAAACCCACGAGTTCAAGGTTCAAGGCCTCTACCGCGATACGCAGCGCCTGCGGCAGCGGCTGGCAGCGGCTGGCATCGAACACGTGAATCTGGACTGGTGCTGAGGCAGGCTGCCAGCCGCTTCCTTTCCCCAGGCTGAATCACGGTTCGCAAGGGCTTCGGGCGGCGAGGCTGTCCGCGAAGCCGTGGTTGACGTCCCGGTGTCCTGCTTCATCCGCCTGGACGGCCAGGACCACGTCGCGCAAACGGGCGTCCTCCGGGAGCTGCCAGTAGTCGATGGCAATGCGGGGCGCCGGAGGGTTGTCCAGTCGGCCAGCATCGATCTCCGCGAGATACTCGCTGTAGCTGTAGACCGCCTCTTCTTCGAAATAGCCCACCAGGCGATGCGCCGTGCGGGAAGAGATTACGTAGAGGATCAAGAAGCCGGTGAAAAACAGGCCCTGGGCCGCGAGAATAAGCAGGCGTTCCAAAAGTGTGGGGCGTGCGATTTCGATGAACGTCATCAGGTGCATGCGCTCGTTCTCGGCCTCGGCGAGCAGGGTGTGGATCCAGCCCTCATCGTCCT
Organism: Pseudomonadales bacterium; assembly: GCA_007130155.1. Taxonomy (GTDB): domain Bacteria; phylum Pseudomonadota; class Gammaproteobacteria; order Pseudomonadales; family Azotimanducaceae; genus SLTB01. The sequence goes on from SLTB01000156.1 coordinate 6,550, forward strand.
CGAGCCGGCGCAGACTGCGCATGTGACGCAGCATGCCTCCAACCATGCCAGGTACTGCGGCGACGGTCTCGAGTACGACGGCACGATGACCATAGCGACGGGAAAAGAAAGTATCGGCGAAGAAACGCAGGATACGGGTGATGCGTAACGCCACCCGATCCGAGAGATCGACCGGCTCATGGTGAACGACGAGGGGATCTGGCGATGACGACATGGGCGCTCCGATGACGCTGGCCCCCCAGGATACGCAACGCGCAGTGGGCAGGAAAATCAGCTCGCCAGCCCATGCTCCTGTATGAACTGCTTCACCGTGTCGAGATCGGCAGGCAGCTCCACGCTGCGCACGGGTTTACCGATCAAGGCATCCACCGCAGGGTGGTGGGCAAGATCCTCGCCGATGGCATCCTTCACGGCTTCCGGGAACTTCGCCGGATGAGCGGTGGCCAGACAGATCACGGGCTGACCCGGCGCCAAAATCTCTGCCACCGCCACGCCCACCGCCGTGTGGGGATCGAGGAGATAAGCGTGCTGTTGCCAAGTCTCTCGAATGGTCGCCAGCGTCGAGGAGGTATCCACTGCACGAGCTTCGATAAGGGCATCGCGTGGGCCCTCCGAGCGGATTTCACCCTTCGCTGCAAACTCGGCCATCAGGCTGCGGAGGCGGGAGGCATCCTCTCCGCATTGGTAGTAAAGGAAGCGCTCGAAGTTGCTCGCTACCTGAATATCCATAGACGGGCTAATGGTCTGGTGCACCTCACCGCGCCGATAGACGCCGGTGTTGAAGAACACCGAGAGGATGTCGTTCTCGTTGGTGGCCAGCAGCAGCCGTTCGATCGGCAGACCCATGCGTGCCGCCAGCCAGCCGGCGAAGATGTCACCGAAGTTACCCGTGGGCACCGAGAAGGTCAGCGGTGCCTGCTGCCGCAAACCGGCATGGAAGTAGTAGACAATCTGGGCCATGACCCGGGCCCAGTTCACCGAGTTGACGGCACCGAGGCGCATGGACGCCTTCAGGTTCAGATCCACGAAGGTGGACTTCATCAACGCCTGACAATCGTCGAAACTGCCGTCGATGGATAGTGCGTGGACGTTGGCATCCGCCACCGTGGTCATCTGCAGTTCCTGCACGCGACTGGTCCGGCCGCGCGGGAACATGATGAAGATGTGGATGTTGTGATGGCCGCGAACGCCAGCGATGGCGGCACTGCCGGTATCGCCGCTGGTGGCCCCCAGGATATTCATGGACTGGCCACGGGCCTCGAGGATGTACTCAAAGAGATGCCCAAGGAGTTGCAGCGCCACGTCCTTGAACGCCAGCGTAGGGCCGTGCCAGAGCTCCAGAACCCGCCGCTCGCCTACGTCCACGAGGGGCGTCACCTCCGGGTGATCGAAGGTGGCATAAGCGCGGTCAATCAGACGGGCCAGATCGTCACGGGGGATGTCGTCGCAGAACAGGCTGACGATCTCCAGCGCCAGCTCCTGGAACGAAAAAGCCCGCCAGCGTTCCAGTTGCCCACGGATGTCCGGGATCGATTCCGGCACCAATAAACCGCCGTCGGGTGCCAGCCCGGTGAGCACGGCATCTTGGAATGACAGCGGCGGGGTCTGACCGCGGGTGCTGACGTAACGCATGAGCCAACCTTCACTGGATCTGTAAGGGGACGGCCGCCGTCAGCGGCCGCGTGGCAAGGCGCGGATTCTAACCGACCCGGCTGCCAACGTCCCATGCGGCAGGACGACTACTCGCCATCCGGAGACTGAGGGGACCAGTAGGGATACTTCACACCGGCGATGCGATGCATCACGAAGGCCTGCAACACCAGTATCGACGCCCCCGCCAGCAGCAGGGGCAGGTGCCAAAGAGATGAGATCAAGCCCATGGATACCAGCAGCGAGGTGGCGGCGGCCGGCGGGTGGGCTGCTCGCAGCCACACCATCAGGGCACAGGTGAGACCCATACCCACTGCCGTGGCCGCCACTCGCATACCGTCCATGCCCACGTCGAAAGCCGACGGCGCTCCGAGAAGGCCGAAAATCCACAGGCTGAACCAGCCGGAGAGCACGCCGATGGCGTGTCCGATTAGGACGTTACGTGGTGACGCCGCCGGCACCAGGGGTCGGTAGAACAGGATGAATGCACTCGCACCCACCGACGGGAAGATGAAAGGCTCCTGGGTGAGCATGGCGATAGCCGCCAGCAGCGCTATGCTCAGGGCGCCGTTGAAGCCACTGATCAACGCCAAGGCGGTACGCGGGTGGAGATAGCCCACCACACGCTTGAGTTTCAGGCGCGCCAAGAGGAAATAGGCCAGGCGGCGCCTGGCCCTTTCATTGCGTCCGCTCATGCATACCCCCGAACGCAACAGCATAGGGATCTGGGGGCCAGTGTGACAAGCCCGCTTGCCGCAACGCGGCAGTCACGAGGGACCGAGTCCTTCAATCCACCCGATGGGGTGGAACACGCATCACCAATCGCAGCCGCCGGTCCATCCTCATGCAGCCATTGGCTGCGCCATAAGCGGTCGTGACGAAAGCCCGACGCTCCTGGGTGGTGGCGAGGTCAGTTCGACACTCGAGCCATGAAGCACTCGATGGCGGTCAAGGCCTCTGGTTCGTCGAGCATGGGGGCGTGGCCCACCCGGGGGACCTCCGCGCTTTGCAGATCGGGCCGTCGTCGCTGCATTTCCGCTACCGTTTCGGCTGACAGGATGTCGGACAGCGCGCCACGAATGACCAGCAGGGGGGTGGTGCCCATGGCGTCGAATACCGACCACAAGTCGAGTGGCGCGGCATTGTCCTGGCTGGCATTGAACGGCTGGGAGATGGCCGGGTCGTAGTCCAGCACCAGCATGCCATCATCACGCTCCCGGTAGAGGCGGCGCGCGAAGGCGATCCAATCCGCGTCTGCATAGTCCGGGAAGGCATCGCCATTGCTGGCACGTACGGTAGCGGCAGCCTCATCCCAGTTCGCCAGCGGCACACCTTTGCCGACGTAGCTCGCGATGCGTGCCAGACCCCGCGCCTCCACCACCGGCCCGATATCGTTCAGCACCGCACCACGATAGCGGTCCGGCGCCGCTGCCAGCATCAGCATGGACATCAGCCCGCCCATCGAAGTCCCGATCAGCACAGGCTTCTCGATGGCCAGGGCGTCGAGCATGCCCAAAGTGTCCTGGACATACCGCCCGACCTCGTAATGGGACGGGTCGGGATCGCGGTCTGAGCGGCCGCGGCCGCGCTGCTCGATGGCAAGCCACCGATACCGGCCCCCCAGGTGTTCGCAGAGCAGCTCGAAATCAGCCGCATTGCGGGTCAGGCCGTGAAGGCAGACCACCGTCGCGGCGCCTTCAGGACCGGCATAGTCTCGAGCATGGATGTACAGGCCGTCATCGGTCTCATGAAAGCGTTCGGTAAAGCGCGCCTTACGTTCAATCATGGAGGCTGCCTCCAAATCGTCTTTCGAGTTGCCGTTCGAGCCTTGCCCTTGGGGTTGCCGGGCAAGGCGTCCCTGTTTTCCAGCGCCATCAGCCATTCAACGCGGAGGGTCCGAAACCCCGCTCAGTCCGGGCTCATTCGAAGCTGAAGATCCAGACCAGACGCCAGCGCCGAGAGCACGCTTCCGGTGAGCCTTCGACTGATGCGGGCATGAGGTACGAAAACGTCGCCGCCATGATAGAGACCGGGAAATACCGCCAGTTCACAGGGGACATCGGCATCGAGCAGGCGCCGGGCGTAATCAATGTCCTCATCGCGGAAGAGATCTTCGCTGCCGACGCAGATGTAGGCCGGCGGCAATCCAGACAGGTCCTCAGCGCGACTGGCGGCAGCATAAGGCGAAGCGCCCAGCCCGGGCGTTCCCGCCAGATACATCTCCCAGGCGTTGAAGGAGGTCTGCTGATTCCACACTGGATGGTTAACGTAACGCCCGGAAGGCGTGGCATGCAGGTTGTCGATCATGGGGTAGAGCAGCAGCTGCATGCGCAGTTCCGGGCCACCGCGATCCCGGTTCATGAGCGCCATCCCGGCCGCCATCCCACCCCCGGCGCTGGCACCGCCGATGGCGATGCGTTCGCGGTCGATGCTCAGCGTTGCGGCGTTCGCCACCATCCACAGCAAGGCTGCATAACAGTCCTTCGGACCCGCCGGAAACGGGTGCTCAGGCGCCAAACGGTAATCCACCGACACCACGGCGCAGTCCAGAGACTCGGCGATCACCCGCGCACGGTCATCTTCCGCAGTGCCGAGGATGTAACCCCCACCATGAATCCACAAAAGTGCAGCCTGCGGGGAGGCTGATGGGCGCCGGTAGATGATCACGGGCACCTTGGCCTCAACGTCGCCCTCCGGCCTCGGCACGAGCTGACGTTCCACGACCACGCTACTGGCAATCCCTGGCGCAGCTCGCTGGGCGGCCATGACTTCGCGAACCTTCTCCAAATTGCCGCGGTCAATTCTGCCGAAGGTGGGCGGCAGGGCTTGGAGCGCAGCGGCGAGCTCCGGGTCCAGTCTGGCGTAGTTCAATTCCATGGTACGCGTCTCTCCTCAAGGGGTGGGGCTGCCGCATGGCCACCGAGTATTGCAGGACAGACGAGGCAGGGAAACGGCGGCTTGCGTTCAGCCCGGCCGAGGCCCGGTGAATAGCAAAGCTTTGCCGCAGGGAGCAGGAGGATGCCACGGCAGCAGGTTGAACCGCGCGATGAAAGCAAGGTCAGGACTGGCCAAAAGAAAAGGGGCGCCCGAAGGCGCCCCTTTTTAGTGTCGCTAGAGAAGCCTCGAATCAGCTGCTCTTCACGAACTCCGGATAGGCCTCGAGGCCACACTCGGAAAGGTCCACACCTTCGTACTCTTCTTCCTCGGAGACGCGGATGCCCATGATCGCCTTGAGAATGAACCAAAGGATCAAGCTGGCCACGAATGTCCAGGCGAAGATGGCCCCAAGACCAAGCAGCTGACCGCCGATGGTGGCATCACCGGTGACGACCACCGCAAGCACACCGAAGATGCCGCAGGTACCGTGGACGGAGATGGCACCGACCGGATCATCGATTTTCAACTTGTCGAGACCGATGATGGAAAGCACCACCAGGATGCCGCCGATGACGCCAATGATGGCCGCCGCCAAGGGGGAGGGATCCAGCGGATTGGCAGTGATGGAGACCAGGCCGGCAAGCGCCCCGTTAAGGGTCAAGGTGAGATCCGCCTTGCCGATCATGAACCGCGCCAGGATCAGCGCGCCGATTACGCCCCCAGCGGCAGCCAGGTTGGTGTTGACGAACACCGCTGCCACTGCATTGGCTGAATCGATGTTGGACACGATCAGCTCGGAGCCGCCGTTGAAGCCGAACCAGCCGAACCAGAGGATGAACACGCCCAGCGTAGCCAGCGGCAGGTTGGCACCGGGAATGGCGCGCGAAGAACCATCCGGGCCGTACTTGCCAGCACGCGGACCGAGCACCAGAACCGCGGCGAGCGCTGCGGCAGCACCACACATGTGGACGATGCCAGAACCGGCGTAGTCAGAATAGCCAGCAGCATCGAGGAAACCGCCGCCCCAGCTCCAGGCGCCCTGGATTGGGTAGATGAAGCCGGTCATGACCACCGCGAAAGCCAGGAAGGCCCAGAGCTTCATGCGCTCGGCAACAGCACCGGAAACGATGGACATGGCGGTGGCCACGAACACCACCTGGAACATGAAGTCCGAC
>SLTB01000201.1 GCA_007130155.1 Pseudomonadales bacterium
CCAAGGGCATGAAATTCGAGCTGCGCGGGATTACACTCTGTCTTCATAGGCCTCTGCTTTGGTTGTTTTGTAAGTGCTTGGCAGCCCTTACTTTATGCACCAGACAGAGGCCTATTTCCATCCAATCGGTGAGATTTTCGGGCTAGACCCGGATCATATGAGTCGCGCCGCGCTGCTGGCCTCGAACCTGTCAGGCCAGCAGCATGAGGACGACGATCACCACGAAGGCGATGGGAAACAGGAGTGCCGACAGCGACACCTTGCTGCGCTCTTCACGGCAGGCCTCCATCTGTGTTCGATCGGCTTCGGTGAAGGTGTAACCGCAGTGCTCGCAGCGTTCGAGCGCAGGATTGGTCAGCTTCTCGCAGCGCACGCATCGGTCAGTCCGCTTGCGCGCTTCCTTCGACAGGTAGGGTGGCAGGAAGATCATATTGGGTACCCCGGCTTGCAGGTCGGACATTCGCTGGCACAAGATGACGCGTCATTCAGACTGCCTCGATTCCCGAGGTTACCGGTGTGGGGGCCGGTTCGCGAAAGGCATGCTGCAACCTGGCGCGAGGTTGCTCCCGGTCGACTTTCGCTGATCTGAGTTCCCGGTTCGACTCATGAGCCGCCACAGCGCGGGACCTGTCGAAGGGTTGATCCAGCGCAATGGCCCCAAGGCCGTTTCAATGTTGAAATGGCGTTCGGGTGCCAGGCCTCGGCCCGGCCCACACCTTCAGGGAGAGCCATTGACCATGACCACGCTTGCCGTGACCCCCGATGACGTCCTCCGGCTGACTCAACTGGCGCGGGAGTTTCATGCGCAGGATGCGGTCGTCATGCCCGACACACCCGGCAGCATCACGGGCGATTGGAGCCAGCACGCTCTCGCCGGCCATGAGGGTGATGCCTCCCTGGACGAGTTCCGCTCCATCGTCAGCGATCTCGAGCCAGACCAGCAGATGCAGGTGGTCGCGCTGCTCTGGGTCGGTCGCGGCGACTATGGGGCCGAGGAGTGGGAGCAGGCCGTGACGGATGCCCGTGACGCCTGGAACTTACGCACGGCGGATTACCTGATTGCCCATCCGATGCTGGCGGAGCACATTGAGGAGGGCATGCAACTCCTCGGCTATGAGCTCTACTGAGGGCCGCGGCCTCTGGGATGGTGGGTCCGGACCCCATAAGGGCGCAGGACTTGATCCTGGTCAGCGCACCCGGTATCCGACTAGCGCAGACTGTGAATCGTGGTGGCTTGAGTATGTGCGCGCAGTTCGCTCGAGGCGCCCCGAGCCAATCCGCCCCGCCAGGGAGACCCGCCATGAAAACCGGAACAGCCTGCAATCGCGCCGTGGCCTACATTGACGGAGACGAATCGGCCCTGGAGGCCGCCAAGCTCATGCGTCAGCATCACGTTGGCGACCTCGTCATTACCCGAGAGGATCGCGGGCGCCACCTTCCGGTCGGCGTGGTCACCGATCGTGATCTCGTCCTTGAAGTGCTGGCCCAGGGCATCGATCCGGATTCGGTGACGGTCGGCGACCTGTTCACCAGCCCGACCCTGATCACCGCCACGATTGACGATGAACTCGAAGACACCCTGCGCAGCATGCGCTCGAACGGTGTTCGCCGGGTGCCCGTGGTCGAAGATGATGGTGCCCTCGTCGGCATCATCACCATGGACGACATGCTGGGTGTGATGGCCGGTCAGCTGTTGGACATCACGCGGCTCATCGCCCGTCAGCCGGACATCGAGACCGAACGGCGGCAAGCCTGAGCGCGCAGTACCTTCGAGTGCCGGCGGCGTTCGCCAAGGGCAGAGAGCAGCGGATATCGACACATGGAGGTCGAGCGTGAAAATCGAGACACTTGGGGAACTGCTGAACTGGTCCAGCGCCATCCACTCAGGCCTTGCGGACCGCATGGCTCGCGGCGCCGATCAGAGCGCTGATGGACCGGTGCGCTGGCTCATGGAGTACGTGGCCAAGCATGAAGCACAGATGGCGGATCAGCTTGATGGCATCGAGGAAGCAGCCGATCGCGGGGCGCTGAAAACCTGGGTCTATGATTGGCTCCAGCATCCGCCACCGCGGCCTGAGACCGTGATCGATGCCGCCGATCGTGAGCAGGCCTTCGAGGCCGTGGCGAATGCGGTGTTCGGCGCCCACAACGAGATCATGATGGTGCTGCGTTTTCTGGTCGATCGGGCCGACACACCTGAGGCGAAAGAGCTCGTGGAGCGGATGTTGAGCCTCGAGGAGGGCCACACAAGGCAGATCGCCCAGCAAATGCACCGCATCCGCGACATGTGACCCCTGCCAGTGTTGACTGACGGAGACCCGCGGGACACAGTCCATCAGGGCAGATAAACGGGACCATATTGTAGGTGCTTCTGATGATGCTGAAACACAAAACCCCATCGGGCCTGGTGGCGGGCCTTTGCCTGCTTCTGGGCGCCGCCCATGCCAACGTCGACGATCACCCACGGGCATCGGCGAGCTTCATTGATCGCGATGGGCACGAAGTGGGCGAAGCCATGCTCATCGAAGGCCCGCACGGTGTCCTCATCGACCTGGACCTTCACGGCTTGCCGCCCGGTCGCCGCGCCATCCATATTCACAGCATTGGCACCTGCGAGGACCCTGAGGAGGGTTTCGTCGCGTCCGGAGGCCACCTGAATCCGGAAGGACGCAAACATGGCCTGATGAATCCGGACGGACCTGACAACGGCGATCTGCCGAATCTGATCGTTCGTGACGACGGCACCGTGCAGGTGGAATTGTTCACCCACCTGGCCTCGCTGCAAGGTGCCGATGGGCGGCCGGCGATGCTCGACTACGATGGTGCCGCCTTCGTCATCCACCAGCATCGGGATGATCACTTCAGTCAGCCCATTGGCGGCGCCGGTCCGCGCATCGCCTGTGGCGTCATCCGACCCTTAGAGTGATGGTGCGGGTCGCGCTCGGCGCTGGGCTGCTGCTGGCCTGTGCCTTGGCAGCAGGGTTCCTGCACAAGCAGGAGCAGCAAGTGCCGGAAGTGCCGTTGGCGCCGATGGCATTGCAGGACCAGGGCGTCGGGCCATTCCTGCTCGGCGGCGACTTCCTGGAAGCCGAGCGATCGGCGTTCAGGGTGGCGGCGGAGTCGGCCTTTTCCGGAATCGGCTGCGGTGGCTTCGCCGAGATCCGTTACGACGGCTGGCTCGGTGAGCACTTCGTTGGCGTAATGGCCATGAGTGGTGATGACCGGATCGAAAGCGTCGAAATCACCCTGCATGAAACCCCCCGGGCCCGAAACCAGGAGGATTGCCTCCGCCTGCGCGATGGCTTTGCCGAACCCTTTCTCAGCAGATTCGGCGCCTTTGCTTCGAGTTGGCAAGTGACCAGACCCCTGTCGCGGGAAACCCTGGCCCGAACCGGGCCGGTGCTGATCACGGCGCGCTGGTTCGACACCGGGGGCGATTGCTATGTCAGCGCCCGTTACGGCGTTCGTGTCGAAGACGCTGCCCGCCGGGGCGCGGCCATGGTCGGTTTCGGAGAATGATGGTCCTGGTCACTCCTGAAGGTTGACCACAATGCACAGGCGCAGATCAGCCGCTAGCGCTGCCCAGTCGGTCATCGCTCCAGTGCTGTTGCAAAGGGCCCCTTCAGCTGGATTCCCGATGATCAAAGTCCTGCTGTTCCTGTCCTTGCTGTTCCTGACGACTGCGATAGCGGCACAGCAGCCGGTGAACGTCTATGTCTTTGCCAGCGTGGACTGCCCGCACTGCGAAGCCCAGAAACCTTTTCTGGAGCAGCTTGCTGCCGACCACGAGGAGGTCGAGCTGCAGGTTTTCGAAGTCCTCCGTACTGATCGGCATCGTGATGCGTTTCGCCGTATGGCGGAAGCGCACGGCATCCAGGCTGGATCGGTGCCGACGATCTTCGCTGGCGGACGGGCCTGGATCGGGGACGGCCCGGCGATACGCCGGGAGGTAGCCGACTGGCTAGACCATTGCCTGCGCAGTGGCGATTGTCCCGATTCAGCCAGTGATGAGCTACGCCTTCAGGCGACAAGCGATGAACCTCCTTCCTCGACGATAGACATGCCGTTGATCGGGACGGTGGACCTGGGCGCTGCACCGCTCCTGTTCAGTACGGCGCTGATCGCCTTGATCGACGGCTTCAATCCCTGTTCTTTATGGGTGTTGACGATTCTTTTGGCCCTGGTCATTCATTCCGGGTCCCGTGTGCGGGTGCTCGTTGTAGGCCTGACCTTCCTGAGCGTCACGGCTCTCATTTACGGCCTTTTCATCAGCGGCATGTTCGGCGTGCTGAACTACCTGTTGTATCTGGATTGGGTCTACTGGCTCGTGGCCGGGTTCGCTCTGCTGTTTGCGCTGGTCAACATCAAGGACTACTTCTGGTACAAGCGCGGGCTGTCATTCACGATTGATGATCGCCACAAACCTGGCCTGTTCCGGAGGATGCGCGGCCTGATCAAGGAGGGCCGGTCCGTCCCGGCATTGATCATGGCGACAGTGGTCATGGCGGCCGGCGTTGCCCTGATCGAACTGCCATGCACGGCCGGTTTCCCGGTGATCTGGAGTGGCCTTGTGGCCGCCCACGAAGTCGATTGGCCCTATTTCATCGTCTTGCTGGCAACTTACCTGCTGGTCTACCTGAGCATAGAATTGGTCATTTTTTTCACTGCACTGGTCACCTTCCGTATCGACCGCTTCGAGGAAAGACAGGGGCGAATGCTGAAGCTGATCGGCGGCATGATCATGCTGGCACTGGCCGCGGTGCTGTTGATCGACCCGGCGCTGATGCAGGATGCCACGAGCACGTTCGCTGTGTTCCTCGGCGCGCTCGGCGCGGCGGTGGCGTTGATTGTCATTCAGCGCCGGCTCCTGCCCCTAGTGGGAGTTCGCCTTGGAGATGACTGGCAGGACAGGCCTTGAAGGCTTCGGACCATCCGTTCGGTATGCCGTAGTTGCGAAAAGCGTGCATGGGATCGAAGATACTCTGGTCGCAATCTGGATCCTGAACCGTCAGAGGAGGCTCGGCATAGACGCTTATCGTCACCCGCAGTTCCTGACCACCGTTGGGGAACTGGCGCAGGAGTATCTGGATCCCGATCTGCGCATCGTCGATGCCACGGTATTCCTGCAGCTCGGCGAGAACGGTTACCGGGTGGAGAGCGGGTGGGAGACCTACTGTGCCGGGCATATTCCCGGTGCTGCCTTCATGGATCTGATCCAGGCCTTCTCGGACACTTCCACCGGCCTCGGCTTCTCGCGATTAGGCCCTGAGGCGTTGGCCGAAGCTCTGGGGGCGCTTGGCATCAGTCCTGGGCACCGGGTGGTGATCTATTCCAGCGGACACGTGATGTGGGCCACACGGGCCTGGTGGCTTTTGCGCTACGCCGGGCACGAGGACGTTGCTGTTCTCGATGGCGGCCTCGAGGCTTGGCTTGCGGCGAATCAGCCCGTCGCCACGGACAGGCCATCCTGGCCCCCACAGACCTACCGGGCGTCGCCGCGACCGGAACTGTTCGTGGACAAGGACGAGGTGGCTCGCAGTATGTCGGCATCCGACGTCTGCACCATCAATGCCCTGTCGCCCGAAGTCTATGCCGGGACCGGGGCCATGCACTACGGCCGACGGGGGCACATACCCGGCAGTTTGAATCTGCACTACGACGCGCTGCTCGAAAACGGCTGCTTCAAGTCTGCCCCTGCCCTGCGCGATGAGCTTCAGGCCCAGGGACTGCTCGATGCAAAACGCGTCATCGCCTACTGCGGCGGCGGTATCTCCGCCACGGTGGATGGCTTCGCCTGCCAGCTGCTCGGCCAGGAGGCCGTGGCTGTCTACGATGGCTCCATGGCGGAATGGGTGCGGGACGCATCCATGCCGCTGACCACGGGAGCGCAGCCCTGAACCCGGCCAGTATGGATTTCGACGCTGCGCGTCGGCGCATGGTGGACGAGCAATTGCGTGCCCGCGGCCTGCGCGACCTGCGGGTGATCGAGGCCATGGCAAGCGTGCCGCGGGAGCGATTCGTGCCCGCGGACTTGCACCATCGGGCCTACGATGACTGCCCGTTGCCCATTGGCCATGACCAGACCATCTCTCAGCCCTATATCGTCGCCCTGATGGCGGAACTGCTGGCGTTGAAATCGTCCGACCGCGTCCTCGAGGTCGGCACCGGCTCGGGCTATGCGGCAGCCGTGCTGGCGGAGCTGGCCGGCGAGGTCTTCACGATCGAGCGTCATGCAGCCCTGGCGCAGCGTGCGCAGCGCGATTTGGCAGCGCTGGGCTACGAAGACATCAAGGTGCGCGCGGGTGACGGTTCCCTTGGCTGGCCGGAAGCGGCTCCCTTTGATGCCATACTCGTGTCAGCCGGTGGCCCGGTGGTTCCAGAATCATTGCGTCAGCAGCTGGCGATCAGCGGCCGCATGGTGATTCCGGTGGGGCACGACCCACACTCCCAGCGGCTCCTGCGCTTGACGCGCAGGGACGCTGATCACTTCGAAGAAGAGCACCTTGCCGCAGTCACTTTCGTCCGCCTGATCGGCGCTGAGGGCTGGGGTGAGGAGGGCTGATCATCGATGATCAGCCCTCGTTCGCCTCAACGAGTTCAGAGCTTATAGCTGAGCTGAAAGCGATAGATCCACGGATCGATCTTGATCTTGCCGATCCGGTTGCCGTCGAGCTTAAGCTGACTCTCGATATCGATGTAGTACACCGAGACGCCGAGGCCGAGGCGATCACTCAAGCGGTAATCGAAACCCGCGTGTGCGGCCAATCCCCAGGAGGAGCCCGCACTGAGCTTGCTCGCTCCTGTCGCCGCGGTGCCGAGATCGTTCAACTTTTCCGACCAGAAAGTCGTGTGGTTGATGCCGGCGCCGATGAATGGCTGCAGAGCTCCGCCCATACCCCCGAAAGGGTAATAGTTGGCCGTCACGGTCGGTGGCAAATGCTTGACGCTGGCGATCTTGCCGGCGCCGCGGGCGCTCACATCATGGTCGAAAGGGGTGGCGGCCTGCACTTCGATGCCAAGCTGGTTCATGACCATGTAGGTGACGCTGAGCCCGACCTGGGTGTCGGACCCTGCACGCAGCTCGAAGGCACCTCCGGCGACCGGAGAGGTGCTGCTGGTGGGGTCGATCGTGATACTTCCTGCTCGCAGTATCCAATCGCCTGCTTCGTAGGCGAACAGGGACGGTGTTGCGCAGGCAACGGCGATCAGAACTGCCAATGTTGGTAAGCGGAGGGGCGTTAGCAAGGTGGACATCGATCATTCCCACAGGTCAGCACGAAGACGAGGGAATGATCGCAGTTGTGATCTTCCGCCGCTTTGATCTGCATCAGATCGGCGGAGGATCGGATGACCATCAGAGCTCCTGAAACACTCACCAACAACTGTGCTGCCGATGTGCGCGCAAGCCTGCAGGTCGTTTCAGTGATTTCGTTTGCGGGTATAGGGCAATAGCGCGCCATACCAGTCCAGTTCGAGACGGGTTGCCGGACCCGATTCGGGCTCGAAACGGAACTCCATGGACTCGTCGTGGGCGGCCATGAAGTGACGGCCGGCCACGTGCTTTAGCGGCACAGACTCACCGGGCGCATACATGCCGCCAAAGCGGAGGGCCAGTTCACCCTGGTCATGGGTGACCATCCCCAGTGATGGCAATCCCATTTGTACCGGACCCGGAAGATAATCTCCTGCCAGTTCATTCACTTCATCAGCACTCAGAGGCTGATTCGATGGCTGCAGTCGCGGCACCCCCAACACCATGCGGGCGATACGTTGCTCGATCGCAATCGGGTCCGGCAGGCTGGCGCCGGCGTTGGTGAAGACGACGATGCTGACCTCGTCATCCGGGTACCAGGTCAGGTAGGAAGAAAACCCATCAATGGCACCGGGGTGGCCGAGCTGGCGTCGTCCCAGCCTGTGCCGGTCGATGAACGCACCCTGGGTGTAGTTCAGCAGCGGGCCCTCCGGCAATGCCGATCGATGGCTGATCAGTTCACTGACGTCCTCGCCGAACACCCCTGCTTCATGCACCTGCTGGATGTAGCGCTGCATGTCCGATAAGGTCGAGGTCAGCGCGCCCGCAGAGAAAGGGATGAGTGAATACAGCCAGGGCGCGTTGACGAAGCCGGACTCCGTTGCAACGTAGCCTCGAGCCCGCCGCGGAATCAGGGCTTCGCGGTCTCCGATGCTGGTGTCGGACAGTTCCAGTGGGTCAAGCACCCATTGCTGCAGTGCGGTTGCATAGTCGTCGCCGGTCACCGCCTCCGCAATCAGCCCGAGCAGATAGGTGCCCGAATTGGAATAAAGGAATTCGGTACCCGGCGAGTACAACAGGTCGGCGTCTGCAAACATCGCGACCATCTGCTCGCGTGTCAGTTTGCCCCAGTAGGCGTGAGGAAAGTCGGGCAGGTCAGTGTAGTTGAGCAACCCTGCCGTATGGTTCATCAGCTTGCGGAGGGGCACCTCGCCCGCTGGTCCGGTGAAGGCAGGCAGATAGGTGGCGACCGGCAATTCCAGATCTACCTTCCCCTCCACCGCCAGCCGGGCCAGCAACAGCGAAGTGAAGGATTTGGTCAGGGAGCCTATGCGGAACACTGTATCAGCGCTGGCCGCCACCTGATGCTCCAGGTCCGCGAATCCCTGTGCAGCATGGTAGACAAGCGCGTCACCCTGGCGTACAGACACGGCGACGGCAGGGTAAGCCCCGGCGGCAATGATGTCCTGCACATAGGCATCGATCCGCGCCTCCAGCTCGATCGCGGACGCGGCATCGGTGGCTGACAACTTCGGCAGTATCAACGCCAGCAGCATGACGTAGAGCAGCAGGTTGGCGACCGTAACACTGCCTGGCCGTTCTGACATGATCGACATGGTCGAGTTACTCCTCAGATTGCCGAAGCAGATGCTGCAAACGCTCATGCGGCAGACCGAAGACCTTCGAACCCCCGCGGCCATCCATGTCCTCACCGGCCACAAGCGCATTGAGAATGGCTTCCTCGGTGGCTTGTGCTGCGGCTTCAAGCAAGGGATCGAGCATTTCATTGGGGAGCGCCCAATGCCGACTGAGCTCGCCCGTTGCGAATGGCACCCTGGTCGCAGTGGAAAACGCCAGGAAGATATCGCCGGACGTGGCCGTACCGAAGGTTCCGGTGCGCGCCATGCCGATGGTGGCGCGCCGGGCGAGCCGCTCTAGCTGCGTCGGCAGCAACGGTGCATTGCTGGCGATGATCACGACCAGCGAGCCATCCCCATAGGCCAGTCCTGATGCCGGTTGCGCATGCCGAGGCATGTCATCGGTCAGAGACCGGCCTACGGGTACACCGGCAACCGTGAGCTGTTCGCGGCGACCGAAATTGGCCTGGACCAGCACGCCAACCATGGTCGTTTCCCCGATGTCCGTCGTGACCTCGCGGGACGCGGTGCCAATGCCGCACTTGAACTGGTAACACACCATGCCCGTGCCACCGCCGACGGAGCCTTCCTGCAGCGGACCCGGTCGAGCACCTTCCAGCGCCTGAAGCACGTCCGCTCGAGTGAGCGGCAGGCTCCAGGCGTCACTCAGTCCACTGTCATCCGTCTCGGCCACGACTGGAAGCATGCGACTGGCGCGCTGTATGGGGTCGCTGATGTGGTCACGGCTCCAAAGCAGGGCGCCATCCCGGGCGGCCCCCACGCCCAGGGTGCCAGTCAAAAGGATGGGTCCGAACAGCGTTCCGAATTCGCGGATCAGATGCGCGCCGGTCAACTCCCCTGTGCCGTTGAATACCGCCACGCCCGCTGACACGCCAGCCAGCTCATCCGGCCCAAGCGGCAGGATCGCGGTTACGCCGGTGCGCGTTTCGCCCTCGAGCAGCGAAACATGACCGACCTGCACACCGCCGACATCCGTGATGGCGTTCAGTGGTCCCGGTTGCCCGGCCAGCACAATCCCCAGATCCCGGGCGCGAAGTGTGCCTTCGCTCGTGGCTGCGCTGACCCCTGAAGCGAGCAATGCTACTGTCAGTACTGCCACCCAGCTGCGTTCCATGGGAACTCCTGCATGTGTTGTCGCCAGACCGAGCGCTGTCTCGATTTCAGCCCCTCGACCTCGTGCACGCTGCCCGGGCCAAACCTCCTTTGCGGGGGGGCAAGCAAGATCTGCGCCGCGATCCGCGTGGTTTGATCCCTGTCTTCGGCGAAGCGGCCTCGGTCTCAGGCGCGGCCCGCGAGAGTCCGTTCATGGGGCCAGGCCAAGGGGCGGGAGTGCAGCTTTGCTGTCCGCCGCCTTGGCCATTGACGGTTTCTTCACGATCCGTTGTGCTTGCCAACCCAGATGAGTGGAGAGCAGCCCGTGTCGCATGTCCTGCCAGAGTTCGATTTCGGCCTCGGTGAAGAAATCGACATGCTGCGCGCTTCGGTGCGCGCGCTGTGCGAGAAGGAGTTGGCACCACGGGCAGCTGAAATCGACCGCGATGACGCCTTTCCCCGTGACTTGTGGCCGAGGTTCGGAGAGCTCGGTCTGCATGGCATCACGGTGGAAGAGGAGTGGGGCGGGTCGGGCCTTGGCTATCTGGCCCAGTGCGTGGCGCTGGAGGAGATCAGTCGGGTATCGGCCTCGGTGGGCTTGTCCTACGGCGCCCACGCTAATCTCTGCATCAACCAGATCCGCCGCTGGGGCAGCAATGCTCAGAGGTCGAAGTACCTGCCAGGGCTGATATCCGGGGAACATCTCGGAGCGCTGGCCATGAGCGAGCCGGGTGCCGGCTCTGACGTGATGAGCATGAAGCTTCGGGCGCGGGAAGCGGACGGTGGTTATCGGCTCGACGGTACCAAGTTCTGGATCACCAACGGCCCCGGCGCCGATGTGCTGGTGGTTTACGCCACCGTGGATCCGGCCTTGGGCAGCAAGGGCGTGACGGCATTCCTCGTCCAGCGGGATGATGCCGGTTTCAGTTGCGCGCAGAAGCTGGACAAGCTCGGTATGCGCGGCTCGGAGACCGGCGAGCTGGTGTTCGAGGACTGCTTTTTGCCGGCTGACAGGGTGCTTGGAGAAGTGGGTCGCGGTGCTGCGGTGCTCATGAGCGGCCTGGATTTCGAGCGGGTCGTGCTGGCCGCAGGCCCCGTAGGCATCATGCAGGCCTGCCTGGATCTGGTGGTACCCTACCTGCACGGGCGCCAGCAGTTCGGCCAGCCCATCGGCAGCTTCCAGCTCATGCAGGCCAAGCTCGCGGACATGTACACGCTGACCAGCGCGGCGCGCAGCTACGTCTACGCTGTCGCCCGGGCCTGTGATGCGGGCCAGACCACGCGCTTCGACGCTGCCGGCTGCATCCTGTTTGCTGCCGAGCAGGCCACCCAGGTGGCGCTGCAGGCCATCCAGGCTCTTGGTGGCAACGGCTACATCAATGACTACCCGGCAGGACGGCTGCTGCGGGATGCCAAGCTTTATGAGATCGGCGCCGGCACCAGCGAGATCCGCCGCATGCTCATCGGGCGGGAACTTTTCGACTCGTCAGCGTGACCGACCACCAGGGGTTGTCGCCGGCGATGCCTTGGTGGGCGGGTTTGGCTATACTCCGCCGGTCGGGGTCGATGGCATTGTCGGCCCGTTTCGTTTCTACAGGGCGCTAATCTTCGGAGTGAACATGCTTCAGTTGTCTGTCATCGCCACGCGTATGCTGGCCATCGTGATCCTGACCGCCGCAGCCGCGGGAGCCAGTGCCTTCGCGCCGGGCACCGAGGCTGAGATCCGTGAGCGCATTGCACCCTTCGGGCAGCTGCGCGTGTTGGCGACTGAAGACGAAGGCGATACGGCGGTTGCGGTCCAGCGCGAGCCGCGTAACCCGGAGGCCATCTACAATCAGTTCTGTCTCACCTGCCACCAGTCCGGGGTGGCTGGTGCGCCGCTGATGACGGCAGACGCGTGGGCGCCGCGCATCGCCCAAGGCATCGACACGCTTTATGCCACCACCATCAACGGCAAGGGCGCCATGCCGCCTGGCGGCACCTGCTTCGATTGCACCGAGGAAGAACTGAAGAAGACTGTCGACTGGATGGTCGAATCGGTGCAGTGACGACCTTCGTTGGCTGCTCCTGGCAGGCAGTCAGCAACCCCCTTCCTGGACATCCAGAAAAAGATCGGACACCCAGGAAAGTTTCTGGATGTCCAGAAAGGGGCGAGAAATTGGACATCCAAGAAAGGTCCTGGATGTCCGATTATTGGGGCGGCGGGCGCGATCAGTCCA
>SLTB01000257.1 GCA_007130155.1 Pseudomonadales bacterium
CGGTTATGGGCTTGCTGATAACCGAGAACGCTGTCCCGCCGGCACGCCCTACGAAGGACGTAGATGTCGTGGACGAAGCGACGACGATACTGGCCTACGAAGAAATGAAGGCGAAGCGTCTCGATGCGTGGTTTAGAGAGGATCCGGATCCGGATGCACCGCATCTCTGCCGGTGGATCGACGATGGCCTGCTGCTGGCACCCGGGGCATCACCCAAGAATGCTCAAGGATACTGCCAGGACGATATCTTCAATAAAGTCCTGAGCTTCGTAACGCGCCGACTGAGCGGCGCCAGGGTCGATGAGAGATTCACACTTCGCCCATACGAGAGATAGGCAAGCCAAGCAGGTGAATCGACCACGTTCACTCGCCGTCCTCGCCGGGTTGCACTTCCCTTTCGATGCCCGTCAACAACCCGCGCAGCGCACGTAGTTTCTGCAGCGGGATCAGTTCGATGCGGTTGTCGTAGAAGATGACCTGCAGCGTCTGGCCGCGCCGCAGATTCAGAGCATGGCGCACCTCCCGGGGACTGATGATCTGATACTTGCAGGAAACCGTAGTCGGGATCATGGCGGCACCATCGATGGCGGGGTCGTAACACGACCGAAGCATCAGTGATGCGTGAACGTGCATGCGCCCCGATGCACGCCGCCCGTCATGGCGCCAGCCAGCGTCACCCTTCTGCCCTCTTTCCTGAAGTTGACAGCTTCACGCAATGGGCTCACTGTCGGTTTCAACCAGCACTCGTGAATGTCAAAACGAGGCAAGAGAGAAGGAGGGGCATCGATGCCGCAGCAAGGACCCAATCACCGTTCGAGCCCACTGAAGTGTCCTGTGAGTCTCGAGGACGTGGACCTATTTTCCCCTGGCGCCCAGGAGCACTGGTACGAGGCTTATCCCATCCTCCATGCCGAAGCGCCTGTCCTGCGCATTCCAGGCGAAGGCCCGACGCCGGGCTCCGACGGCTACATCCTCAGCAAGTACGAAGACATAGCCATGGTCGTCCGCGACCCCGTCCGCTTTCCCTCCGGTCTCACCACAGCGCTGCAGCGAATGGCTGCCTCCGAAATTCCGCCCGAGCAGCAACCACACACCAACGCCATGATGCTGTCGATGTTCACGCTGCGGCCCACCGACGAACTTTACCGTAGCCATCGGCAGGAACTGACGGACCCCTGGGTCGGCCCCGGCGCCACCCGCCACACGGACATGATTCGGGATCATGCCGATGCACTCATCGACCGCTGGATCGACGGTGATCAAGTCGAGTTCATCGGCGAGTTCGCACGCCCACTGCCCCAACGCGTGATGGCGACGGTGCTGGGCTTTCCGCTTAAGGACATCCCCCAACTTGCACGCTGGGGCGAAGCCCAGGTCCGCGGCTTCGTGCACGGCCGCGGCCACCGCAACGAACTCACAGAAGAACAGCTCGACGAACAGTTCCGCGAACTCGACGGCTTCAAGGAGTACGTCGAGGACATCATCCAGGAGAAGCGGCAACGTCCGGGCGACGACATGATCAGCTGGCTCTGCGACGTCGAATACGAAGCCCTCGGCCGCAAACTCACCGACCTCGAGATCAACGGCATCGTCTACGCCATGATCATCGGCGGCCTGGAGACGACCCAATACGCCATCGAGGAGCAGGCGCAGCTCCTCTGCGAACATCCCGGCCTGTTCCAGGCCTTAAAGGCCGATCGCAGCAAGATCCGTGGTTTCTGTGAAGAGGCCCTTCGGCTGCGCTCACCCACCCAGGGCTTGTCGAGCCGGACCACCACCCGTGACGAAGTCTTCCACGGTGTCCAAGTTCCCGCAGGATCCCTGCTGCATCTGCGCTGGGCCGCCGGCAACGTCGATCCTGACGAATGGGACTGCCCCTATGACCTCGACATCGAGCGCAAGGCGGTGACCCGCCACTTGGCCTTCTCTCAGGGACCGCGCGTCTGTCCTGGAGCGGGCATCTCCCGCCAGGAGCAGCTGATCGCCTGGAACTGCCTGCTCGACCGCCTCGACGACATCGAATACGCCCCCGGCAACACCTTCGAGCACCAGCCCGGAATCATGCTGGGGACGCTGGAGCTGCACTTGAAGTTCAGTCGGGCCGGATAGCGTGAGCGCGCCGGAAAGGCCGGCCCTTCGATCAGAGGTGGCTTGAAAAATGTCGCTCATAGCCAACACCGACCTGAACCATCAGGCAGAGCTGGCACTATCGCGCCTCTCCGGATTCGCCGGGCTGGCGCCCTCACTTCGCGCATCGGTGAGATTTGCGAGCTAGCCTTCAGCAACGCGGACGATCTCCAGGAGGTCACCAACTACCTGCGCGCCCATCGGCTGGAACAGGACAAACTGCCCGAATCCAATGACCTTCCCAACAGTGTCCGCCGGCTGTGTGAAGCCCACCACGTCTTGCTGGACGGAGTGCGTGGTACCGGCCATCGACCGGGGAGCTACGGCGGTCCCAGAACCGTATCGGCGGTGGAATGGACGCTGTGCTCATGGTCCGGCATCGCCGCGCAACCGCCCCGACCCACCTACGCCTATTGACCTGCCAGCAGCCGCGCGGCCTCTCGTGCCTCGGCCACCGCATCATCGACTGCTCTGCGGATGCAGAGGGAACTGCGCGGGTGGCCGCGCGGGATCAACTCCGCCAGTTCGTCGCAAAGACGGGTTGCCGCGTCGGTGATCCGCCCTTCAAGCTCGAAGAGGCCGTCCGTGCGCGTAATGTCGATATCCGAGAACGAGACGACAGCCTGCTTCTCAGCGCTCAGCACTTCCTCGGCTCCCACACGTTCACGCACGATGCGGGGCGCAATCACCCGCACGACTTACAAGTCCCGCGTATCCGCGTTCTCCTCTGCCAATGCGGGCATGCCTGCGATCGCGGATGCGATCAGGCCGCCCATGATTGCGGCCAGAGCGACAATAATGTTTCTGAACATGAGTGCTTCTCCTCTCGGTCACCTCATCTTTCGGTCGCTTCCTCCTTTTCGATCGCTTCATCTCAGAGCGTCACGTCCATTGCCGAGCGATCCGCTTCGACGCTATGCCCAAGGCGCCTGCAGGTCATTGACCGTGATCAAGAGCGCAGCGGACTTCTCGGCGAGGGCATCGTCACAGCGAGGAAGCAAGCGGAGAGCATGCA
>SLTB01000281.1 GCA_007130155.1 Pseudomonadales bacterium
TCTTGCCAACCTTTTGCGACACCCTCCAAGTCCGCTCCCACTGGGAGACGCTCAGCCCCCGAACAGCTTGGCTGCAGCCGGGCGCGACAGGCAGCGGCCAAGCCAGGCTTCGAGGCGCGGCCAGGCTGAGATGTCGATCTTGGCCATGCGGATCCACATGAGGATCGCTGCCACATTCAGGTCTGCCACCGTGAAACGGTCACCGAGCAGCCATGCATGATTGCCCAGGTGGGCGTCGATGACCTTGAAAGGCCGCTCAAGCTGGGCGACGCAGGCCTGGGCCTTGTCCTGATTCTTCGTCACGCCAAAGAGGCCCAGACTCAGCACCAGGGCATCCAGCAGGGCCTTCTCGCATTCGGTGATGGCCCAGAAGCTCCACTGGATGGCACCCGCCTCCTCGGCCAGATCCCGCGGCGCCAGCTCACCGCCATACTTGCGCGCCAGGTAGAGATTGATGGCCATGGATTCCCAGACGATCAAGCCGTCGTCGTCGATGGCGGGAACGCGCCCATTGGGATTCACCGACAGGAATTCTGGTCGCTGCGCCTCTTCCTGATAGTGGGTGGGGATGTTCTCGTACTGCAGGCCGAGTTCCTCCGCCATCCACAACACGCGGACGGTACGACTTGCGGGCGTCCCATAGATCTTCAACGTTGCCATACTCGAACTGCTCCGTGGTTGATTCGCGTTGTCCGGGTGCAGCCGCTCATTACCGACTGCAACCACTTTTGCCTGACGCCTCAATCCAGGCGCACTGCCTGGACGTGCATCCAATCGAAGTTGCGGGCCCGACCCAGACTGACCCAACCCTCCCGCTCCCAGCACTGCCACCAGGGCTCATAGGAGGGGCCGGCGAACGCTGCCTGATCCCGTCCCCACCGCAAGCGGTTACGATCCGGGTCGAAATCGAAAGCAATGCCCCAGGCGTGAGTCGAGAGACTGCTGCCACCCCGCTTATTGCGGTGATTGTAGCCGCCACCGTAGCGATCCAGGCAAAGTTCCTGAATGCCGTCCTCACCATAGTGCTGCAGCACGGCTTCCAGCACCGTTCGCAGACTGTCGCGCACCTTCACGTGGCACTGGGTCCGGCTCACCTGGGTCCGCAGGTCCCAGGACAGACGCAGAGCATAGGGCAGTTCCAGCATCACCAGCTGGTCACCGGGAGCGCCGAAGAAGGCTTCGATCCCGCTTTCGCTGGGCCACCGGTGCGGATTGGCCGAGGGCACCGGTTGATCCCGCCAGGGCGTCTCAGGCACACCATGTCGCTGCAAATGCAGAAGCTGCTCCGTGGCGAACTCGGTCTGGGGTCCCCAAAGGCCATCCAGCGGGCCCACTTCGAGCTCCGCCTGCCGACAGCGATACTGCAGATAGAGCACGGCCCGCCGGCGCGCCGACCAGTACTGCCAGCCGGATGGCACTGTCTCACCGGCGGCCTGCAAAGCCGCCATCACCGCTGTATTGGTTCGCGGGCCACGCTGACCGTCCACCGCACCGGTCGCGAATCCGGCCTCATTGAGCAACTCCTGAAGCAGACGGGTCGTACTGACGTTCATCCTGGCCTCCTCGCCGCCCGGGGACACCTTTGTCGGGTATGCTGCCCGAGTGGGCATGCATCCGATCAGAGGGTAGCGCCAACGTAAGCCAGCTGCGACGCAGACTGTTCCTGCAGCTTGACCTCAACAGCGCCCCCGATGGTGGGTCTCGGTCCTGAACAGAATCATCATGGCGCTGACCCTCATCAGCGTGGCCTACGTGGTGAGGAGCGTAGTGGTGCTACGTGACGAAATGGGGCGATCGTAGCAGGCCGAAGTGGGGGCGTCGCAGCGCGTTCATGTTCTACCGCGCAGACTCCTAGCCCCCATATCTCACCGATCCACGACTGCGGACGCGGATCTACCGGCGAATCCTGCCGCTCCGCCGCTGCGGTTGCGCTGTCTAGGGAAGGGCCCAACCCGAGCACTTCGGCAGCATCCCGCGGGCGCTGTGGTGGGGCGTGGCGACTCTTAGCACCGTGGGCTACGGTGACGTCTTCCCCATCACGACCGTCGGCAGCATCTTCGCCGGGATCACCGCCCTGGACGCCGCAGGCATGGTCGCGATGCCCGCGAGCATCCTTGCCGCAGCTTTCAGCGAGGCGTTCCAGCAGCGGCGGCAGAAAGCTGAACAAGCGGCGCAGGGTTCCGCAGACGATCCGAACTGAGCACCGTACGCGCCAGCAAAGCGGCACCGACGATCACGCACAGCACCATGACCCAACCGTTGGCAATGAAATCGCCCGAGAAGTCGCGGATGGCACCCCCACTGAGCGGCGCCGCTGCACTTCCGAGCATGACAAAGGCCGGATGTGCGCCCGCCAGACGACCAGTGGGATCGACACGGGACAGCGCTCCGAGGGTGAATGGCATCAGGGCGATGGGCATCATAGCGTAGAACGGACCCACCAGATAAAACTGCCAGGGCGTCGAGGCCGATGCCAGCAGCAGACCGAAGACAATGATGGCCAGCAGGATCAGCGTGACGGGAATGGCCGCTCGGTAGCGCGTACCCAGCCAACCTGCTGCCAGGGGGGCGACCACCCCGAAGGCACTGCCAAACAGGAAGACCACACCGATCACTTCGGCGGACAGCGGCACCGCCAATCCCACCTCGACGATGAACACCGCCAGCAGCGCGTGCCCGAAAAACAGAATGCCAAGCCCAAGCAGCGCCAGCCAACCGTAGATCGGCAAGGGACGGATGGCAGGCGCATCCGCGCGCGCCACCGGCACGGGTGGCGGCACCGGTGCCAGACGGATGAACACCATGGCCAGCAGGGCGAAACCCAGGTACACCAGATAGAGGCCGTCCGCGGGACGCATGGCCATATCGCCGGACATCAGGTGCCACTTCAACGCCTGGGGCAGCAGCAATGCCAGCACCATGCCCATGACGCCCACGCAGCTGTTGATCACCCCGAAGGTGGTTTCAGGGGTCGTACTGCGCCCGGCGATGCTCATCACCGTGGCCACTACGGCCCCGGCCGCCGCCCCGGCGCAGGCCCGGGTGAGGTAAAGCACTTCGACGCTCGGCGCCAGGATCGTCGCCAGATTCGTGAGGACGATGACCGACAGCGCAGTGGCATAAACGGTTCGGGGCCGAAGCCGGGGGGCAAGCTGGGAGAACAGCAGGGAGCTGAGTGCCACCGCAGCCATCTCGACGGTGGCCACCAGCCCGGCGGCCGCATTGGATATCTCGAAGGAACCGACGATGCCAGATATGTTGAAGGGCATGGCGATCAGGGCGCTGAATGACAACAGCATCAACGCCGTCAACGCCAACAGTCGCGGCCCCCTGATCTCGATTCGCTGATCTGCCGTCTCGCTCACACCCCTGACCCGCCCCGCCCCATCGTCACCGGAGCATAGGGGGCACCGGTCTACAAGTCACGCCTGCAGGAACACAGGCGTGATGTCGACCGACAGAGAGGTCAGGTGGCGGGCAAGGAGCGCGGCGGCGGAGAGGCGCCAGTCGCCGCGGCACCAGCGAAGGCCTCATCGTCTCTGCGGTGGAAGATCACGTAGATCACCGGAATCACCAGCAGGGTGATGAACACCGCGCCGAGGAGCCCGCCGATCACCGACCGGGCCATGGGAGCCTGGGCCTCGGCACCCTCACCAATGCCCAGGGCCAGGGGCAGCATGGCAAAGGTGGTGGTGAGCGTGGTCATCAGCACCGGCCGCAAACGACGGCGCCCGGCCTCGAGCACCGCATCGTAGAGCTTGAACCCGCGAACGCGCTGGAGCTGGGCCGTCTGATCCACGATCAGGATCGAATTGTTCACCACGATGCCCACCAGCATGATGATGCCGATCATGGACTGAAGGTTGAACGTCGTGCCGGTGATGAACAGCATCACCGTAACGCCAATGATGGACAGGGGGACCGTGAACATGACGATCAGCGGGTCTCGCAGCGATTCGTAGAGGGAAGCCAGCACCATGTAGACCAGCAGCACCGCCATGATCATGGCGAGGCCGAGTTCCGAGAAGGCCTCTTGCTGATCCTCGAACTGACCGGACAGGAGCAGGTCGTATCCATCGGGCACCGCAATTTCACGCAAAGCCGACTGCACGTCTGCCGCCACAGACCCAAGGTCACGCCCACTGATGTTGGCGTAGATCACAGCCAGGCGCTGCTGATTCTTGCGATCGATCTGCTGTGGGCCGATCTCCTCCTCGATGCGCACCACGTTGCGCAGAGCTATGGGCTGACCATCCGTCAGGCTCGGCACGGTGAGGTTGAGAATGTCTGACTGGGAAAAGCGTTCCGCATCCCGGACCTGCAGGCGAATCCTGTACTCGCGACCGTCCTCGGTGAAATCACCGGCCCGGACGCCACCGATGGCGGACTCCAGCGTCCGCGCCACCCGCTGCACGGAAAGGTCGAGGTCCGCCGCCCGGTCCCGATCAATGCGTAACAGTTCCTGAGGCACGCCCACCTCACGGCTGGCACGGGTATCGGTGACACCGTCGACCTGCTCCACGCGCGCGCGCACATCGGCTGCCAACGCCTCGAGACGACGGAGGTCGAACCCTCGGATCTCGATCTCCAGCGGCTCGCCGCCCTGTCCCGCAGTTCCCATACGCAGCAGGAAGAGTCCCTGCCCCTCCCGGGCGCGGATGGTGGCGCCGGGAATGTCAGCGAGCAGCGGTCGCAGCGCTGCCGCGATCTCGGCACTGCTGCGCGACCGCTCTGTGACCCCCACCAGGGAGATCCGCAGCTGGCCCCGGTTGCTGCCGCCGCGAAAACCGGATGAACCGAACTGGGTGTAGCTCGACGTCAGCTCAGGGATCTCCGGCAGGACGATGGCCTCGACCTTCCGCATGGTCCGGTCGAGAACTTCCAGACGCGTCCCCGGCTCCATCTCCACGTCGATCCGTACTTCGCTTTCGTCCGCCGGCGGCATGAATTCAGCGCCGATGCGGGGAATCAGTAGCAGCGCCAGCACGAAAATCATGGCGGTGGCGATCAGCGTCTCGGTCTTGTTGCGCAGCAGTGTCTCGAGCAGACGCCGATAGGCCAGCTCGAGCCGCTCGAACTGCTCACCCATCCAATGGGCGAGCTGCTTGAGCGGATGAAAGCCTGTGGGCACCGGTTGATCGTCCGGCTCCAGAATCCGCGACGCCAACATGGGCACGATGGTGAGGGCGGCCACCAGTGAGCACACCAGGGCGAAGCTCACCGTGTAGGCGAGCTGCCTGAACATCTCGCCGCTGATGCCCTCACCGAACACCAGGGGCGCGAAAATCACCAGTGTCGTCACCGTACTGGCAATGATGGCCGGCCCCACCTGGGACGTGCCCTCGATCGCAGCACGAGTCCTGTCGGAGGTTTCCTCCTTGCGGACCCGGGAAATGTTCTCCAGCACCACGATGGCATTGTCCACCATCAGTCCGACGCCCAGAGCGAGTCCACCGAGGGTCATGAGATTGATGGTGAAACCACCGAAGTAAATCAGGGCGAATGTGGTGACGATGGACGTGGGAATGGCCACGGCCACCACCAGCGTGCCGCGGATGCTGCGCAGGAATATCAGAAGTACCAGCACCGCCAGGACGCCTCCATAAAGAATGGTTCGCGTCAGGTTGTCGATGGAATTCTGGATGTACTGTGACTGGTCGATGATGGGAAAAGCGCGGATCTCAGGGAAATCCCGCCCCACGCGCTCCATCTCCGCCTGGACCTGGGATGCCACCTCAACCGTATTGCTGCCGGCCTGCTTGCGCACGGCGATGCGCACGCCCGGCTGCTGATTGATCCTGACGATCCGTGTTTCCCGTTCATGGGTATCGACCACGTCGGCAATCTGGCCGAGGCGGACGTTGCCGCCCTGGCGCCGGACCACCACGAGATTGCGAAGCTGATCGAGATTGTCGAACTTGCCCGGGGTCCGTACCGAAACATCCAGACGGCCACGCTGCACTTCCCCGGCAGGCACCGCCACGTTGGCTTCCTGGATGGCGGTACGCACCCGGTCCAGAGGCAGATCGAGGGCTTGCAGCCTGGCCGGGTCCACCCGAACCTGGATCTCACGCTCCAGACCACCCCAGACGTCCAGCGCCGCAACACCGGGGATGCGCTCGATGCGATAGCTGATCTGCTCGTCGATCAGACGGCGCAGCGCCAGCGGGTCGAGGCGACTCTCCACGCCGAAAATGACGATGGGAAATGACGCCGGATCGAACTTCCGCAGTTGCGGCCGATCAGCGTCGTCAGGAAGCGAATTGACGATGCGATCAAGGCGGTCACGAATGTCATTCGCGGCCACGTCGAGATCCACGCCCCACTGGAAGGTGATGCGCACCTGGCTGCTGCCTTCCGAGGACACCGAGGTGAGCGTCTCGATGCCGGCAACGGTGGAAACCGCCTCCTCGACCCGGCGGGTGATGGTTTCCTCGACTTCTTCAGGTGCCGCATTCTCGTAAGTCGTCACGACGCTGAGGGTTGGAAAAGTGACGTCCGGCATCAGGTCGATGGGCAGCCGGGTCATGGAGAACGCGCCCACCAGCACGGCGATCAAGGCCATCATGGTGGTGAAGACGGGACGACTTACGGTGAGATGTGCCAGCTTCATCGACGTTGCTCCACTCAGCCCGCGAATCCATCGGAAGACACCAGGCGAATCTTGGAGCCATCGCTGAGCCGGTGCTGACCGAGCGTGACGACCCGACCATCGATCTGAGGCTCGAGAATCTGCACGAGGTCCTCGGTCCGGACTCCCTCCACAACGGGGATCCAGCGCACCTCGGCTTCATTGCCTTCGAAATCGTCATCCACCAGGAAGACACCAATTTGCCCGCCGTGGCGGGTGATGGCGTCCCGTGGCACGACCAGCGCGTTTTCGATCTCTTCCACGTCCACTTCGACGTTGACGAAAAACCCAGGGCTGAGACGACGCTCTTCGTTCTCGATCCGAATTTCTACCCGTGCCTGACGGGAATCCTCCCGCAGCAGCGGCGCGATGCGTTCGACCCTGCCTTCGAACTCTTCTCCGGGACGTGCATCACTGCGGACACGAGTGACCTGTCCAACGCGCAGGCGGGCGAAGTCGCGATCGGTAACAAAAGTCACCGCCCGCAAGGCATCGAGATCAATCACGGAGATGATCGGATCATTGGCCGATATGTTGGCCCCCTCGTCAACGAATCGCTCGCCGACGTAGCGCAAGTTGTCGCCGCCGCGACCATTCCACTCCGCCCGAACCCGCGTGTAGGACAGCCGCACTTCGGCACCCCGCAGCGCCGCTTGACGCTGTGCCAGCTGGGCCTGGACAACCCGCACATTGGCGGCGGCCGCATCCGCCTCAGAGCGGGCCAGGTCGTACTCGGATTCGGAGGCCAGATTGCGGCGGCGCAGATCGGCAACTCTGTCATAGGAGCGACGACGCACCGCCAGCTGCGCCTCGGCATCTTCCAACTGGGCCTGTGACACCTCCACCGCAGCGCGCTGTTCGGCGACTGCCTGCACGAACTCCTCATCATCGAGCTGCGCGATGACTTGACCACGCTCGACCTGATCGCCGATGTCGACCATCAGGCTGCGCAAACGCCCTCCGGCCTTCGAGGCCAACATGAACTGACTGCCGGATTGCAGGGTACCGGTGTAGAGAGCCACGTCGGTGATGCTACGGCGGACCACTGGCCCAGTCTCGACGGCGACGACTTGAACCCCACCCCGACCGCCCCGCATATCGGCAGCACCGGACACGGGTCCCCCGTCCGATGGCCACATCAACCATGCCACCACCAGGAAAACGGCCACTGCGCCAAGACTTACCATCAAGCGCTTGCTGATCATTGGATTCCCATACCGATGCGAAAGCCCGCGCAGTGGACAGGCGCTATTCGACAATCCTGGATCGCCAGGGTTCCTGAAGCTGCTATTGCCCAATGGACACGCGGGACACGCGGGACACGCGGACGAATGCAGAAGCATGCACACTTCTGGCCAAGACCCTGCGTCATCCACACTATTTCTTGGCGAACGCGACCACTGCAGCCTCCAACCCACGTATCGTCACCATTATAGCCAAGGGACAGCAGCACAGCAGACGACGGCAGGTTGACCGAGGATCGCCATCGAAGCGTCATGCCCGGCCAACCCTGCTCCCCAGCGGTGCACCTTGACGGCAAGCGCACCAGGATGGATCGTGTGGTCAAAGGCCCGTCGGGGCCGCCTAGTGGATGGGCCTGAGCAAAGGTC
This sequence comes from Pseudomonadales bacterium, assembly GCA_007130155.1. Classification (GTDB taxonomy): domain Bacteria; phylum Pseudomonadota; class Gammaproteobacteria; order Pseudomonadales; family Azotimanducaceae; genus SLTB01. Next base: position 8,242 of record SLTB01000281.1, read on the forward strand.
AAGGACCGACTTTTTCAGCAAACTGCCAACGAAGAGGAACAGGTCATGCAGAAGACTTTAACAGCGCTGATTGCCACCTTGATGGTCGTAATGTTCTCAGGACCCGCCTTCGGCAGCGGCTGCCCTGGCGAAATGGCCAAGATCGACCAACGCCTTGCAGCAGGCCCCATGCTCGATGCCGAAGTGCTCGACGAAGTGGTGTCATTGCGCACGGAGGGTGAAGCGATGCACCAGCAAGGGCAGCATGATGCTGCCATGGCTGCCCTCAAAGAAGCACTGGCGATCCTTGAGGAAGCCAACGGCCATCATCACCACTGACCAGCGCAGGTCCATCGCCGGCCTGGCTTGGAGTGAAGTACCTGCGGTCGGGTTGGGCATGGCCCGACCCGACCGAAGGCGGAACCCTAAGGGCCCAAAGGTTGGAGCACACCAACGATGCTGGAGCTCGTCCTGATTCTGGGCGATCAGCTCAGTCCCGTACTGCCCGCGCTGCGCGACGCCGAACCCAGCCGAACCCGTATTCTGATGGCGGAAGTGGCAGGCGAGGTCAGCTATGCGCCCCACCACGCCAAGAAACTGGCGTTCATCTTTTCGGCCATGCGCCATCGCGCCCAGAGCCTCTCCGATCAGGGCTTCGCGGTGGATTACATCACCCTCGATGACCCGAACAACAGCGGCACGCTCAGCGGCGAACTCGAACGGGCGCTAAACCGCCATGGTCAAACAGCGTTGCGTATCACAGAGCCGGGAGAGTGGCGCGTCAAGGCGGAGATCGAGACCTGGGCCAGAGCAAGTGAAGCAGATCTCACCTGGATCGAAGATGACCGCTTCCTTTGCTCAAAGGCGCATTTTCGTCGCTGGGCCCAAGGTCGCAAGAGCCTGCGCATGGAACACTTCTACCGCATCATGCGTCGCCGCCACAGCCTGCTGATGGAGGCTGACGAACCCGCCGGGGGGCGCTGGAACTTCGACCCGGAAAACCGCGAGCCGCTGCCACCGCCTCTGGCACGGTCACCGATTCCAAAACCCATGCAGTTTCGACCAGACGTCGAAACCCAAGCCGTCATCGATCTGGTCCGCCATAGCTGCCCAGACGCTTTCGGAGACCTGGACCCGTTCTGGTTTGCGGTGACCCCGGCTCAGGCGAGACGGGCCTTCTCTCACTTCCTGCGCAAGTCACTGCCGCTGTTCGGCGACCACCAGGACGCCATGGCCAGCGGTGAGGATTTCATCTATCACGCCGTGATCAGCATCTATCTGAACGCCGGCCTCCTCGACCCGCTGGCGTGCTGCCGGGCGGCCGAAGACGCCTGGCGCGACGGCAGCGCCCCGCTCAATGCTGTCGAGGGTTTCATCCGGCAGATCCTCGGGTGGCGCGAGTTCATACGTGGCATCTACTGGCTTGCGATGCCCGATTACGCCGGGAGCAATGCACTCGAGGCTGACCTTCCCCTGCCTGACTTCTACTGGAGCGGCGAAACGGGGATGCGTTGTGTGGCGGAGACCGTCGCCGGCATCCGCCGCAATGCCTACGCCCATCATATCCAGCGACTGATGGTCACGGGCAACTTCGCCCTGCTGGCCGGCCTTGAGCCGAAGGCGGTGTGCGATTGGTACTTGGGCGTCTTTGCCGATGCCTACGAGTGGGTCGAACTCCCCAACACCCTGGGCATGGCGCTGCACGGAGACGGTGGACTCTTCGCCTCCAAGCCCTACGCCGCCAGCGGGCGCTACATCCATCGCATGTCGGACTACTGCCAGGGTTGCCGCTACGACTCCGCTGACGCCACCGGCGAAACAGCCTGCCCCTTCAACTACCTGTACTGGGACTTCATCGCCCGTCACCGGCAGCGCTTCGAGAAGCATCCGCGCATGGCCATGATCTATCGCAATCTCAGCCGCCAGAAGCCCGAACGCGTCCAGCGCATGCGCGAGCTGGCGGCCAAAGCGAGGGCAGACCTCGATGCCCTTTAGCCCGCAAATCTCACCGATGCGTGAAGCGAGGGCGTGGAGATTTGCGGGTTAGCGGCCCAGCAACGGTGCGGGCGATGGGCGCTGTCAGGCACCCTGCAAATTCAATAGGTTGGCGGCTGTTGCAGGATAGCAGTCCACCAACGGGCCTGGCGTTGAATAGGAACTGCCGAGTTCTGGGGCATCGCCTCCCCACTGCATTGCGAGCTGCGTGGGCCTACTGCTCGCGCACCGCACCGCCCGCCGCCACCCAGGCCAGGCGGCGGGCCTCGGCCAGTTCATCGGCATCAAGGCGCCGCTCGACTTCCTGAATCAGGGCCAGACTCTCGCTGGCTCCGTTCGCGGCGGCCAGATAGGCCCACTTCGCTGCCTGCACCAGGTCCCGTTCAGTTCCGGCGCCTTCGGCATACATTTCACCCAGACGCCACTGCACATCGGCCAGACCCGCCTGGGCCCCGACTTCGAAATAGCGCAATGCCAGCGCATGATCCGACGCCATACCCAGACCTTCCCGGTAGATACGACCCAGATAATAGCTGCCGAGCATCAGGCCGTCCGCCAACGCTGCCTCGAACAGCATCAGCGCTTCGTCGATGCGCTTAAGATCGCCACCCATGACTTCGGCCAGCACCACCGATCCGAGCCCAAGCTTGGCCTCCGGATGTCCTGCGTCGATGGCATGCTCGAACCAGGCCTCTGCCGCGGCCAGGTCGGCCTCCACCAGCCGGCCCTGCAGATGAATCCACGCCAACTTGGTGGCGTAGCCACTCTCACCCGCCAACACCCCGCGCGTGTACCAGTGGACGGCAGCCGAGCCGTCCACGGCGCCCAGAAGCCCCTCCTCGTGAAGCCAACCCAGGTTGAGCTTGGCGCGACTCTCACCCGCCGCCGCCGACGACTCGAACCAGTCCCGGGCATCCTCAAAACGCTTAAGGGCCACATGAGCGAGACCCAGCTCGAGCTGCTCTTCGCCAGACAGACCTTCCGCCTGCTCCATCGACCAGTCAGGGGGCTCAGAGGCCGCCCAGACAGGCATCGACAGCAACGACAGGAGTAAAACCAGGACGGTACGCGCTCGGGCCATGATGCTTCCAGAGACAGAAACCAGCGGCCATTATAGAGGCTCCGCCTCCCCCCAAGGATGACAACTCCGTGACAGTCGGCGTTTCAGCTATCATGCCCGCCCTTCAGATTCAGGGAAGTCCACCATGAACCCAGTGCTGACCGAGATTCTGCGTCTGCTCGACGTGGAGAAGATCGAGGAGAACCTGTTCCGGGGCCACAACGACCCCAACAGTCACCACGTCTTCGGCGGTCAGGTCCTCGCACAGGCCATCGCATCGGCCTATCGGACCATCGAGAGTGGGCGCATGCTGCATTCCCTGCACGCCTACTTTCTGCGGCCGGGGGACTGGAACCTGCCCGTTCTCTACGAAGTGGACCGCATTCGCGATGGCAGAAGCTTCACCACGCGCCGAGTAGTGGCCATCCAGCACGGCCGGGCCATCTTCAACCTGTCGTCGTCCTGGCAGGTGGCGGAAGAGGGACTCGAACATGAGGTGGTCATGCCGGACGTACCACCCCCGGAAGGTCTCGTCAGCGACCGGGACCGTTACGCTGAGATCGCCCTGACTCAACCCGAGGTGAAGCGATACGCGTTCCGTTTCGATGCTATTGACAGCCGGCAGGTGGAAGGCCTCCTGATGATGGACAACGAACCACATCCACCCTACAAGCACACCTGGGTGCGGGCAGCAGATCCCCTTCCGGACGATCCGGAAGTCCATCTGTGTTTCCTGGCCTACGTCTCCGACATGGACTTCATGAGTACGTCCCTGCTGCCCCATGGGCGCCGTCCCGGCCCAGACAACGGCATCCAGGGCGCGAGCCTCGATCACGCACTATGGTTCCACCGCCCGTTCCGCGCCGACGAGTGGCTGCTTTTCGCCAAGGAGAGCCCGTCGAGCAGCGGTGCCCGAGGATTCGTTCGCGGGACGTTCCACAATCGCGACGGCCACCTGATCGCCTCCACGATGCAGGAATGCCTGATCCGGCCCAGATGATGGCAGGGCCATTCCGGAACAAGCGGCGCATCGCCCCTACCGCGGACGCGCCGCTACCCGGCATCCCCGACCGCGCCGACCCGGGTCAATTCGGCATCGAGTTCATCGAGGGTGAACGGCTTCTTGAGCACACCCGCGGCACCCTCCCCGAGCACGCGCTGCAGCACTGCCCCGCGATCAAACCCGGACATGAGTATCACGTGCAGGTCCGGGCGCAGTTCTCGCATGGACCGGAAGACCTCATCGCCGGACATGCGTGGCATGGTCACATCCATGATGACCAGGTCAATGGCCCAAGGATCGCCGGCGAAGCGCTCAAGCGCCTCCTGTCCATCAGCCGCCAGCACCACCGTGTAACCCATTCGGATCAGGTTGCGCTCCAGGGTGTCCCTGATTCCCGGCTCGTCGTCCGCCACCAGAACACGACCCTGCCTGAGACTGGCCGCCAGGGACGCCCGGGCTCGAGGCAGTGGCTTCGGCGCCACACAGGCCTGGGCCGCCTGTGAGATCGGCAGATAGAGCCCGAAGCATGAGCCTACTCCGGGCTTACTGCTGACCGTGATCGTCCCCCCATGCGCCTTGACGGCCCCATAGACCGAGGGCAATCCAAGCCCGGTACCCTGCCCCTTCGGCTTGGTCGTGAAGAACGGCACGAAAATGTGTTCGAGCGCTTCCGGCTCGATACCGCAGCCGTCGTCACGAACCTGCAGCAGCAGATAGGAACCCGACGCAAGTTCAGGATCGAGCAGCGTGGCCTCGCTCAGGGAAAGGTCCACCAATCCCGTGCTGACCTCGACCTCCCCGCCGCCGCTGAGCGCGTCGCGGGCGTTGATGCAGAGGTTGAGCAAGGCGTTGGAAAGCTGGGTTTCGTCACCGATCAGGCGAGAGTGGCGGGCTTCCAGCCGTACATTTACCCTGATGGTGCTATCGAGGGTCTGGCGGAACAGATCGACCATAGCCAGAACGACTTCGTGGATGTCCAGGGGACGCTTCTGCAGGGCGCCCTGCCGAGAGAACGTCAATAATTTCCCCACCAGATCCGCCGCGCGCTGAGTCGTCTCCATGATCCGTGCCGCATACTGGCCCACATCGGCAGGCTTCTCGCGGACCAGATCGATGAGTTCGGTATAGCCCTGAATGCCGGCGAGCAGATTATTGAAGTCGTGGGCCACGCCACCGGCAAGCCGCCCGATACTTTCCAGACGCTGTGCCTGCTGCAGCTGTTCGAGCAGACGATAGCGCTCCTCCTCCACCTCCCGAATGGGCGTGAGATCCCTGATCGTGATCAGATAACAGCGCTCACTGTCCACCAGCAGGTGGCTGGAAGAACACAAGACCGCCAGTCTCGAACCGTCCTTGCGCAGCAGCTCGGATTCAAAGGCCTCGACCCGCTCGTTATCTAGAGCCAGCCTGCTGAAGCGACGGTAGTGCCCGGCATCGACCCAGAACTGCTCATGCTCGTTCCAGCGAGTTTTCAGTTCGTCGATGCTCCAACCGAACATGCGCTCGAGCGTCGCGTTGGCTTCGAGCAGGGCTCCATCCTGGCGGCGAACCAGCAACAGGGAATCCGGGCTCTGGTGGAATACCGAAGAGAACTTTGCCTCACTTTCCCGGAGCGCCCGTTCCACTTCCTGTTGACGGGTGACGTCGAGACCGAGCGAAGCCACATCGTGCCCCAGACCGGAAGCATCCCTCAGAGGGGTGTGGTACCACTGAATGACCACCTCCCGGCCATCCTCGGTGAGTTGCGCCACCCGCTTGCTACCATCGCTGGCGACTTGTGCCGCCGGATCCGAAAACGGTGAAAGGCGACCGTCGCGAGCATCCTCAGGCACCAGTTCCCAGGCACTGCGCCCGAGGGCACGCGACCGGGACATGCCGAAGATGCGTTCGGCAGCACGATTCCAACTTCGGATACGTTGTGCGGTGTCGAGCACCACGGCGGCCAGAGGTGTATGTTCTAGGTGGCTGCGCAACTGCACTTCCGAGGCCCGCGCTTTGGCCTCGGCTTGACGGATCGCCGTCACGTCAGCGCAGATGGCCGATAGCCGGACGGCATCTCCCACCCGCTCCGCATAGGCGGTGACCACCACGAAACGCTCCTGGCCACCTCGCGGCAACAAGGTGGTCTCGAAACTTCGGCGATCACCGGGAGCCAGGAAGCCGAGCACTGCCTCGACTCCCGCGCGGCGATCCTCAGGCAGCCAGTCGACAACCCTGGAGCCCATGACATCTGCCCGCGGCGGTGACCCTAGCATCTCCAGCCAGGGATCGTTGGCATCGAGAATGACAAGCTGGGCATCGGTGGCAACGAAGCCGGTCTTGGCGCCATCGAGGACGCGTGAAACTCGCAGATTACTTCGTTCCGCCTCGATTCTGGACGCCCGGAAGGCCAGCACCAGCGCCGAGGTCAGGATCAGCTGCAGCAGCATGAAGCCGCGCATCCCGCTCACCGGAGGATCACCACTGAGCAAGCCGGTGACAGAGAGACCAAGAATGGCCAGGATGGCCATCGCCATCACCCAGCGCAGCGGCAACCAGAGGCCGAGGATCACTGGCGTCGCATAAAGCGCAATGGCAAAAGGCAGCTCCTGAGCCAGCCGCAGGTCGGCAACCACCGCCAGCAGAAGCATGGTCAGCCCAATGCCCGCCCGATAGACATGCCCCGGTATGCGACCCGCCATGCGCGCACCTCCGGTGCAAGCATAGTTGGCACCAGGCTGTTCTACCGCCCTGCGTGGCGATGATCGAGGGAAGGGGAAGGCCATCGCCTTCCCCAATAGGCCGCGCTCAGAGCGCCTCGAGAATCGCTTCCGCCTTGCTGACCTCGAACTTCCCAGGCGCCTCGACCGCCAGCATGCTCACCACGCCGTCGTCGACGATCATGGCGAAGCGCTGGGAGCGCACGCCAAGGCCAAAGGCCGAGGCATCGAATTCGAGACCCAGCGCACGGGCAAAATCCGCGTTCCAATCTGCCAGCATCAGCAGTTCCTCGGCATTCTTGTCCTTGCCCCAGCAGTCCATGACGAAGGCATCATTGACCGACATGCAGGCAATGGTATCCACGCCCTTGGCCTTGATCTTGTCGGCCAGCGCCACGAATCCAGGCAGGTGCGCCTGGGAGCAAGTGGGGGTGAAGGCGCCGGGAACCGAGAACAGCACCACCTTCTTACCAGAAAAAATCTCCCCGCTACTGATGTCGGTCGGGCCCTTCTCGCCCATCATCTTGATCGTGACGTCAGGGATGCGATCCCCTTCCTTAATGCTCATATCAGACTCCAAGTGGGTGAAACAGGCCGAAAACTCGCCCGTCATCCGCGCCTTTAGGCTTACGCCTGCGCGAGCGACCGGCACCGCGCGCAAGGGTAGCCCGGCGCCCGGGACGAGTACAGGGCACCGAGTGTCGCGGATGACGGGCCATGCCGGCTATTGCCCATGATGGACAGCGGATGGAACGGTCAGGGCGCAGAGCCAGCTGCTGCAGCGATCCACCAACGCATTTCGCGCTATCGCGAAAGGAAGGGGCGCACCCTGCAGAGCCTCCTTACTTTTTCTGTGGGCGAGCCGCATGCGGATCACGCGGGTGCGCGCCGCGAGCCTGCCGACTGCCAGCAGTCGGCCCACATATTTCAAGCTAAATCAGAGCGTTACGTCTTAACGCCGTCAGGTCCAGGCGAAGTGGGGCTGCTCGAAGTGATCCACCCGGGTGTCGCGCTCCCGCAGCAGCACCTCGCGGAACTGATACAGCAGCGCCGCCGTGGGGGCGGCGATGGCACCCTCGCCGATGGGCATGCGCAGCACGGGCTGGTCGCTGCCTTCCTGCGGCTCGAGGCGGGGCGCGTCAGGACGCAGAAGTTCCAGCAGCGGAATTCGGTGGATGCTCGCCACCTCCCCCGGATTGGGCATGAGCTCCCTTGCCGCGCCGCCCCAGACCACCACAGGCGTCATCACGAATCCGGAGCGGGTGGTGAAATCATCGAGCCGACCGAGGATGGCATCCGGCCCGAGGGCGAGCCCCACCTCCTCTTCGAGTTCCCGCAGGGCACTCTCTTCCGGCGTCTCGCCGGGGTCGAGGCGGCCCCCGGGCAATGCCCACTGGCCCGCATGACGACGCAGGTGCTTGGCACGTCGGGTCAGGATCAGCGCCGCCTCGCAGCGCCACGCGTCATGGACGGGAAGACCGTCGAGATCCGCACCAAAGCCCTGCTCCACCACGGTGAGCGTCACTGCGGCGTGCAGGCGTTCATCGACAAGGTGCTGGCGCGCATCGAAGCGCCCGAGGCGCTGGCCAAACAACGACCGCAGATTGGAATCACAAATCATGGGCTGAAACACTTCGCAAAGCAGGACAGGGCCCACAGTATAGCCGGGCACAGGTGGAGCGTGACGATGACAGCCAAGACCATGAGCACAGCGAGCCTCATACAACACTGCATGTGGCTCGATGAATTGCTCGGCAACCACGGGCAGCTGTGGCGCAGCAATGTCTTCCGCGACCCCCAGCCTGCCTGGCTGGCTGAGCATCCACGCCTGGCAGCTGCCGTCCTGGACCTGAGCGAGGCTGAACTCGAGCACCTCGAGGCGGATCCGGAGGCTTTGCTCGAACTGCTCGGCCCCCATGTGCCGACCCTGCCCGCCACCCTCTCAGCCATCGAGCCCCCATGGGACCGCGCCGAGCTGCCAGGGGACATCCCGTTCGCGAACCTGCATGTCCCAGGCCGCAAGTGGGCACAGATCCGCCACTTCATGGCGGCGCTACCACCAGCCACCACTCCCGCTGTGGACTGGTGCGCTGGCAAAGGCCATCTCGGTCGCAGCGTCGCGCGCCTGCATGGACGTACCGTACGCTGCCTGGAGCGTGATCCAACGCTTTGCGCTGCCGGTGAAGGGCTGGCCGCCGGGTTGCCGGTGACCTTCGAGCGCTGCAATGTCCTCGATGAACCCACCCACCTTCAGCCCGGCGATACCGTGATGGCCTTGCATGCCTGCGGCGCGCTCCACGAACACCTGCTCGACCAGGCCGTGGCCACCGGCGTGGCCCGTGTCGACCTGGCACCCTGCTGCTACCACCTCACCACCCGCTGGCAGGCCCGAGCCGACAGCGCTGCGGATCCACGCTTTCATCTAGAGGACCTCCACTTGGCCGTGCAGGACCTAGTGACGGCACCGGCACGGGTGAGGCGCGCCAGGCTCAAGGAGCGCGCCTTCCGCGCCGCCTTCGATGACCTGCAGCGACAACTGCGTGGCTACGACAGTTACCTGCCGCAGCCATCCGTCAAAGGTGCGGAGCGTCGGCTGGACTTCCCGGGGTTCTGTGCCCTGATGGCGCAGCACCACGGGCTCGAACTACCGCGAGCTGCCGACTTGTCGCCATGGCTGGAAAAGGGCTGGATCCGCGATGCCCGCAGCCGCCGCCTGGATTTGGCACGCCAGGGTTTCCGCCGCGCCCTGGAGCTGCGAATCGTGCTGGACCGGACGCTGTTTCTGGCAGAAGCGGGCTATGCCGTGAACCTGCGGCGCTTCTGTCTGCGGGCGCTGACCCCACGTAATCTGCTCATCGAAGCTTGGCGATGAGGGAGCCACTCGATCGCCGCGGCAGACTGCCAAGACAGAGTCTCGTGGGAGCACCCACCGAGGACGATCAGCGAAATCCGTTGCTGCACCCGTCTATCGCCCCCACTGCAGGATCCCACAACATTTCCCCGTGGCGAGGGGAATGCATCAAGCGGGGGGAGCGGCCTCGGCGAGCAGTTCCACCCAGTGCTTGACCCGGATCTCGGCGGCGCCTGCCATGTGCATCTGACACCCCACATTGGCCGTGACCACCACTTCAGGCCCATGATGCATCAGAGCCGCGAGCTTGGCGTCCCGGAGCCGCTTGGAGAGGTCCTGTTGCAAAATGGCGTAGCTGCCTGCGGCGCCGCAGCAAAGATGACTGTCCGCCACGGGCACCCGAACGCAGCCAATACCGTCCAGCATTCGCTCCACGAGTCCGGTAATGCGCTGCCCATGCTGCAGCGTGCACGGCGGATGCCACGCCACCCGCGGCGGGGGATCCGCCAGGCGCCAACTGCTGAGGTCCTCGGCTGCCAGAAACTCCGCCAGATCCCGGGTGCGGGCCGACAGGGCCTGAGCCCTTTGGGCGTATTCGGGCTCCTTGGCCAGGAGCACACCGTAGTCCCGCACCTGCACGCCGCAGCCACTGGCCGTCATCACCAGTGCCTCCGCACCAGCCTCGACCAAAGGCCACCAGGCATCCACATTGCGCCGGGCCATGGCCCGGGCTGCTTCGGGCTGCGCCATGTGCTGGGGCAGCGCACCACAACAGCCTGCTGATACTGCCTCGACACCGCCAATACCCAGCCGGTTCAGGACCCGCTGCGTCGAGCGGTTGGTCGCCGGCGTCGCCAGACCCTGGATGCACCCGGCCAGCAGAATCACCTGCCTAGGGTAGGCTTTCTGATCGGCTGCCCGCCCGACACCGGTCTGCAGCAGCGGGACCAGATCGCGCAGCCTTTCGGGCAGCACCGGACGCAGCCCTTGCCCGAGGCGCAGGAAGGGGCGCATCCAGGCGGGTCGAGGCACCAGAGTGAGCAGCAGCCAGCGCAGCAGGCGCACGCGCCGAGGCCGCGGCACTTTGGCCTCGAGGTGTTCGCGGCCAATCTCCAGCAGTCGGCCATAACGGACACCGGAAGGACAGGTGGTCTCACAGGCACGACAGGTAAGGCAGCGATCGAGATGGTGCTGGGTGCTCGGGCCGGCCTCGTCCCGCTCCAACATTTCCTTGATCAACCAGATCCGGCCGCGGGGACCGTCCCGCTCGTCGCCCATCAGCTGGTAGGTGGGGCAGGTCGCGGTGCAGAACCCGCATTGAACGCAACTGCGCAGGATCTGATCCGCTTCCTGGCCAGCGTCCGTAGCGAGCAACTTCGCGTCGAGTCGGGTCTGCATGGGACTCCTTAATACTCGCCCGGATAGAGCACGCCGGCATTGAACAGCCCTGCGGGGTCGAACACCGTTTTGATCCGCTGCTGCAACTTCAGCTGGGCCGGAGGTAGTGTTGCCCTCTGCACGGTGGGCGCCAGTCGCATCGCATGACCACCCACAGCGGAGGCGGCCTCGAACACGCGTTCGGGCGCGGCGTCAGTGGAACACCAGCGCTGGGCACCGCCCCAGTCGAGCAGCCAGTTCGCGCTCAGCTCAGGCTGTGGCGCGGTGGCCGGCACCGACAAACGCCAGAGGGGGCCGTCACCCTCGAACAGTGGAAGTTGTCGATCCCTGAGCCCGGCCCAGAAGTCCTCCGCCTCCGCAAAGGGTTCACCGCCCACGGCGGCCAGCGCGGCGGCCACCCCGACCTCGGAGCCTGCCAGGCGGACCCGCAGAAGCCCCCCCTGCCAGGCCATGGCCGTGATCGGCAACGGACGTCGACCTAATGTGGCCATGCGCTCGAAGGTCTGCCCGATGCCGAGCTCGAGCACCCGCGTCACGGTGGTCATCGGTCGCGGCAGCAGGCGCAGACTGACGTCGAGCAGAACGCCGAGGCTGCCCATGGCGCCCACGTTCAGCCGCGCGACGTCATAGCCCGCGACATTCTTCATGACCTGACCGCCAAAGCGGCCGATGCCACCGCGCCCGTCGAGCAGGGTGATGCCGAGTACCGCGTCACGCACCGCGCCCTGCCAGGGACGCGCAGGCCCCGCGAGCCCGCTGGCCACGGCCCCACCGATCGTGCTCGACGCGCCGAAGCGTGGCGGGTCGAAGGGCAGACACTGACCGGCCTCGGTCACTGCGGCTTCGAGCTCGGACAAAGGCGTGCCCGCTCGTGCCGTGACGACCAGCTCCGATGGTTCGAAGGCGACAATGCCCCGATGCCCCCCGACTTCCAGCACTTCGATGGCCTCATTACCGCAAGCCATGAGGGCCTGGCGGGTGCCGCCGCCACGAATGCGCAGGGGAGCCTCGGCCGCCACCGCAGCATTTACCCGCCCGCGCAAATCCTCGCTGAGATCCGCATCCACCATCTAGAACCGCTCCAGTTCCGGATGTGGCAGTTTCCCGCCGTGAACGTGCATGCCGCCAAGCTCGGCGCAGCGCGCCAGGGTGGGCACGGCCTTGCCCGGGTTGAGCAAGCCCGCCGGATCGAAGGCGGCCTTCAGACCATGAAAACGTTCGAGCTCCACCGCCGTGAACTGCACGCACATCTGATCGATCTTCTCGATGCCGACGCCATGCTCACCGGTAATGGTGCCACCCACCGCCACGCAGAGTTCGAGAATGCGTGCACCGAAGGCCTCGGCGCGCTCGAGCTCACCGGCTTGATTGGCATCATAGAGAATCAGCGGATGCAGATTACCGTCACCGGCGTGAAAGACATTGGCGACCGCAAGACCGAACTCCTCCGAAAGTCCGCCAATCCCGGTGAGCACCTCAGCCAGATGACGCCGGGGGATGGTCCCGTCCATGCAGTAATAATCGGGAGCAATCCGCCCGACAGCCGGGAATGCAGCCTTGCGCCCCGCCCAGAGCCGGGCCCGCTCTGCAGGGTCCGACGCCACGCGAATGTCGCCGGCGCCAGCAGCGCGCAGGATTTCAGTGACCCGTTCCACCTGCGCGGCCACTTCCTCAGGTTCGCCATCGAGTTCACAGAGCAGGATGGCCGCCGCATCCCGGGGATAGCCGGCATGCACGAAATCCTCGGCGGCTTCGATGGCCAGCCGATCCATCATCTCCATGCCGGCAGGCAGAATGCCGCGGCTGATCACCGTGCTTACCGCATCGCCCGCCGCAGCCACCGAGTCGAAGGCCGCCAGCAGCACCTGTACGGAAGCCGCCACCGGCAACAGTCGCACCGTGACCTCCACCACCACCCCGAGCAGGCCTTCGGAACCGGTGACCAGGGCCAGCAGATCGAGGCCGGGACTGTCCAGCGCACAGCCGCCGAGTTCCAGCAGTTCACCATCCACCGTCACCAGCTTCACGCCCAGCAGATTGTGGACAGTGAGTCCGTATTTCAGACAGTGCACGCCCCCGGAGTTCTCGGCCACGTTACCGCCGATGGAGCAGGCAATCTGCGAGGACGGGTCGGGCGCGTAGTAAAGACCGTGGGGCGCTGCCGCCTCGGAGATGGCCAGATTGCGCACCCCGGGCTCCAGCCGGGCGCTGCGCCCCAGCGGATCGAGTTCCAGGATGCGATTCATGCGCGCCAGCACCAGCAGCACGCCAGCCTCATGGGGCAACGCCCCACCGGACAGCCCGGTGCCCGCGCCGCGCGCCACCACCGGAACGCCTTCGGCAGAACAGAGCGCCATGACCTGCTGCACCTGCTCGATGCTGCGCGGCAGCACCACCACCCGCGGCTGCTGCCGATACGCCGTCAGGGCATCCCCGGCATAGGGGCGCAGCGCCTCCTCGTCATCCACCACATCCTCTGCGGGCAGCACTTCGCGCAGGCGCGCGGCCAGTGTCTCGCGATCCATCCACAACTCCTCATAGCGCCCGTCAGTATGGCCCCGGCTCACGCGCCGGTCGAATGCTGCTAATCTCCAAAAAAAAACGTCGGCACCGCAACATGGGGGAGCCACTGTCATCTGGGGGGAACAACCATGAGCTACTTCGTTACCGGTGCCACCGGCTTCGTCGGCATGCATCTGATCGATCGTCTACTGGCCCGCAAGGGGACAATCTACGTCCTCGTCCGGGCAGGCTCCAAGGCCCGATTCAAGCGCCTGGCGGAACGCTGGGGCGAACAGGCCAAGCGGGTGGTACCGGTCACCGGCGACCTCACCCGACCCGGTCTTGGCATTGCCCGCAAGGACCTCGAAACCATGACCGGCAAGGTCCGCCAATTCTTCCATTGCGCCGCCATTTACGATTTGTCCAACGACGACGTCGAGGCTCAGCTGGCCGTCAACGTCGAGGGCACCCGCCACGCCGTAGAGCTGGCCGGCAAGCTCGACGTGCAGTGTTTCCACCACGTCAGCTCCATCGCCGCCGCTGGCGAGTACCGCGGCCATTTCCGCGAGGACATGTTCGACGAGTGGGCGCCCACCGACGACCCCTATTTCCGCAGCAAGCATGATTCGGAAACCGTGGTCCGTTATGAGAGCACCGTCCCCTGGCGCATCTACCGGCCCGGCATCGTCGTCGGTCACTCCAAGACCGGCGAGATCTCCAAGATCGACGGCCCCTACTACCTGTTCAAGCTGATCCAGCGCCTGCGCCACGCCCTGCCGGCCTGGATGCCCCTCATCGGCATCGAGGGCGGCAAGCTCAACATCGTCCCGGTGGACTACGTCACCGCCGCCATGGACCACATTGCCCATACCCGTGGTCGCGACCGCAACACTTTTCACCTGGTGGCCCCGGAGCCGGTGTCCGTGGGCCGCATCATGAACATCTTTGCCGATGCCGCCCACGCCCCGGGCTTCTCCCTGCGCATCGACCATCGCCTGCTTGGCATGCTGCCCAAGGGGGTCATCGACCTGATCAGCAAGATGCCGCCAGTCAGGCGCATCGTCGACAGCCTGCTCGGCGATCTCGGCATCCCCCGGGAGCTGTTCCGCTACGTGAGCTTCGCCACGCTCTTTGATGACCGCGAGACCGCGAAAGCCCTTAAGGGTTCAGGCATCCAATGCCCGGATCTGGCCGACTATGCGCCGGCGCTGTGGGACTACTGGGAGCGCAACCTGGATCCGGATCTGTTCCGGGACCGCAGCTTGAGCGGACGCATCAAGGGTCGCGTGGTGCTGATCACCGGCGCCTCTTCGGGCATCGGCAAAGCCAGCGCTCTGCGTCTGGCCGCCGCTGGCGCCCAGGTTTTGTTGGTGGCACGAAGCCTGGAGAAGCTGGAGGAGACCCGCCGTGAGATCGAGTCCCACGGCGGCAAGGCCTGGATCTACAGTGCTGACGTCTCGGAACTCGAAAGCTGCGACAAACTGATCGAGAACGTACTCCAAGACCACGGCAAGGTGGATGTGCTGATCAACAACGCCGGCCGCTCGATCCGCCGCTCCCTGGAGCTGTCCTACGACCGCTTCCACGACTTCGAGCGTACCATGCAGCTCAACTACTTCGGCAGCGTCCGCTTGGTAATGAACCTGCTGCCAAACATGATCGAAAGGCGCGATGGCCAGATCATCAACGTCTCGTCCATCGGCGTACAAACCAACATGGCACGCTTCTCGGCCTACGTGGCCTCCAAGGCGGCACTCGATGCCTTCTCCCGCTGCGCCCAGACCGAGTTCCTCGACCGCAACATCACCTTCACCAACGTCTACATGCCGCTGGTGCGCACACCGATGATCGCGCCCACGGCCCACTACAAGTACGTCCCGACCCTGTCGCCACAGGAGGCTGCCGACCTCATCGCCAAGGCCGTCCTCGAAAGGCCCAAGCAGGTTTCCACCCGCCTCGGCACCGCCGCGTCCGTGGCCTGGGCGCTGTGGCCGAAGGCCATGGACGTGATTCTGAACACCGGGTACAAGTTGTTTCCGGATTCCGCCGCCGCCCGGGGCGACGGCAAGGCCGGCGAAGAGGAAATGGCCCCGGAAGCCGCCGCCTTCGCTGCGCTTACCAAGGGGATTCACTGGTAACGACGCCGCAAAGCGGCGCACTCGATGCGAGCGACAACTCTCAGTGGGAACCCCCACTGGGCGCGATCAACGCCGCCCGCCAGGCGCTGCGTCGATGTATCGTCCGCGCCGCAGACCCTCAACAAAGCCAGGCTCAATTCGCGCGGCCGTAGGTAGCCACCCGACCATCAGGCATCGTGAAAGTCAGCACATCATCCTCGATGCGCACCGGTGCCTCGATGGGATCACTGGTCACCCGGGGTCCGCGGAGATCGAGCAGGATCCGGTCTGTGGCGAGAAACTCGTAGCGGCCTTCCAGGGCCATATCTTCGAATTGCAGCACCACGTTGCCCTCAGCGTCGAATTCGACCACCTCCGGACCGTCAATCTCCTCCCACTTGCCGACAATGGCCTGTTCGGCATCCATGTCACAACCTGATAACAAAACCGCCAGCACTAGTCCTGACAGCGCACGCAGCAGGCTCGAAGATACAGCCATGAAAGACTCCAGCTGGGAATGGCCACTTGTGAGGGTAGCATCACCGTCTTCACGGCTTCATCCGCGCGGCTGCGCACCAAGCGCAGCAGCCAGTGCTTGATGGTAATCTCCGCCCCCTCCCCATTCCTTGCCAACGCGGAACCCTGCCATGGCCACGCTGCGCATCGTCAACGGCACCCTGATCAATGAGGGTCGGAAGATCGAAGCGGACATCCAGATTCGTGATGGCCGCATCGACGCCATCGCTGCCGATCTCGGCGGCAGGCCGGCGGACCGGGTCATCGATGCCTCGGGCATGCTGATCCTGCCGGGTATGATCGACGATCAGGTTCACTTCCGTGAGCCAGGCCTCACGCAGAAAGGCGATCTGGCCAGCGAATCCCGGGCGGCCGTGGCCGGCGGCATCACCAGCTTCATGGAAATGCCCAACACCGACCCTGCAACCACCGACAACGAAGCGCTGCGCGACAAGCATGCCCGTGCCCACAGCAAGTCCTTCGGCAACTGGGCGTTCTATCTGGGCGCCACCAACGACAATCTGGAGTCCATCAAGGCCGTGGACACCTCCCTGGCATGTGGGGTAAAGGTATTCATGGGCGCCTCAACCGGCAGCATGCTGGTGGACGATCCCGACGTGCTGGAAGCCATCTTCGCCTCATCGCCGCTGCTGGTGGCCACCCACTGCGAGGATACGCCCACCATCGAGGCCAACTACCAGCGCCTCACAAGCGACCTCACAGGCGAGTTTCTGCCCGAGCTGCACGCCGAAATCCGCTCCCGGGAGGCCTGCCTGAAATCCTCCACCCTGGCCGTGGAACTGGCCCGCCGGCATGGCACCCGCCTGCACGTCCTGCACCTGACCACGGCGGACGAACTGACCCTGTTCGAACCCGGTCCCATCGAGCGCAAGCAGATCACCGTAGAAGCCTGCGTCCATCATCTTTTCTTCGACGCCAGCCACTACGCCCGCAAGGGCGCGCTGATCAAGTGCAATCCGGCCATCAAGCTGCCCAGCGACCGTCAGGCCCTGCTGGCCGCCGTGAACGACGATCGCATCGACATCATCGCCACCGACCACGCGCCGCACACCGCGGAGGAAAAGGCCCGCCCCTTCCTGCAGGCGCCGGCTGGACTGCCCCTGGTGCAGCATGCGCTGCTGACCCTGCTCGAACACTGGCACGATGACACCTTCACCCTGGAACGCATTGTCCAGAAGACCGCCCATGCCCCGGCGCTGCGCTTCGGCATCAAGGAGCGCGGCTTCCTGCGGGAGGGCTACCACGCCGATCTGGTGATCGTGGACCCCCATACCACTACCGCCGTCCGCGACCAGACCCTGCTGTCCAAATGCGGCTGGTCGCCCTTCGAGGACGTCCGTTTCCGTTCCCGCATCCGCTGCACCATCGTCAACGGCGTCATCGCCTGGGAGAACGACCGGCTGGCCTCTGACAGCGCCGCCATGGCGCTCGAATTCGACCGCGGTTGATCTGCCGTGAAATGGGACCCGGCAGGCTACGCGCGGCACGCCGGTTTCGTGGCCGAACTCGGCGTACCGCTGCTGGAACTGCTGGTCCCGCAAGCCGGTGAAGCCATTCTCGATGTGGGCTGCGGCGACGGGGCACTGACCGCCGAAGTGGCAGCCCTCGGCTGCGATGTCCTGGGCATCGACTCCAGCCCGGAGCAGGTCGCTGCCACGCGCACCAGGGGCATCGAGGCCAGAGTCCTCGACGCCCAGCAGCTCGAACATCAGCCCGATCTCAACGGCCGCTTCCACGGCATCCTGTCCAACGCCGCCCTGCACTGGATGCCGGATCAGGCCGCTGTGGCCCGGGGGATGGCCCACGCCCTTGTGCCGGGAGGCCGCTGCGTGGCCGAACTCGGCGGCGCCGGTAATGTGGCCTGTGTCCGTGAGGGCCTGTTCGCCGCCCTCGAACAGCACGGCATCGACCCTCACCTCCGCAATCCCTGGACCTTCCCGAATCGCGACACCATGGCGGGCCACCTCGAAGGCGCCGGCTTCGCCATCGACATGCTCGAGCTGTTCCCGAGGCCGACGAAACTGCCAGGGGACATCAGCGGCTGGTTCGACACCTTCGCCGGCGTCTTTCTCGACGATCTTGCAACGGCTCTGCGGCGAAACGTCATCGACAGCGCCCGGGAACGACTCTCAGCAGATCTGTATTCGGCCGGAATCTGGACCCTGGACTACGTCCGCCTGCGCTTTCGCTGCCACCTGCCCTGAGCCAAGCAGCCGCCGCTCATGGGGCTTTTCGGTCACTGAGTATCTCGCAAGTGATCGTTCCGGGCCTTGGTGAAATCGCACAAGTACACCGTGCGCCCACTCGAATGGTCCCCCAGGTACGCCATGATCATGGAAATCGATCGCGACCGAATCGCCAACAACCTCGCCGATCCGGCGGCGCGGCAAGCCCGGATCGAAGAGAGCCTCGCGTTCGAGCAGTCTCTGCCAAGCGAGGAAGGCAAGGCCATGATCGGGGAGATCCACTGATACGAAGGCTTCTGCGGGAAACTGGCCCCTGGTCCACATCCACCCGTGCGCTCGCTGCCATCTACCCCGAGACAGAAAGACGCCGCAACATTGATCGGACATCCAGAAACGGTTCTGGATGTCCGAAATTGCGGCCCTGCGATGCACCAAAAGTTTCTGGGTACCACAAAGTTTCTATTCGCCCATCACCAGGGTATTGCTGCAGTCGGCACCAGTCTGCGCGCAACCATTGCGGTAGGCGGCCAGCACAGTCCTCGCGTCGAGCACGCCGATGACCTTGCCGTCGGCGTCGATGTCGATGTTCGCGCCATAGATGGCGAACCACACCTCGGTGGCCTCGGTATTATCCTCAGGCACAACGAGGGTATGCACCGCATGGGCGGGCTCGTAGAGGTAGGAGCCGGCAGTGTTACGCGTCTCTGGATACTCGCGGTAGTACCAACAACCGGAATGGGTGACGGCGAACACCTGGCCGGTGTGATAGTGGGTCGCCACGGCACAACCGGGTGGCCAACGTACGCGCAGCACCCACAAGCCCACGCTCAAGTCCACATGCAGGACCTGCAGCTCAGTACCGTCCTCACCTGACAGCCAGGGCAGGTCATCGCGACCGATATGCACGGTGCTGTCCTTGCCACCGCCAGCGAGCAGGCGAAAGCCATCTAAAGGAGAGGCGTTGAGGGGACTGCTGGGCTCGGCCATGGTTATGCTCCGTCGGGATCCGTGGCCGTTAGCGTACAACAGCAACACAGACCCTGTAGCGGCCAGGAAGCCACGGCGACGATCCACGGAATCTTAGACATCCACGAAAGTTCCTGGATGTCCAGAATTCCGGGGGCTACGTGACGGGATCGCGCCGGAGCGGGGTTTGCGGCAACATGCGCTCCGTTCATTGGCGCAGAATGAGGGAGTTCCATGGCAGCACCACTCGACGGCATCACCGTGATCGAGATCGACAACTGGATGGCCGCGCCGAGTGCCGCCGTCATTCTGGCGGATCTCGGTGCCGACGTGATCAAGGTGGAGCCGCTCACGGGCGATCCCATGCGCGGCATGGGCCGGCCGCCGAAGATCGACGACGAGCAGGCCAAGGCCTATGACTACGGCTTCGCCGTGGACAACCGCGGCAAGCGCTCCATCGCGGTGGACCTCACCCGGGACACCGGCCAGGACCTGATTCGACGCCTGGTCGCCAAGGCCGATATCTTTCTCTGCAACCTGCTGATCAACCGTCAACAGAAATTCGGCCTCGACCCCGACACCCTGCTCGGCATCAACCCGCGCCTGGTGCACGCCACCCTCACCGGCTACGGCACCACGGGCCCCGAAGCCTGGCGCCCCGGCTATGACGTCACCGCCTTCTTCGGCCGCTCCGGCATCTACGACGCCATGCGCGAGGGCGACGACGGCATCGTGCCCATGGCCCGCCCGGCCCAGGGCGACCACACCACTGGGCTGGCCCTGGTGGGTGCCATTCTCGCGGCCCTGCGCCTCGCGGAACGCAGCGGTGAAGGACAGGTGGTGGAAACCTCACTGTTCGAGACCGCGGTGTGGACTCAGGCTACCGACTTTGCCACCACGGCGGTGGACCGGGCGCCCGTGCGACGCCGCCCCCGGAATCAGCAGCTCAGCGCCACCGCCAACCGCTATCCCTGCGGCGACGGCAACTGGATCGTCTTCAACATGCCCGAACCGAGCGCCTGGCCAAAGTTCTGCAAGGCCATCGGTCAGGAATCCTGGATCGAGGAAGAACGCTTCGCGAGTCCCCGCGAGCGCTTCCGCAACATGGGTGAGCTGGTGCCGCTCATCGACGCCGCGCTGGCCGCTAAATCCCGCGACGAATGGGGCCGCGTCTTCGACGAACACCGCATCATCTGGGGCCCGGTGCTCGGCCTGCACGAGGTGGCCAGCGACCCCCAGGCCGAGGCCATCGGCCTGTTTCCGGAAGTGGAGCACGCCGAAATCGGGCGCTATCGCACAGTGTCGGTACCCATGCGCTTCAAAACCGCAGACGTCGGGCCCCGCGGGCCGGCACCGAGGCTCGGCGAGCACACTCGCGGCGTGCTCGAAGCCGCGGGCTTCAGTGAGGCCGAAATAGCCGGTCTGCAGGCCGAAGGCGTCATCGGCAGCACTTGAGCCGACCTGAAGCCATCATTCCGGACAATCTCTGGCGCCAAGCCAGCCTGACTCGCCCAAGGTGCCCCCAGGGCACTAGTCCGCATATCTCACCGATACGCGAAGCGAGGGCGCGGATATGCCGGTAAAGACAAGGCGCGCGACAGTTCGGGCGCGCAGGCGTACTCGACAGTACGTCGAACGATTCGCCTGGAGCGAATCGGGTCGCACGCAGTGCGCCCGCAGGGTGCGCACCATGGATGGTGCGCAACAGCGCAACCGCACCGGCGGACCGGCGGACCGGCGGACCGGCAGGATTTGCCGGTAGCTCCGCGTCCGCAGCCGTGAATCGATGAGATTGGCGGGCCAGGAGTCTGCGCGGTAGGACTGGGCGCATGCGAGAAGTTCCTGCTTCGAGGCCGATTCGACACCCGATTGAGCAGCGTAGTGGTGCCAGGTGACGAAACGGGGGCGATCGTAGCGGGCCGAAGTGGGGGCGTCGCAGCGCGTTCACGTTCTGCCGCGCAGACTCCTAGGACCCAACCTCTGAACCGTCCCACCCGCTCCGAAAGGGGCCAAAACGTGAGCAGGTACAATAGCCAGCACTGTGACACCTTCGCTGTCTTCCCCTATCCTCCACGCCCGGACACCGTCAGGATGCACCTTCACCCGACCAATCAGGCCGATGCCGACTCAGACACGCCGGAATCATGACCCTTATGACACGCCAATCCGCCATAGCCATCGCCGTAGTCCTGCTCACTGCAGTCGGCGCCGCAACGGTCTCCAGCGAGGCCAGCGCCGCGCCGCGTTGGGTCAACGACGAGATTCGCATCACTTTCCGAGCCGGGCCAGGAGACGAGTTCCGGATTATTCGCCACCTCAACACCGGCGCCCGACTGGAAACCGCCACCCCACCGGCGGATCGCTTCCCCGCAGCCAGCGTCGAAGGTTGGACCTATGTGCGCGATGCCACAGGCAACCAGGGCTGGGTGCGAGACCAGTATCTGGCCAACCAGCCACCTGCCCGGGTGCGCATCGACGCTGTACAGGCCGAGCGCGACAGTGCCCAGGAGCGGGTGTCAGCGCTGACTGCCGAGCTCTCTGAGACCCAGGGCGAGAATGCAGAACTCAGCCGGCAGTTGGAGCAGAGCCAAAGCCGCATCGCCGAGCTGGAGACCCGATTCGAAGCGGCGCGCGCGGGTTTCGAGCTGGTGGAGACCAATCAGGCACTCGAGCAGACCATCGCGGAGCTCAGCCAGCACAATGATGCACTTCAGCGCGAGAACAAGGAGTTGAGCGACCGCAGCCTCAAGGAGTGGTTCCTGATCGGCGCAGGCGTCCTCGGCGCGGGCATCATCATGGGACTGATCCTGCCGAGCCTGCGCAAGCAGCGCAATCCATGGGGTAGCGGCGGCTTGTAACGACCCGGATGCGGAGTCGGCGCTGACGCTGACGCTGACGCTGACGCGAAAGGAAACCTCCAGGCCCTCCGCCGCGTCAAGGTCATCGTCGGCGCTCTTCATCGCCCGCACTGCGGACCAACCCTGCCTGAGGGCATCGATCAGAACGCTGCCGGATGGCCTCTGTTCTCTCCTTCCGTCGGAAGTGAAGCGAGTCTGCGCGGTAGAACTGGGCGCATGCGAGACGTTCCCCATTCGAGGCCGATTCGACGTCCGGTTGATGAGCGTAGTGCTGCTACGTGACGAAATCGGGCGATCGGAGCGGGCCGAGGTGGGGACGTCACAGCGCTTTCACGTTCTGCCGCGCAGACTCCTAACCCGCATATCTCACCGATACGCGAAGCGAAAGCGCGGAGATGCCGGCAAAGACAAGGCGCGCGACAGTTCGGGCGCGCAGGCCTACTCGACAGTACGTCGACCGATTCGCCGGGAGCGAATTGCGTCGCACGCAGTGCGTCCGCAGGGTGCGCACCATGGATGGTGCGCAACAGCGCAACCGCACCGGCGGACCGGGAGGATTTGCCGGTATATCCGTGTCCGCAGCCATCAATCGGTGAGATATGCGGGCTAAGCCTTCGGAGGTCTGCCATACACGTGGGCGGCACATCCCTGTGCCGCCCCAAGCACACCTCTTGCGCGTTACCTCCTCAGAAGTTCGCCTCGAGCTCGACGCCCCAGGTATAACCTTGATTGACCGACCCGGGTGCGAACAACGGGAAGACCAGGGTCGCGACTTCAGTCCGCTTGCTGGTGATGTTGCGGCCGAAGAAGGTCAGGGAGTAGCGATCGTCATTGGTGTAGTAGCGCACGGAGGCGTTGAGGTTACCCCGTGAGCTGATGCGGCCGAGGCTGGCATTGAACAGATCGGACTCGAATTCATCCACCCAATCGTACCTTGAATGCAGTTCCAGGAAGCCGCGCCACACTGGGTAGGTGAACGTTCCGCCGAGACCGAGCGTCCACTCCGGCGCCCTGCGTGGCTTGAGGAAACTGGCGTCCACGAGCTGAGTCTGATCACCCGGCAGGAAGGTCTCAAACTCGTCGAAACTCGCGTTCAGGTAGCCAATGGAGGTGAACAGGCTCAAGTAGTCGCTGGCGGCCCACTGCACTTCGAGCTCAGCACCCCAGTAGATCGCCGAGGCAACGTTATCGAAGATGGTGGCCACCGTATTGGTGGAGGGGTCCACCTGGATCGACTGCTCCTGCTTGTCCTGGAAGTCGTTGTAAAACAGCGCAGCGTTGACAAGCAGTGTGTTGTCGAGCCACTGACTCTTCAACCCCAGCTCCACGGTCTTGGCGAATTCCGGGTCGTACTGGTCGCGTTGGAAGTCCGCGATGTTCTGATTGACCCCGAAGAAGCCGCCGGAGTGGAAGCCCTCGGCATAGCTGATGTAGAGCATGACGTCATCGGTATACTTGTAAGACAGCCCAAGGCGCGGCGAGAATTCCTTCCAGCTGTTGTCCAGATCAGAGAACTCTTCGAAGTTACGCAGACGCGACCGCTCCACGGTCGTCAGGTAGGCCTGACCGGCCAGAAAATCCTTCTTCTCATACGTCCAGCGCAATCCGGCGTTCAGGCTCCAGCGCTCTGCGAATTCCACGTCGACCTGGGCGAAGGCCGCGAAGGCCTTGGTGTTCTGCGTCGAGAACAGGACCTGGGCGACGTCTTGCCCATACCCGGTAATAGGCCCCCCAATGTCGCAGCGCAGGGCACCCAGGAAACCCGCCAAGCAGGCCTCGATACCCGGGGTCGGGTTGACGCCGTCACCGATCAGGATACCTTGGGTCACAAAATTCCAGAACGAGCCACCCGTGATCCAGTCCTGGGTGTAATCACTCTCAAAATAGTAGAGCCCCGTGACAAAGGTGACATTATCGTAGCTGCCTTCGAGGCGGAATTCCTGGCTGAACTGATCGAATTCGTTGTCACGGTCGATGGTAATGAAGTCCACGGCGGTTCCATCGAAGTCCGTGAGGCGCTCCTCCACCATGTCGCGATAACCGGTCACCGACACCAGGGTGAGGTTCTCGTTGAGCTGATACTGCATGTTGAGGGTTAAGGCATCGACCTTGGTCCGACCCGGGTTGGCGAAGTTCGATTCCGATGTCTTCGGTATGTCGAGGCTGGTCCGGCACGCCCCGAACACCGTGCAGAGCAGGATCCCGCCGGAGAGGTCCGTCTCTCGAAGCGGATCCTCCGGCGGGGGGAACACCCCCGGGGCGAGGTTGAAGTTGGTATTGAAGGCGCCGATGTCGCTCCTGTCGTCGAAGCGCTCGGCAGTAAACAGCGCCTCGAAGCGGTCGGTCGGTGTGGCCAGCAGGGTCACGCCGTAGTTGCGGTAGTCCCGCTCTGGTTGGCGCTGGCCGGTGGTGGTGTTGAACATGAAGCCATCATCCTGGATCACCGTCCCGAAGAACTTGCCGGCGAGCTGATCCTCAATCAGCGGCGCGTTGAGGATGACGCGGCCCTCGCGCTGGTCATGCCGGCCTGCAGTGAGCCGGACACGTGCGCCGTACTCGCCTGTGGGACGAGAGCGCACCACGTTCACTACGCCGCCCACGGTGTTGCGCCCGAAAAGGGTGCCCTGGGGACCACGCAGAATCTCCACCCGCTCCAGATCGAAGTTCTCGAGGATCTGGCCAGCCAGCGAACCGAGATAGATGCCATCGATCATGACGCCAATGGGCGCATCGAAGGAATTATCATCGGTCCGGGTGGGGCTGATGCCGCGAATGGAAATATTGGCACCGCCGGCGCGACCGGGGTCCCGATCGATACGCACGTTGGGCGCGTAGGCATTGAGGTCCGACAGATCACGTACGGTAGGCCGCTGCAGTTCCGCCGACAGCGCGGTAACGGCGAGCGGAACGTCCTGGGCCCGCTCCTCGCGCCGGCGGGCCGTGACGACGATCTCTTCAAGCCTTGCTGACGACCGCTCAGAACTTGGCTGGGCCGCTTGTGCCAAGGCCTCATTCGAAAACATGCCGAACAGCAGGGTACTGCCCAACGCCAAAGCGCCGAGACTCGCTTTCCTGGTAAACATGACTTCTCCCTCCCCGGGACAATCATCGATGTATGTGAACTACTGTGCTTCGCTCCCTAACTCGATATTGCGGACATGCCCCCCCACTCCCATGACAGGGGTAGGATCGTCTTCGCCCGAGCGTGCCTATGGCTTTTGGCAAGGCTCTACTGGTCACTTCCGGGCTGCGTTGACCACCGTCTTTCACCGCTGTTAGAACATAA
>SLTB01000067.1 GCA_007130155.1 Pseudomonadales bacterium
ATCTGGCCGAGCTGGGTCCAGCCGAAGAAGGCGACGAACTGGGCCGCGAAAAACACCAGCACGATGTACAGCCCAAGCTTGCTCATGGCCGCGGCCATGGCGTCGATGACATCCCGGTCGTTGTTCATGACGCCGGTCAGACGGCCATAGACGAAGCCCGGAACCAGGAAGAACACGAACACCAGGGCGACGATGCCGCGCAGGAAGGGCGTGATGGCGGCAACCGTGGATTCCGTCCCAGGTTCCCGCAGCGCCCCCCATTCCGGAACCACCATCA
The DNA here is from genome assembly GCA_007130155.1 of Pseudomonadales bacterium. Classification (GTDB taxonomy): domain Bacteria; phylum Pseudomonadota; class Gammaproteobacteria; order Pseudomonadales; family Azotimanducaceae; genus SLTB01. The sequence continues at coordinate 278 of SLTB01000067.1, forward strand.
GGGCCACCAGGGCTGCGACGGTGAGCGCGGCCACTCCAGCCCAGCGCAGTGCGCGCCACTCGGTGGGGGTCAGCGGCGCCAGCCGATCGCCCTCGTCGAGATCCTCGGCGGCCTGGCTGGGATCGTAGCGACCCAGTCGGGGCTCGACGATGACAGTGGTCACCCAGGTACCGATCGCCGTCACCAGGAAGGTGCTGCTGATCATGAAGTACCAGTTCACAGCCGGATGGACGAAGTAGTCGGGCTCGATGATCTGGGCGGCGGCTTCGGTGATGCCGGCGAGCAGCGGGTCCACCGTGCCAAGCAGAAGATTGGCGGAGTAGCCTCCCGAGACACCTGCAAATGCCGCGGCGAGGCCCGCCAGTGGATGACGGCCCAGGGCGTGAAAGATGGCTGCAGCCAGCGGGATCATCACCACGTAACCCATTTCAGAGGCGCTATTGGAAAGGACGGCTGCGAACACAATCACCGCCGTGACCAGCTTCGGCGGTGCGCCGAGCACCATGGCGCGAATGGTGGCGGAGAGCAGGCCTGATCGCTCGGCCACGCCGACGCCGAGCATGGCCACCAGTACGGTCCCAAGCGGCACGAAGCCGGCGAAGTTGGCCACTAGATTCTCGACGATTCGCCGCAGGCCTTCGGCGTTAACCAGGCTGATTACAGTAATGACGCCGTCAGCCGCGCGACCGGGTGCACCCTCCGGGCGCGGGTCGCTCACGGCAACGCCGAACCAGGCCAGGAGGCCTGACAGCAGGACGATGAATACGGACAGCAGGGCAAACAGCGTCACGGGGTGGGGCAGCGCGTTGCCGAGCCACTCGACGCTGTTGAGAAAGCGATTGAACCAGGAAGAGCGTACGGGTTCGTCAGACCCGGAGGAAGGGATCACGGCAGGTCATCCACAAGCCTGAAGCAGCCTGGATGTTACCGGGGATGCAGGGAACGAGCACGCCCGCCCGGCTGGCGCCGGGCGGGGTGGAGTTTGGAGCCTGCTTGGTGAGTGCGACTCTTAGAAGGTGTAGCGCAGGCCCACGTTCCAGGTCTGGATTTCGCTGGAATAGGTGTAGCCGGCAGTGGCGCCGAAGACGGGGGTGAAGTGAAAGACCGCCCCCAAGTCTGCGCTGACCTTGTCCTCGGTGTCGTCGTAGGTCAGGAAGGCGTTCACTTCCAGAACATCGGTAGCCATGCCGCGCACACCGATCTGGCCAAAGACACCGTCGTCCTTGTCGCTGCCGAAGCCACTTTGGCTGACCTTGGTGAAGGACCAGCCGAGGCGACCCACCACGTCGAACTGAGAGTTCAGCGGGACGTTGTAGCCTGCGCCCAGCCGGGTGCGGTTGGCGGTGAACGGACTGTCCTTGGCGCGCAGGTAGTTGGCAATCAGGTGCACGTTGTCGTTGAGGGCCGCGGAGCCTTCCAGGTTGAAGCCGTCGAGGCGGCTGATGCCGTCCGGCTTGAGCGCGGCATAGCCGGCGCCGACATAGGTGTAGGAAACGTCAGCGAGCGCGGCGGCAGGGACTGCGGCGGCGGCGACGATGGCTGTTGCCAGAGTAAGTTTGCGCATGGTGGTGATCCTTTACCGGGCAGGGGTCTCAATACTCGAGACCTGAGTGAAACATATTAGCAACATTATGTAACATTGCGAGGCGGACTATACGCGCTGAAAATGCCTTATGAAAGCGTTATTGCTGATATTTTTCACATTTTTGGCGAGATAGGTATTCATTTCCTGGTGCGAATTGATGCAACTTTTGTAAGACAATGAAACAAGATCAGAGTTCATCGCGGTAGGCGATTCCGGATCGCTGCATGCTGATGCGGGGTATCGGTCTGGGGAGGCTGAAGTGAGGGATCAGGTCTGGGCGTTTAGTTCTTCGTAGCGCTCGCTGGCCTCGAGCCAGCCGCTTTCGATGCTCTCGACCCGTTGGCGCAGCTCGCCCTGCTCCTTCAGTGCGGCGGTCAGGCGGTCCTTGGCACCGTCCTCGTAAAGCGTGGCGTCGGTCAGCAGGCTTTCGATCTCCGCGAGTCGTTTCTGCAGCCTGTCGAGCTGTTGCTCGAGGCTTTGAATCTCCGCTTTCAGCGGCTGCAGCGCCTTGCGCCGTTCCGCTGCGGCCCGGCGTTCGGCCTGCCGGTCGGTGCGCGACAGATTCGACTCCGGCGCAGCGTTCGCGCTGCCGTGGCTGTCCGCTTCCGGACCGATGTTTTCCGCAGCATCCTCGGGCGCATCACGATCGCGGTCGAGCAACCAGCGGGCGTAGTCGTCGAGATCACCATCCCAGGGCAGGATGCGGCCGTCCGCCACCAGCCAGAACTCATCCATGGTCTCCCGCAGCAGGTGCCGGTCGTGGGACACCAGCACTACAGCGCCCCTGAATTCACCGAGCGCGAGGCTCAGGGCCTCGCGCATTTCCAGATCCAGGTGGTTGGTGGGTTCATCGAGCAGCAACAGGGCCGGGCGCTGCCAGGCGAGCAGGGCCAGCACCAAACGCGCCCGTTCCCCGCCCGAGAAGGTATCGATGGGTTCCTCGGCCTGCTTCCCGAAGCCGAAACCGCCGAGGAAATTGCGGGCGCCCTGATCCGGGGTGCCGCGATCGATGTCCAGCAAGTGCTGCATGGGGGTGCGGCCGGGTTTGAGCTGCTCCACCTGATGCTGGGCAAACCAGGCGACGGGGGCGTGATGCCCCCGTGTGATCGCTCCTTGGATGGGAGCAAGGCCTCCGGCCAGGGTCCGGATCAGGGTCGACTTGCCTGCGCCGTTGGGGCCGAGAAGGCCGATGCGGTCGCCCGGATGCAGACGCAGCCGGACGCCGTCGAGGACCCGGTGCTCCGGATAACCGAGGGTGAGCTCCTCGCCGTCGAGCAGGGGGTCGGACATCTTCACCGGATCGCGAAACTGGAAGCGGAACGGTGAGCTGGCCCGGACTGCGGCGGTCTGGGCGAGCTGCTCGAGGGTCTTCAATCGGCTCTGGACCTGCTTGGCCTTGGTGGCCTTGGCCCGGAAACGATCCACAAAACGCTGGATTTCCGCGGCGCGCTTCTGGTGTTTCTCGTAGGTGGCCTGCTGCAGCAGCATGGCTTCGGCGCGTTGGCGCTCGAAGGCCGAATAGTTGCCGCGCCACAGGGTCACCTGGCCGCGGTCGATGTGGGCAATGTACTGCACCGTCCGATCGAGGAAGTCGCGATCGTGGGAGATCAGGATCAAGGTGGTGTCGAGTCGCGACAGCCAGCGCTCGAGCCACAGCGTGGCATCCAGATCCAGGTGGTTGGTGGGCTCATCCAGCAGCAGGAGGTCGGCAGGTTGCATCAGCGTTCGGGCCAGAGCCAAGCGCATGCGCCACCCGCCAGAGAAATCGTTCACGGAACGCTGCTGATCGGCGCCGCCGAAGCCCAGGCCGTGGAGAATGGCTCCGGCCCGGGCCGCCGCGGAGTAGCCGTCGATGGCATCCATCTGTGCATGCAGCGTGCCGAGGGCGGCGTGGCGCCCTTCCCGCTCCGCAGCTGCGATCTCCCGTTCCACCCGCCGCAGTTCCCGGTCGCCGTCGAGGACGAATTCCAGCGCACCCTGATCGGTGTCGGGGGTATGCTGGGCGAGGTGCGCGATGCGGGTGCGTTCGCTGAGCTGGACGTCGCCGTCCTCCGGCAGCAGGCGGCCCATGATCAGTTCGAACAGCGTGCTCTTGCCGGCGCCGTTCGGCCCCACCAAACCCACGTGCTGACGACCGTGTATGGTGAAGGAGACCCCGTCGAGGATCACTTTGTCGCCGCGATGGACGAACAGATTGGCAAAGGTCAGCATAGGTCGATGAGGGGGTAGCGTGGCCAGGAGTGGCGCACGCTAGACTTGGGTCGGGCCCGGGTCAAGATGCGTGACGGAAGACCGCTGTGAGGACGGCATCATCATGGCTTCATGTCCTGGCAATAAGGTGGCGCGGTACCTCTGATGGAGATGGGCTCGATGGTGAGAGCGTTTGGCTGTTTGCTGGCGGTTCTGCTGTGCGTTGCCTGCGGCACTGCCGAATCCCCGCGGCCCGCCGCCGACAGGATTCCGGCGTCATTCGTCCCGCTGCGGGAACAGCGACCGGCGCCGCTGCTGCTGATCTCCATCGACGGGTTCCGCCATGACTACCGCGAGCGCGCGGTGACGCCGAACCTCGATCGACTGGCCGGCGAAGGCGTGGTGGCTGAGGGCCTGGTGCATGTCTTTCCCACCAAGACCTTCACCACCCACTACACCATGGTGACCGGTTTGTATGCTGAGAATCACGGCGTCGTCGCCAATAGCATGTGGGATCCGGTGCGGGAGCGCAGCTTCGCGCTGCGTAATCGGGACGCGGTCATGGACCCGGCGTGGTATGACGGCGAGCCGATCTGGCGCACAGCAGAGCGTCAGGGTCTGATCAGTGGCACGTTCTTCTGGCCCGGTTCCGAGGCGCCCATCGGCGGCGGTCATGCCACCTACTGGAAGCCCTATTCCACGAGCGTTCCCCACCAGCAGCGTATCGCGCAGATCCTCGCTTGGCAGGACTTGCCTGCAGCCGAACGGCCTGACTTCATGACGCTTTATTTCAGCAGGGTGGATTCGCTGGGCCACGGGTTCGGACCCGACGCAGCCGAGGTGACCGCAGCCATCGCTGACATGGACGTCGAGATTGGCGTCCTGCTGGCGGGCCTCGAGGCCCGTGGCCTGCTGGGGCACATGCATATTCTGGTGGTCTCCGATCACGGCATGAGCGACATCGATCCTGAGCGTTACATCTACCTCGACGACTACCTGCAGATGAGCGGGGTCCACGTCTCCGACTGGGGTCCCGCGGCTCACGTGTGGGCCGGCGAGCTGGATGCGGACGCCATCGTCGAGGCGCTGACCGACGCCCATCCTCGGTTGCGGGTCTGGAAAAAGTCGGAGACCCCCGAGCATTACCGCTTCAGCGATCATTTGCGCATCGCTGATGTGATCGTCGAGGCCGACCACGGCTGGATGATCTCCACCCGCCAGCACGTGGCGGGACGGATGGGGGCGCCCACTCGCGGCATGCACGGCTGGGATCCGCAGCATCACGAGATGCTCGGCATATTCATTGGCCATGGCCCCGCCTTCCACCCGGGATCGGAACTGCCCCGGGTGGAAAGTGTGCATCTTCATGGGCTCATGGCTCATCTGCTGGGCATCGAAGCGGCGCCGAACGACGGCACGGTCGCGGCCTTCGCTGGCGTCCTCGCCACCGACCTCGACGCGGCCGTTGGCCCGGCGCCGGAGGTGCCGCCGCTGCTGTTCGGGGCGCGGCGACCGGACCTGCATCGCGCCGTGAATCTGGCTGCGGCGGACTTGCGCGCCAATGAGCGGCAGCGGATCTTCACGTTCTCGGGGAGCTTGCACCGGAACTGCGAAGGCGAGCTGTGCCAGCTGCATCTCAGCGACGGTGAACATCGCCTCGAAATGTTGCCAAAGGGCTTCGACGTCTCCCGGACTAGGCCGACCGGCAACGCCGTCGTGCAAGGCCAGCTCGCGGTCGAGGACGACCGCATCCTCGGTCTCGAGGTCACCTCCATGCTTGTCATGGCGCAGTGAGCGGGTCTCGCAGGAAACTGACAGCGGCTCTGTAGCGGTCGAGGAACTTAGCGTTGTCGACGAAGGGAGGGTTGGCATCGGCTTTCGCGGATAAATCCGCTCCCAAAGGGCTTCGCGCTGACTTTAGTGGGAGCGGCTTCAGAGGGTGTCGCAAAACTCAGCGTGGCGCCCCTGTGGGAGGGGATTTATCCGCGAATGACCCCGCAAGTCATTGATTTCTCGCAGTCCATTCGCGGCTGAAGCCGCTCCCACGGAGTCTTGCCAACCTCTTGCGACACCCTCTTCAGCCGCGAATGCAGGCGATAGCTTCAACCCGTGCGGTACAGAGCGCAGATCTTGTTGCCTGAGGGGTCGCGCAGGTAGGCCAGATAGATCCTGCCGCCACCGCCTTCGCGGATGCCGGGCGGGTCTTCACAGATCTCACCGCCATGGGCGACTCCCGCCGCATGCCAGGCATCCGCGGCTTCCTGGCTGTCGGCAGCAAAGCCGATGGTGCTGCCGTTGCCATGGGTGGCCGGATGGCCATCAATCGGCGTCGTCAGCGCGAAGATGCCGGACTTGGTGCGATAGAAGCAGCGTCCTTTCGGATCCATGACGCCGGCCGGGACGCCAAGGGCACCGAGCACGGCATCGTAGAACCGCTTCGATGCGTCCATGTCATTGGTGCCGACCATGATGTGACTGAACATGCTTTGTTCTCCGCGTGAGAGACAGGGATAACCGACTCGGCACCGCCCTGGCACGTGGCGATGCCGGATGGCGGGTGATCAAAGCAGGAGCCGGCTCAGGTTGGCGTGAACAGAACGGCGAAACAAGCGCAGCGGGCCTTCCCTGGCGCCGCTGTGGTGGTTTCGCGCCGGTCTCAGATGCTCGCCAGGATGGCATTGAGCGTGGCGCTCGGCCGCATGGCCGCCTCGGCCTTTTTCTGATCGGGGTGGTAGTAGCCGCCGACGTCCATGGGCTGGCCCTGGATCACGATCAACTCTTCGTTGATCTTGGCTTCGTTCTCTGCCATGGCCTTGGCCACCGGAGCGAAGCGGTCGCGCAACTCCGGATCCTCATCCTGTGCAGCCAGGGCCTCGGCCCAGTACATGCCCAGGTAGTAGTGGCTGCCGCGATTGTCGATCTCGCCAGTCTTGCGCGAAGGCGACTTGTTCTCGAGCAGATGCTTTTCAGTAGCGGCATCCAGCGCCTTGGCCAGCACATGTGCGCGCGGGTTGTTGCTCTTGGCCGCGATGTCATCCAGGGATACGCACAGGGCCAGGAACTCGCCCAGGGAATCCCAGCGCAGGTGGTTCTCCGCCTCGAACTGCTGGACGTGCTTCGGTGCTGAGCCGCCGGCGCCAGTTTCATAGAGTCCACCGCCTTTCATCAGCGGCACTATAGAGTACATCTTGGCGCTGGTGCCGAGTTCCAGAATGGGGAACAGGTCGGTGAGGTAGTCGCGCAGCACGTTGCCGGTCACCGCAATGGTGTCCTCGCAGTGGCGAAGGCGCTCCATGGTGTGACGAACGGCCGTGTCCAGGGTCATGATACGGATGTCGAGGCCGCTGGTGTCGTGATCCTTCAGGTAACGCTCCACCTTGGTGATCATCTGGGCATCGTGGGCGCGGTACTTGTCGAGCCAGAACACCGCCTGCAGACCTGAGGCGCGGGCACGGTTGACCGCCAGCTTCACCCAGTCCTGGATAGCGGCGTCCTTGGTCTGGCACATGCGCCAGATGTCACCCTCGCCCACGCCGGTATGCTCCAGCAGGACGTTACCGGACTCGTCCACGATTCTCACGGTGCCGGCAGCCGGCATCTCGAAGGTCTTGTCGTGGGAGCCGTATTCCTCTGCCTTTTGCGCCATCAGGCCGATGTTCTGTACGGTGCCCATGCTGGTGGGATCGAAGGCGTCGTGGTGTTTGCAGAAGTTGATGACCTCCTGGTATATGGTCGCGTAGCAGCTGTCCGGAATGATGGCCTTGGTGTCCCGCAGGTTGCCATCGGCCGCCCACATTTTGCCGCCGACCCGGATCATGGCCGGCATGGAGGCGTCGACGATGATGTCGCTGGGAACGTGCAGGTTGGTGATGCCCTTGTCGGAGTCGACCATGGCCAGGCCTGGCCGCGACTCGTGGCAGGCGCGGATGTCTGCCTCGATCTCGTTGCGCAGCGAAAAGCCGGCTTCCTTGACCTTCTCGAGCACGGTTTCCATGCCGAGGCGGGCCTTGATGCCCAGTTCGGCGAAGGTGGCGGCATGCTTCTCGAAGGCCTGCTTGTAGTAGACCTCCACGGCGTGGCCGAAGATGATCGGATCGGAGACCTTCATCATCGTCGCTTTCAGATGCAGCGAGGCCAAAAGGCCTGCGCGGCGGGCGCCTTCGAGCTCCTCTTCGAGGAACCTGCGCAGGGCTTTCACGTCCATGAAGGCGGCGTCGATCAGCTCGCCTTCCTTCACCGCAACCGCTTCCTTGAGCACCTGAAGCTTGCCGTCTTCACGGACCAGCTCGATGCGCAGTTTGCCGGCCTTCTCCACCACGGTGGAAACTTCGCTGTGGTAGAAGTCGCGCTTGCGCATGTGGGCGACGTGGGTCTGGGAAGCCTGGCTCCACTTGCCCATGGAATGCGGGTACTGCCTGGCGAAGCGCTTCACGGACGCAGGGGCCCGACGGTCGGAGTTGCCCTCGCGCAGGACCGGATTGACCGAGCTGCCAAGGACGGCGGCATAGCGCTTGTTGATCTCCCGCTCTTCGTCGGTCTTGGGCTCCTCGGGGTAGTCCGGCAGCGCGTAGCCCTGGCTCTTGAGTTCCTCGATGGTCTCGATGAGCTGGGGGATGGAGGCGCTGATGTTGGGCAATTTGATGATGTTGGCGTCGGGGTCCTGGGTCAGTTCCCCGAGCTCAGCGAGGGTGTCCGGAACCCGCTGCTCTTCGGTGAGGCATTCCGGGAAGGCGGCGAGCGCACGAGCAGCGAGCGAGATGTCTGCCAGCTCGACCTCGACGTCTGCGGCCTTGGTAAAGGTGCTTACGAAAGGCAGAAAGGAGTGCGTTGCAAGCGCGGGTGCTTCGTCGGTCAGGGTGTAGACGATTTTGTATTTTTTCACGGCAGTCGCTTTTGTCTGGAGGTTCATGGGAGTTCCGGCGGATGGCCGCGCCGAGGCGCCACCGGGCCAGTCGCCAGCGAGCAGGTCGGCATTTTACCCCGCATCGCCGGCGTCGTCCGCCAGGGTTCGTAAATGTTGGCAGCCGTAGGTTACACGACCTGCGGCACCGGTGCTGAATCGCCCGAGCCTGTAAGGTACGACGCCCAAGCCGCCTCGAAGCCGATGAACCTGGCCACTTCGGCCACCTGGCGGCGTCTGGATACCAAGGCGTTGGCGGGAAAGTTCTCGTCAGGGTAGCCCATGGCCATGCAGATCATGATGACCTGATCGTCGGGGATACCGGCATGTTCCCGGAGCACGGGCGATTGCATGATGCCCTGGCTGTTGACGAAGCAGCCGAGCCCCCGCGACCAGGCGGCGTTCACCAGGCCGTTGAACATCGCGCTGCAGTCGAACGGGGCGATGTCACCGCCCTGCAGGGCCCGGTCGTAGCTGATGACCACAGAGACCGGCGCATCGAAGTGACGGAAGCCGCGCATGACCCAGTCCTGGCGCCCGTCGGTGTCGTCGCGCTCGATGCCCATGGCACCAAACAGCTGAACCGCGATCTCGATCTGCCGACGTCGGTGCTCGCCCTCTTAGGTGCCGGTGCCGCGGCTCTCCCGCGACGGCGGGACGCCGGCTAAATTGAGCTCTGTATTGCCGGCCCGGATGCGGTTCAGCGGTTCGCCGGTGATGACATGAAAGTGCCAGGGTTGGGTGTTCATGGACGATGGCGCCCGGGTGGCCAGTTCGCTGACCTCCTCGATTACCCGGCGCGGAACAGGCTTTGGCTTGAAACCGCGGATGCTGCGGCGGCCCAGGACGACGTCATCGTAGTTCACTTTGGGCTGTCCGTATTATGAGCTGATGTTCGCTCAGGCTGTCTTGATGTGTGCAGCGCCAAAGCATACCCAACCCAGACGGGGCCGGGATGCCGGCATCCAGATGGGGCGCGGTCACATTTCGGGGTGAAATACCTGCCAGGCATCGATGGGTCTGTGGGCTTCTGTTCATCCGCAGAAGCTTCTCTGCTGTTATGAGCAGAGTGTTCGCCTGCGGCATTCTTCTCGCCGGGGCGAGGGTGTTCGGCATGGGATGACCCTCCCGCAGATACAGCCTGCCACCGGCAGACTGATAGACTGCCGACGCTGTTTCAGTATTTGTTTCAGCATTTGTTTCAGGAGAGGGGGCCCGAAGCCATGAGTCACATGCCTGCTGTCAGTCTGGCTGCCGTTCCAGGTCGCCGCAAGGCCACCCTGGAAGTGGCCACGGAGCTCGAGAAGCGCGGTTTCACTGGCATCTACTGCCCGAGCCTCGGTGACGCCCTGACCCTGTGTCAGGGCATCGCCATGGTGACCCGCGAGATTCCCTTCGGTACCAGCATCCAGCCCATCTACTCCCGGCGGGTGGAGGATCTGGCGGCCACGGCGAGTTTCATTCACGAGACCTCCGGCGGGCGGTTTCGCTTCGGCATCGGCGTCAGTCACGCCCCCATGCTCGCCCGTCTCGGAGTGCAGGGTGGCAAGCCGCTGACCGACATGCGTCGTTTCGTCGAGGAACTGCGCGCGGTGCCGCGTGTGGGCGAGCTGCCGCCGGTGGTGCTGGCGACCCTGCGGCCGAAGATGATCGGTCTGGCGGCGGAGATCGCCGAGGGCATGGTGTTCGCCAATGGCGCCCGCTCGCACATGCGGACTTCGCTCGCCGCACTGCCAGCAGCCAAGCGCGCCGACGACGCGTTCTTCATCGGCAACATGATCCCGACCTGCATCAGTGACGACGAGAAGGCAGCCATGGCGGTGAACCGGCGCACGCTCAGCAGTTACGCGCTGCTGCCGAACTACCGCAACTACTGGAAGGACGCCGGCTACGAGGAGGAGATGACCGCTATCGAGGATGCCATTGCCGCCAAGCAGCACGATCGCATCCCGGAACTGCTATCGGATCGCTGGCTTGCGGATACCACGTTGTTCGGATCTGTAGCCAAGGTGCGCGAGGGTGTGGAGGCCTGGTTTGACGCTGGCATCCGCACGCCTATTCTGGTGCCGTCTTCGGCGGCGGGAAACCAGATGAAGGCCGTCGAAGAACTGTTCGCCGCGTTTGCATGAACGTTTTTGGCACGCAATAGGGAGTTTCATCATGAGCAAGCTTACGTTGCCCATCCTGGCCGCGGCCCTGGCTCTGGTGGCTTGTGGCGGCCCGCCGCCCCCTGCAGCGATACCCGAGCATCCGGCTCCGGAGCCGGTCTCCGACGGCTGGCTCGGCAGTCTGGACAGCCATGGGGATCGATTCCGCGCGTTGGAAGGCTATCTGGGGGGCTTTTCTTCCGCCATGTGGGAAGTGGGCGAGCGCTATCTTCACCTGCATCAGGCTCTTGTCGACGACAATCGCGAGCTGGCTGAGTATCACTGGGCGAAGATCGGCGATGCCATTCGCCAGGGTTATCTTAAGCGCCCCGGCCGCCAGGCGAATGCAGATGCATTGTTCCTCGATACGGTGTTCGAGCCCATGGCCGATGTGCTGGCTACGGAAGACCTGACCGCGATGTGGGCTGCTTTCGAGCAGGCGCGGGCGGCCTGCATCGCCTGTCATGCCGCGGAGAATGTGGCGTTCATGAACGATCAGCCCATGCTTCGGGATCTGCGCGCACCCTGACGAGTGCGACCTCTTGGTCGATCCGTCGGGCGACTTCGGTACAGTCGGTGTGCGGGCATGACGCCGCGGACTCGGGCGCGTAAATGGGCTGGTCGCTGCTCCCCGTCGGCCATGCGTAAGGTCGGCAGCGAAAAGCCCGGTCATTCTCCCTACTCTCTATCGGAGCTTGGTCCAAGAGACTGTCGCCGTGTCGGAAATTCTTACACCCGAATCGAGCAAGGGAACCGCTGATTTATCAGCGTTTCCTGCGGCACATGGATGTGCCGCTCGCGAATCAATGGCGTAAGCCATTGATTCGACGGGAGCCGAGTACGGACATGTGCCGCACTCGGCGTGCGCTGAACTA
>SLTB01000212.1 GCA_007130155.1 Pseudomonadales bacterium
CCCCACTGGGGGCTCCCACGGGGACTTTTCGCAAGCATTGGGCGTTGTCCTCTTTGGGAGGCTCCCGCAGGGCGTCGATCTCGATGCGGTTTGCCCAAATCCACTGCGCTCATGCGCTGGCGCGTTCGGCGATCTCCTTGCCGCGGCGGATCAGCTTGGCGATGGTTTCCGGATCCTGGGCACCGGGAATGCCGTAGCCGTTCGGAAGCACGAAACAAGGCACGCCGGTGATGCCGTTCTCGCGGGACCATTGCACTTCGTGGATCACTTCCTTCGTGCCTTCGTCTGTATCCAGCCAACTGCGGGCCGCCTCTGCGTCGAAACCGGCATTGGCGGCGGTGGCGGCGAGAACGTCCTTGTCGCCAAGGTCATGGCCTTCGACAAAGTGGGCCTCGAACAGCGCTTCCACCATCCGATCCTGGCCTTGGGAGCCGCCGTGAACGTGGGCCCAGCGCTCGAGGCGGTGGGCATGCAGCGTATTGGGCATGCGTTTCATGGCGCCGAAGCGAAAGCTGATGCCTTCCTTTTCGCCCTCAGCCTCCATGCGCTGCCACATGTCAGAGCGACCTTCTGAGGAACCGAAGCGGGCGCGCATGAAGTCGTCCCGATCCAGTCCTTCCGGTGGGATCTCAGGGTAGAGCTGGAATGCTCGCCAGGTGACGATGACATCCTCGCAACCCGGCAGTGCCAGGGCCTGCTCGAGCCGTCGCTTGCCGATCCAGCACCAGGGGCAGACGGAATCAGAGAAGACTTCCAGGTTCATGGCTCACCTCATTAGCCTATGCGATGGCCCCGATGCTACACGCTGACTGGGTTGATCGCAGCACGGCGGCGGGCGCGGCACTGGTGCCGTGCGCAGCATCCGGGTAGCCTCGATGACCATGAACATCATCGTCAGACAGCCTGCGCAGCCCTTCATCGACCCCGCACGCACGCTGGACGGTTCACCTCGGGCGCGCGTCCGTCTCGATCTGCTCCAGACTCTCTGGTTCAACACAGGCACGCGCTGCAATCTGACCTGCGAGAACTGCTACATCGAGTCCTCACCGGACAACGACAGGCTGGCGTTTATCGAAGTCGCGGATGTGCTGCCGTTTCTCAATGAGATTGACTCCGCGTATCTTCCGGTGCGCACACTCGGCTACACCGGCGGTGAGCCTTTCCTGAATCCTGGCTTCATGGACATCCTCTCCCTGGGGCTTGAGCGTGGCATGGATGCGCTCGTTCTGACCAATGCCATGAGTCCGATGCAGCAGGCTCAGGATGAGCTTTTGGCGTTGCAGACGCGATTTGGCGAGCGCCTGATGCTCAGGGTGTCGGTGGATCACTTTGATGTGGCCAGGCATCGGGAAGAGCGGGGCAAACAGTCCTGGACACCGATGCTGCGCGGTCTGCGCTGGCTGTCGGACCATGGCTTCGCGCTCAGTGTCGCCGGACGGACCCGCTGGGGCGATTCCGAAGTGGAACTGCGCGCAGGTTACGCAGGCTTGTTCGAGCGCGAAGGCATTCGTGTCGATGCCCATGATCGAGGGAGCCTGATTCTATTTCCGGAGATGGACCCCGCAGCCAAAGTTCCTGAGATCACCAGGGCTTGCTGGGACACCCTCGGCAAGGATCCGGCCGACATGATGTGCGCATCGTCGCGTATGGTGGTCCGCCGCAAGGGTGCCAAGCGTCCTGTGGTACTGGCCTGTACACTTCTGCCTTATGATGCGCGCTTCGAAATGGGAGAGACCTTGTCTGAAGCGCTGGGCGAGGTGTCCCTGAATCACGTTCACTGCGCCCGTTTCTGTGTGCTTGGAGGCGGCTCCTGCACGGGCTGAGGGCGCGCAGCGAAAGGGAAAGTCGTCTTGCCAGAGATCCTTCGTCCGGAGCAGGTGCCTGACCTGCTTCGGCCCGGCATGCGGGTCTTCGTGCCCGGCGCCAGCAATGAGCCTTCGGGCCTTCTCGACGCCATCGCGGCAAGGCCGGACTGCGGCGCCGGGGTGACATTCGTCCAGTTTCCCCTGCCGGGTATGAACCGCTCCGACTTCGCCGGCTGGCACGCCGAAGCACGAATGGAGAGTTTCTTTCTTTCGCCGGATATCCGCGAGTCTTTCGCAGCGGGTCGGGTGGATTTCCTGCCCATGCACATGCGGCGGGTATACGGCCATCTCGGCACCTGTCGACGTTTCGACCTTGTGTTGGTTCAACTCGGTCGGGGCGGAGGAGAGCACTTCCGTCATGGGCCGAACCTTGATTTTCTCGAAGCTGCGCTCGGCAATTGCAGCCGCGTACTGGCCGAGGTCAATCATTCGATGAAGCCACCCGCAGGTGCGCCGCGCATGCCGTCGGATGCCATCGACCATCTGCTTGAGACGGATCATGCCCTGCCTGAATTGAAGCCTCCGGAAGTCGACGGCGTCAGTCGCATGATTGGGGCCGAAGTGGCGGGCCTGATTCCCGATGGAGCCTGCATTCAGACCGGGATCGGCAGTATTCCTGCGGCTGTCCTCGCGGCGCTCTCCGAGCACAATGACCTCGGCATGCACGGTGGCCTGATCGATGATGCCGGCCTGGCCCTGATCGACAAAGGGGTGATCACGGGTTCCCGCAAAGGTATCGACCGCGGGCTGCACATCACCGGGATGGCGCTGGGTACCCAATCACTTTACGGACGTTTGGCCGAGCGTCCGGAGGTGGTGTTCCGTCCCGCTCGCTATACCCATGAGGTGGCTGTCATTGCGGAGCTGGAGAACTTCGTATCCATCAATTCCGCGGTGGAAGTGGATCTGCTTGGGCAGGTCAGTGCCGAGATGGTCGGTGGCAGGCAGATCTCTGGAACCGGCGGCTCGGTGGATTTCATGCGCGGCGCGGCCACTTCACCAGGCGGGCGCTCGATCATCGCCATGACGGCCACCGCCCGGGGCGGCAAGCTGTCGCGGATCGTCCCGGCCCTGGCGGCGGGCACGGCCGTAACCGGCGCCCGTACGGATGTGGATACGGTGGTTACCGAGTATGGTGTGGCCGAGCTCAAGGGACGCAGTGTGGACGCTCGTGCCCGGGCGCTGATCCGCGTCGCAGCCCCCGCGTTTCGCGATGAGCTCACGGCGGCCTGGA
>SLTB01000058.1 GCA_007130155.1 Pseudomonadales bacterium
ATCACCTGGGCGGCGATGGCGTGGTCCGCTTCCCGACCGGGTCGGCCTGCCATTCGATGGTAGGCTTCCCGGGTCGTCAGGCGTTCGTCCTGGAACACCACCTTGGCACCGAAGCGACCGGTCAACCGTCGCCCGAAGCGCTCGGCCCGCACGCAGAGTTCACTCTCGCTGCCGTCCATATTCAGCGGCAGGCCGATCACGATCAGGTCCGGTTGCCAGGTCTCGAGCAGTTTTTTGACCGCTTCCCAGTCCGGGACACCCTCGCGGGCGCCAAGCCGGGTCAGAGGAGTGGCCGTGCCGGTGGTGGTCTGGCCGGTGGCGACTCCGATCCAGCGCAGGCCGTAATCGAATCCAAGCAGGGAGAGGGGCGGTCCGTCGGCCATCAGGCGTGGCCGGCCTCGCCGCTGATGAGGCGGAAATCGATGCCCAAGCTGGCGGCGGCGCGATTGATACGCTCGCTAAACGGCGCCTCGAAAATGATCTCCGGATCGCCGGCACAGGTCAGCCAGGCATTTTCGGCCAGCTCCGTCTCCAGTTGGCCGGACCCCCAGCCCGCGTAGCCGACGCAGACAAGGAACCGCTCCGGTCCGGTGCCATCGGCAATGGCGGCCAGGATCTCCCGGGCCGTGGTCAGGACCAGGCCCTCCTGCAGCTGCAGGGAGGTTTCCAGTACCAGGTCATTGCTGTGCAGGACGAAGCCCCGGTCCCGCTGCACGGGCCCGCCTTCCAGTACTGGTGCATCGCGGAAGCAGGTGCCGGTGATCTCGAGCTGATCGAACAATTCACCGAGCTGCACGTCGGCCACCGGGCGATTGATCATCAGGCCGAGGGCGCCGTCGTCGTTGTGCTCGCAGAGATAGGTGATGGTGCCAGCGAAATAGCTGCCGGCGAGAGTCGGCATGGCGAGCAGGAACTGATGTTTGAGAGTGTTTTCCATCACCCTCGATCCACCATGCCCCGCCGGAACTGCCAAGTACGGACGATCTGCAGGATGTCGGCTTCGCGGCGCATCTCCTCAGGAAACGGTAAATAGGGAGCGCCGAGGCGGACGATGCGCATGGCTGCTTCATCGAGTACCGCCGAACCGCTCGAATCTAGGATACGCACGTCGCGCAGCGCACCGCTGGCCTCGATCTCCACGAGCATCCTGAGATCACCTTCGAGGCTGCGGCGGCGTGCTTCAGCGGGATAGTTCAGATTGCCGATGGTCTCGATTTTGTTGCGCCAAGCGTTGACGTAGGCCGCTTCCACGGCGGTCCGGGTGCTGGCACTGGTGATTCGGCGCACCCTCGGGCCGCGGGCGTCCTGCTGCAGGTCTACACTCTGGCGGGCGTCGAGACTGGACAAGGCCTGGGCCCGCCGCAGCATCAGGTCGCGCAGATCCGCTGCCGCCTCGGGCTCCGCAATCGCCGCTTCGCTGTCCTGGACCCGAAACGGGCTGTCGGTACTGATGACGCTGCTCGTGGCGTTGTCCTGGTGGGTGATGGGCGGCGCCGACTCGAAGGCGTCTGCGAGCTGTGCGTCGTCGGCGCGGGCAGGGCGGTCCGTGGTCATCTCCCGGGCCTCCTTCAGATCGCCGCTGGCCTCCTGGTCGGCCTGGGCCAGAAAGTCTGCATCCATGGGCACTTCCCGGCTCTGATACTGCGCCAGGGTGACCTCGAGGCTGCGTGGGGCCTCGCGGGGCTCCGGTAGCACGAAGCCGATGCCCAGAATGATCGCGACATGCAGGGCCGCCACCAGGAAGAGGGCGAAGGACAGCCGATCACTGGCACCGATTTCGGCCTCGGGACGATCGAGCGCGAAGGCGGCCGCCGTAGTGGCCACGGAGGTGTTCATGCCGACACAGCCACCTGCGACGGCATGCTTGCCAGACGCTCGAGCAGGTCGCCGGCAATATCGAGCCCGCACTGGGCGTCGAGTTCGCGGATACAGGTGGGGCAGGTGACGTTGATCTCGGTGAGATAGTCGCCGATCACGTCGAGACCGACAAAGCGTAGGCCGCGTTCCCGCAGGGAAGGAGCCACCTGCTCGCAGATCCAGCGGTCTCGGTCGGTCAGGGGCCGGGCCTCCCCGCGGCCACCGGCTGCCAGATTGCCGCGGGTTTCGCCGCTGGCGGGAATGCGAGCGAGGGCGAACGGCACGGGCTCACCATCGATGACTAGAATGCGCTTGTCCCCGTCCTTGATCTCCGGGATGTAGCGCTGGGCCATGATCAGCCGCTGGCCGTGATGGGTCAGGGTTTCCATGATCACCGACAGATTGGTGTCGCCGGGACGGACATGGAATATGGATGCGCCGCCCATGCCGTCCAGCGGTTTCATGACCACATCACCATATTCTGCCAGGAAGCTGCGCAGCACGTCGGCGCGGCGGGTCACCACCAGCGGCGGTCCGCATTCCGGGAAGCGGGTGGCAAACAGTTTCTCGTTGCAGTCGCGCAGGCTTTGTGGACGGTTCACCACCGGCGTTCCCGCTGCTTCCACCTGTTCCAGCAGGTAGGTGCTGTAGACGTATTCGAGATCGAAGGGCGGATCCTTGCGCATCAGGACCATATCGAGATCGGAGAGGGGCTCGAGCTGGGTATCGCCAAGTGTCCAGAACGGTTCCGCGTCGAGGTCGATGCTGATGTCGCGCATGAACGCCATCACCCGGTTGCCTGCCAGGTGAATATCGCCCTGAAGGATGTACCGCACCCGCCAGCCCCGCCGCTCAGCGGCCTTGATCATGGCCAGGGTGGAGTCCTTCTTGGGGTGCAGCGTCGTGACTGGATCCATCACGATGCCGATATCTGCCATGTTCGTTTCCAATATAAGAGGTCGCATCGCAGGTTAAACCCCGCCCCGGGACGGGGCAAGGAGGCAAAGTTTCATTTCGTGACCTGCTCGATGGACGAAAGTTCAAAGCTGGCGCTTACTTATGGCATGAGTCTCAACGCTGTGCTACAAGAATCCCGGGTGTTTGCCGGCATTGCAGCGAGCGGTGCCGGCCAACGGCGTTGGCGGGGCCCCGTGGCTTGGGGTCCGTGGTGGGCAATCAGGGCGGGAGTGGGATGGCTGACGACACGCGCAGCGTGAAGGTCATGGTAATCGACGATTCGA
>SLTB01000315.1 GCA_007130155.1 Pseudomonadales bacterium
TCCGAGGAGGGTTGCCCTGCAGAAAGCCGCTCTGTTTGGCGATGTGCTCGGTGACGATCTCAGTCAGCTCGGTCGCCGATTCGTGGCGCTGCTGGCGGAACAGGGCCGTCTGGCACTGCTGCCGGAAATCCAGCGTCAGTACGAACTGATGCGCGCTGAGCACGAGCGTATATTGAAGGTCGAGGTGGTATCGGCTCAGGAGCTTTCGGCCGAAGCCTTGAACAACCTGACTGCGGGCCTCGCGAGGCGTTTCGAACGTGAGGTTGCAATCACGAGCCGAATCGATCCGACTCTGCTCGGTGGCGCGGTGATCCGTGCGGGTGACACGGTGATCGATGGTTCCGTGCGCGGACGCCTGGAGCGGCTCGCGGACGCTCTTGGCGTCACCCGCGCCAGCCGCGACAAGCACGCGCGCTCAACCGCCGCCTGAGTGAATCGGCGGCACCACGAATTTTCGAGGATGGACCGATGCAGCAACTGAACCCCTCCGAGATCAGCGAAGTCATCAAGCAGCGCATCTCTTCTCTCGAGCTGTCGGCGCAACCGAGCAACGAGGGGACGATTGTCAGCGTGTCTGACGGCATCGTTCGGATTCACGGGCTCGCCGACGCTCGCTACGGTGAAATGATCGAGTTTCCCAACAACGTTTTCGGCCTTGCCCTGAACCTGGAGCGCGACTCCATCGGGGCGGTGGTGCTCGGTGATTACGAAGCGTTGGCCGAAGGCCAGACCGCACGCTGCACCGGCCGCATCCTCGAGGTTCCGGTAGGACGGGAGCTGGTAGGGCGCGTGCTGGATCCGCTGGGCAATCCCATCGACGGCAAGGGTCCGCTCAACACCACCGAGACGGATGCCATCGAGAAGGTCGCGCCGGGCGTCATCGCCCGCCAGTCGGTGGACCAGCCGGTTCAGACCGGTCTGAAGGCCATCGACGCCATGGTGCCGGTGGGCCGGGGTCAGCGGGAGCTGATCATCGGCGACCGCCAGATCGGCAAGACCGCCATCGCCATCGACACCATCATCAACCAGAAAGGCAAGAACCTGACCTGCATCTACGTGGCCATCGGCCAGAAGATGTCGACGGTGGCCAACGTGGTGCGCAAGCTCGAAGAGCACGGCGCCATGGAACACACCATCGTCGTCGCGGCAGGTGCCGCCGCGCCGGCAGCCATGCAGTTCATTGCCCCCTACTCCGGCTGCACCATGGGCGAGTACTTCCGCGATCGCGGTGAAGACGCCCTGATCATCTATGATGACCTCACCAAGCAGGCCTGGGCCTATCGGCAGATCTCCCTGTTGTTGCGCCGCCCCCCGGGTCGCGAAGCCTACCCCGGTGACGTGTTCTACCTGCACTCCCGTCTGCTGGAGCGCGCCGCGCGGGTGAACGTCGACTATGTCGAGAAGTTCACCAATGGTGAGGTCAAGGGCAAAACCGGTTCGCTCACAGCGCTGCCGATCATTGAAACCCAGGCTGGTGACGTCTCCGCCTTCGTACCGACCAACGTGATCTCCATCACCGATGGTCAGATCTACCTGGAGCCGGATCTGTTCAATTCCGGCGTGCGCCCGGCGATGAGCCCGGGGATCTCGGTGTCGCGAGTCGGTGGCTCAGCCCAGACCTCGTTCATCAAGAAGATCTCCGGCGGTATTCGTCTGGCCTTGGCCCAGTATCGGGAATTGGCAGCGTTTTCCCAGTTCGCATCGGACCTTGATGCGGCGACCCGTGGCCAGCTCGAGCACGGCAAGCGCGTCACCGAATTGATGAAGCAGCGCCAGTACGCACCCATGAGCATTTCCCAGATGGGCGTGTCGCTGTTCGCGGCGACTCAGGGCTTCCTCACGGACGTGGACGTGGAAAAGGTGCTCGATTTCGAGGCGGCGCTGCTGTCGTACATGGAAGAAGAGCACGCGGACTTCATGGCAGAGATCGACAAGTCTGGTGCCTACAACGACGAGATCGTCGACAAACTGAAGAAGGCCATCGAAACCTTCAAGGCGACGCGCAGCTACTGAAGAGTCTGATGCGCGTCAGTCACCGAGTAGGGATCATCCATGGCAGTCGGTAAGGAAATTCGCACCAAGATCGGCAGCGTGCGCAACACGCAGAAGATCACCAAGGCGATGGAGATGGTGGCCGCGTCGAAGATGCGGCGCACCCAGGAGCGTATGGCGCAGGGGCGGCCCTATGCCACGCGCATTCGCCAGGTCGTGGGGCATTTGGCCAGCGCCAATCCGGAGTACCGCTCGGTGTTCATGCTCGAGCGGCCGGTGACCAGGGTCGGCTTCGTCGTCGTGTCCACGGACAAGGGCTTGTGCGGCGGCCTGAACGTCAACCTGTTCCGGGAGATGGCCAAGCAGATCTCCTCGCTCCAGGCGCAAGGTGTCAAGGTCGACCTCGCCCTGATCGGGCGCAAGGCGCAGGCCTTCTTCCGTGCCCACGGCGGCAACGTGACGGCGACCCTTGACAGCCTCGGGGAGTACCCGGAACTGTCCGATCTCATCGGAGGCATCAAAGTGATGCTCGATGCGTTCATCGAAGGCCGTATCCAGCGGCTGAACATTGCCTACAACACGTTCGTGAACACCATGACCCAGGAACCGACCGTGCATCAGCTGTTGCCGCTGCCGGCTTCTGGGGAAGCGGATTACAAGCACTCCTGGGATTACATCTACGAGCCCCATGCGGAGAGCCTGATCAACCCGCTGATCACCCGTTATATCGAGAGCCAGGTGTATCAGTCGGTGATCGAGAATTCGGCCTGTGAGCAGGCCGCGAAGATGATTGCGATGAAGAACGCCACCGACAATGCGGGCGAGCTCATTGAAGAGCTCCAGCTGCTTTACAACAATGCCCGTCAGGCGGCCATCACCCAGGAGATTTCGGAGATCGTGGGCGGCGCGTCCGCGGTCTGACGGAACGGGACACCGCGCCTAGCGGTACCCATCGGCAAAGAGGAAACGAGGAACATGAGTAGCGGACGCATCGTGCAGGTCATCGGCGCCGTCATCGACGTGGAGTTCCCGCGCGAGAGCGTGCCCAAGATCTATGACGCCCTGAAGGTAGGCTCCACTGGCCTCACGCTCGAA
>SLTB01000140.1 GCA_007130155.1 Pseudomonadales bacterium
CTTCACAACTCCAGCACCAGCCGGTGCCATGATCCTGCACGGAATCTGGTTGAAACCGGCATAGATGGCCGCCGCGCGACCATTGAGATTCGCAGGCATGATCAGCAGCCGCTCTCGACGATCCGCCACTGCTGCGGCTGCGGCCAGGCTTCACGCAGCTACGACTTCAGCCGCAGGCCGTCAAGCGCCGCAACCTCAACGCTTCTGGAGGGCCGCCAGAATCTCCCCGTCCCCGAGTCCTTCACCGGGTTTCGTTCGTCCGACCGCGTACTCGGGACCGATACATTCAGGCCCCACGCCCGGCGGCAGCGGAGGAGTGTAGTAGCCGAGGGCATAGCTGCCGACGGTGTAGCCAAGCAGATCCTGGAGTTCTTCCGGCAAGTCCCTGGCGACTTCCGGCGGACAGGAGAGGAACTGATTCTCTTCCTGGCGCAGCCATGCCAGCGAATAGGTGAGATTGACGCCGATGCGGTCGTCATCCGATCGGTTCTCGCCACCGCCGTGAAACACCGAGCCTGTGTAGAGCAGCACCGAACCGGCTGGCATCATCGCCTGACAGATCTCCTCGGGCGTGGCACGCCGGTCATCCGGCCAATCGCCGCTGCCCGGGACAACCTGTGTGGCACCGTTCGCCTCGGTGAAGTCCGTCAGCGCCCAGATGGTGTTGAACTGCGGCTCGATGGCCCTCAGGTACTGGCCCCAGGCCCAGCGGTCACGGTGGATGATTTGCGCACCCTGCCCCGGTTTCAAGCGAATGATCTGGCTTAGATGCAACTGCACGCGCAGGCAATAGGGTTCGAGAAACCGCTTGGCACAGGCCAGTATCGTCGGATGCAGGATCATCTCGCAGCAAGTTGGCGAGCGTGCCACCAGCGCCCCGGTACGGGTCGTCGAACGACCTGTGAAATCATCAGAGCCATGCCGGGTGGCCTCCATATAGGGACCTGTCTCAGCCAGGAAGCGCTCACGGGATGGCAAATCGAGCACATCCTCGAGGATCACAGCGCCGTCACGGCCCATGACTTCGAGAATGACATCGCAGGAAGCGTGCGCGGGCAATGTCACGAGCTTGGGCATGGCCTGAATCTCCCTGGCAATCAAGTTCATCATGCAACCAGATCACTGCCAGGATTCCGCTGTCAACCTCAACGTTATCTGGTCACGTCGCGGCCAGGACAAAGCCCCAGCAGGACGAATGAACTGCCGACATCTGCTGCAGCGAAATACGACGGATTCCTCCAGAATAGCAACTGAAAGAGCCTTAGGTGCACAAGGACCATGCAAGAACAGAGCAATGCGCGCCTGGCGATCCTGATCGACGCCGATAACGTCTCCCCCACCATCGTCGACGGCTTGGTTGCGGAGACAGCGAAGTGGGGTGTGCCAACCGTCAAGCGCATCTACGGCGACTGGACGACGCCATCGCTCGGGGGGTGGAAGGATGCCCTGCTGCGATTCTCGATTACGCCTATACAGCAGTTCAGCTACACGGTCGGCAAGAACGCCACCGACAGCGCGATGATCATCGACGCCATGGATCTACTGTACAGCGGGAGGCTCGACGGCTTCTGCATCGTCTCCAGCGACAGTGATTTTACCCGTTTGGCCTCGCGTATCCGCGAAAGTGGTCTACCCGTCTATGGCTTTGGCGAAAAGAAAACCCCAAAGCCATTCGTCAACGCTTGCGATAAGTTCACCTACGTGGAGATTCTTCTCGGGCCTGCCTCCGATCCCACCGCGCTTCCCCCGAACCCCAGCAACGTGCTCAAAGGCGACACTTCGCTTACCAATCTACTCCGAGGCGCGGTCGACAATCAGGCTAACGACGAGGGTTGGGCGAATCTCGGGGCGGTGGGTCAGTACATTTCATCGCAACAGCCTGACTTCGATCCGAGAAATTATGGCTACACCAAGCTCAGCAAGCTGATCGAGGCAACGACCCTGTTCGAGCTGAAACGAGAATCCTCCAACGGCCCGGGAGCGGCCGCCATACTCATCCGCCGATTGCCCAGCAAGGCGAAGAAGTAACCGTCAAGAAGACGCTTCGCCCTGTGCCACCGGCAGCGTTGCTTGCGCAACGCTGCCGAAGTCCAGCCGCGCCTACTGCGCGAAGCGATAGGTGGTCTGAAGCACGAACTGGCGAGGCCGGATGGCTTGCGCCTGCACGTCGCCTCTGATGCCGCCAGGCTTGTCGGCCGTGCCGCCCGTGTAGCGCTCGTTGGTGAGGTTCTTACCGATGAAGCTGACTTCCCAGCGTCCGTCGTCACTACCCAGCGTGGCTCTCATATTCCAACGCCAATAGTCATCCTGCCTGGAGAAGGGATTGTCCGCTGTCTGCGTGGCGACCTTGTCGTAGTAGATCAGATCGGATGCGACGCCCAGTGACCAGCCCGTTCCGGGAATCGGATGATTCGACGTGAAGCCGACACTGCCATTCCACTTGGGAGCAAAAGCGCGACGGGTACCAGAAAGGTCCTGGGTACCGCCAATGCAGCCTTCAGCTTCAGTCTGTCCCGCCCAACAGGGGCCGCCAGGGAAATCGTCATAGTCCCCCTCGTTGTAACCAAGCTGACCGCGCAACGTGATCCGGTCGGTGAGGGCGAACTCGGTATCCACTTCGATACCCTTGGTGGTCGAAGAAGCCGCATTCTCGATCCGGAAAGATGTCGTAGCAGGATCGAAGGCACTGACCTGGAGATCGTCGAATTTGTAGTTGTACAAGGTGGCATTGAGCAACATCCGGCGATCGAGAAGACGCGATTTGACACCAATCTCGAAACCCTTCGCTTTTTCTGCATCGAAGACCACGTTTTCTGCAGTAGCGATGGGCGTGAGGACCGTCTGGGTCGAGAAACCACCCGCCTTGTAGCCGGTCCGGTAGGCGGCGAACAAGGTCAGATTGTCCTGTGGACGCCAGCTGAGCGTAACTTCCGGCGACCAGTTCTCATCCTTGAACTCGCTCTCCAAGGGCGGCAGCGAGGCCGAGCGCAGCACCACGCCGTCCAGGAAGGCATGAGCGTAGCTGTTACCCTGGATGGCTTCGCGATCCTCTTCGCTGTAGCGAATGCCGCCTGCGAGCTC
>SLTB01000105.1 GCA_007130155.1 Pseudomonadales bacterium
ATTCGCGGCTGAAGCCGCTCCCACAGGGGCGCCACGTTGAGTTTTGCGACACCCTCTGAAGCCGCTCCCACGGGAAGGTCAGAGCGAGTCCTTGTGGGAGAAATCAATGACTTGCGGGGTCATTCGCGGCTGAAGCAGCTCCCACAGGGGCGCCACGTTGAGTTTTGCGACACCCTCTGGAGCCGCTCCCACGGGAAGGTCAGAGCGAGTCCTTGTGGGAGGTCAGAGCGAGTCCTTGTGGGAGCGGACTGGTCCGCGAACCAATCCGGTTCGATTCGCGACGGCTGTCGCCTCTCAGCGCGCGAGCTGATGACGCAGCATGTTGGACTTTTTCGGGTCGGGCTCGGTGGCCTTGCGGTAGATCAGAATCACCCGCCCGATGCTCTGCACCAGTTCTGCCTTGCAGGCCTCGCAGAGGGCATCCGCCAGAGCGCGACGATCCTCCCGTTCCACGGCAGGGAGGCGTACCTTGATCAGTTCGTGATCGGTCAGGGCGCGGTCAGCTTCGGTGATGAGCCCCTCGCTGACACCACCGTCGCCGATGATCACGACCGGATCGAGATGATGACCGATGCGGCGCATGACGCGGCGATCGCGGGAGGTCAGGCTCATGGCAGACTCACAGCAGAACTGGCGAAGGGCCGCGGAGTTTACGCCTGCCGGCCGAGGGTTTGAAGCATGGCGAAGAAGACCGGCAAACGGACGTGGATGAACCGCCACGTGAACGATCCCTGGGTCCAGCGGTCCCAGAAGGACGGTTATCGCTCCCGGGCCAGCTACAAGTTGCTGGAACTCGATGATCGCCACCGCCTGCTGAAGCCGGGCCGGATCGTGGTGGACCTCGGCGCGGCCCCCGGTGGCTGGGCCCAGGTGGCCGCAGCACGGGTCAGGCCGAATGGTCTGGTGGTGGCGCTGGATCTGCTGCCCATGGAGCCCCTGGAGGGCGTGCAGGTGATTCAGGCCGATTTCGAAGAGGAAGCGGGGCTGGCGGCCCTGATCGCGGCGCTTCCAGATGGCCGCGCGGACCTTGTACTTTCCGATTTGTCCCCCAATATCTCGGGGGTGCGCGTTGCCGATCAGGCGCGGTCCATGGGCTTGGCCGAACTGGCCCGGGATTTGGCCCTGGAGGTCTTGCGTCCCGGCGGCGCGCTGGTGGTGAAACTTTTTCATGGTGCGGGCTTCGACGACTGGATGGCTGCGGCCCGTCCCCTCTTCGGCTCTCTGCGCGTCCGCAAGCCGGAGGCCTCTCGTGCCGAGTCGCGCGAGGTGTATGCGGTGGCGGAGGACTTCCGGCCGGCCTGAACGCCGCGCCTGGCATCACGGGCGTTCGGTGGCCGACACCCGGGCTCGGTGGTAACCTGTCCGGCCGACCCACGGGCCCACCCGCCGTTCAATCAGCGAGGTATTACCGTTGAACGATATGGGCAAGAACCTGCTCCTTTGGCTGATTATCGCAGCCGTCCTGTTGGCAGTGTTCAACAATTTCAGTCCCGCACCGAGTCGGGCCGAGCTCACCTATTCCGAGTTCGTCGATCAGGTTCAGCGGGGACAGGTCACCGAAGTGACCATCGACGGCCTGATCATCAGCGGCCTCCTGCGCAACGGTGAAACGTTCGAGGCGGTGCGTCCGCAGATCGAAGATCCCAAGCTCATGGACGACCTGATCAACAACCGGGTGAAGATCCAGGGCAAGCGGCCTGAGACTCAGTCCATCTGGACTCAGCTGCTGATCGCGAGCTTCCCCATCCTGATCATCATTGCCGTATTCCTGTTCTTCATGCGGCAGATGCAGGGCGGTGCCGGTGGGCGTGGTGGGCCCATGAGCTTTGGCAAGTCCAAGGCCCGGCTGCTGGCCGAAGATCAGATCAAAACCACCTTTGCTGACGTTGCAGGCGTCGACGAAGCCAAGGAGGACGTGGAGGAGCTGGTTGAGTTCCTGCGTGATCCCGGGCGCTTCCAGCGCTTAGGCGGCCGCATTCCGCGTGGCATTCTCATGGTCGGTTCGCCGGGTACGGGTAAGACGCTCTTGGCCAAGGCCATTGCCGGCGAGGCCAAGGTGCCCTTCTTCTCGATTTCCGGTTCGGACTTCGTCGAGATGTTCGTTGGCGTGGGCGCCTCCCGGGTCCGGGACATGTTCGATCAGGCCAAGAAACAGGCGCCCTGCATCATCTTCATCGATGAGATCGATGCCGTCGGCCGCCATCGTGGCGCCGGCATGGGTGGCGGACACGATGAGCGCGAGCAGACCCTGAACCAGCTGCTGGTGGAGATGGACGGCTTTGAGCCCAATGACGGCATCATCGTCATCGCTGCGACCAACCGTCCCGACGTGCTCGACCCGGCGCTGCTGCGCCCGGGCCGTTTCGACCGTCAGGTGGTGGTGCCACTGCCGGATATCCGTGGCCGTGAGCAGATCCTGAAGGTCCACATGCGCAAGGTCCCGGCTGCCGAGGACGTCAACCCGTCGGCCATTGCCCGTGGTACGCCGGGATTCTCCGGCGCCGACCTCGCCAATCTGGTGAACGAGGCCGCGTTGTTCGCCGCTCGTGGTGGTCGCCGGCTGGTGGGCATGGAGGAGTTCGAGCGCGCCAAGGACAAGATCATGATGGGTGCCGAACGGCGTTCCATGGTCATGAACGAGAAGGAAAAGCGCATCACCGCCTACCACGAGGCAGGCCATGCCATCGTCGGCCGGACGGTTCCGGATCACGATCCGGTTTACAAGGTGTCGATCATTCCCCGTGGGCGTGCCTTGGGTGTCACCCAGTTCCTGCCCGAAGAGGACCGCTACAGCCATTCCCGGCAGCACATCATGTCCATGATCTGCTCGCTGTTTGGTGGCCGCATCGCCGAACAG
Organism: Pseudomonadales bacterium; assembly: GCA_007130155.1. GTDB lineage: Bacteria > Pseudomonadota > Gammaproteobacteria > Pseudomonadales > Azotimanducaceae > SLTB01. Next base: position 2,858 of record SLTB01000105.1, read on the forward strand.
GTGATTCTTGGCGACGATGGGGTCACCACGGGTGCGTCCAACGACATCGAGCGCGCGACGGCTCTGGCCCGGAATATGGTCACCAAGTGGGGCCTGTCCACCAAGCTTGGGCCGCTGAAGTACGACGATGACGACGGTGAGCCCTTCCTCGGCATGTCAGCCGGCAGTCGGCCGAAGCCGGTGTCCGGCGAGACCTCGCGCATGATCGACGAGGAAATTCGCAACATCATCGATACTTGCTACGAGCGTGCTGAGGACATCCTGAAGACCAACATCGACAAGCTGCATGCCATGTCCGATGCGCTGATGGAGTATGAGACGCTGGACTCCGACCAGATTGGCGACATCATGGATGGCCTGCCGCCGCGTCCGCCCCAGGACCGTTCCGATGGCTCCTCACCCCAGGGTGGTGGCGAAGCCGATGTTGCCGAAGGCCAGCCGGCCAAGGGTGCGCCGCCCATCGGTGGTCCGGCGGAGGAAACCTGAGGCGCCTCTTGAAGCTTCTGCCGGGCGCCAAGGCGTGCGCCCGGCAGGGGCCTCGGCGGAGGTCACGATCCACCCTTCACGGCGATCTCCTGCAGGCAGCATGACCCGACCCTTCTCCTTTGGAACCCGCCAACTCGATCTCGCCCGTCCGCAGGTGATGGGTATTCTCAACATCACGGCAGACTCTTTCTCCGACGGGGGTGAATTACTCCTGGCGGGTCGTCTCGATGGTGAGGCGCTGCTGCGCCGCGCCGAAGCCATGGTCGCGGCCGGCGCCACCCTGCTCGATATCGGTGCCGAGTCCACCCGCCCCGGAGCCACGGTGGTAGCCGAAAGCGAAGAACTCGATCGCATGGCGGCGGCACTGGCACTGCTGCGGCCACGCTTCGACGTGGTGCTGTCGGTCGACAGTAGCTCACCGGGGGTCTTTGCCATGGCGGCAGCCACCGGTGCTGACCTGCTCAACGACGTGCGTGCCTTGCGCAGAGAGGGTGCCATCGAGGCTGCAAGCGCTTCAGGGCTGCCGGTGTGCCTCATGCACATGCGGGGCGAACCCGGCACCATGCAGGACGATCCGCGTTACTATGATGTGATGGCCGAGGTCGGGAGCTTTCTCAGCGAGCGAGTCGAGGCCTGCGTGGCGGCTGGCATCTCCCGTGATCGCATCCTGCTCGACCCTGGCTTCGGTTTCGGCAAGCGCCTCGAACACAATGTGGCCCTGCTTGTGGGCCTGAAAGCGCTGGCGGCATCAGGCCTGCCCATCCTGGTGGGGATGTCCCGCAAGCGCATGCTCGGTGAATTGACCGGCAGGGCGATGGGGGATCGGCTTGCGGCGGGGGTGGCGGCTGCGGTGCTGGCGGCAGAGCGCGGTGCGTCGATCATCCGTACGCACGATGTGGCCGCGACCGTGGATGGATTGAAGGTACTCGAGGGTTTGTACCGCACAGGGGGGATGCAGAGATGACAGGGCGACGCTGGTTCGGTACCGACGGCATTCGCGGGCGGGTCGGGCAGGAGCCCATCACCCCTGAGTTCGTGCTGCGCCTGGGCTGGGCGGCCGGCAAGGTCTTCGCGCGGGAAGGGGTGAAACGTATCCTCATCGGCAAGGACACGCGGATCTCCGGCTACATGCTCGAATCGGCCCTGGAGGCGGGGCTGTCCGCGGCCGGGGTCGATGTGCAGCTCACCGGGCCCATGCCCACCCCGGCGGTGGCCTATCTGACGCGGACGTTCCGCGCCGATGCCGGTGTGGTCATCAGCGCTTCCCACAATCCCTACTATGACAATGGCATCAAGTTTTTCTCGCCCGATGGGGACAAACTTCCAGACGCCATTGAGGAGGCCATCGAGGCTCAGCTCGAACAGCCGCTGCTGACCTGCGAGTCCGCCCAGCTTGGGAAGGCAACGCGGGTCAACGACGCCCCCGGCCGCTACATCGAATTCTGCAAGGGCACCCTGCCCTCCGGTTTTCGCATTGCGGGCCTGCGCATGGTGCTCGACTGTGCCCACGGCGCCACCTACCACGTGGCCCCAGCCGTGTTCCGGGAGCTCGGTGCTCGGGTCATCCCCATGGGTGTCGAGCCCAACGGCATGAACATCAACGACGAATGTGGGGCCACCCATCCTCAGGCACTGGCCAAGCGGGTGCTCGAAGAGCGGGCCGATCTTGGTATCGCCTTCGACGGCGACGGTGACCGGGTGATCATGGTGGACCACAGCGGCGCTGTCGTGGACGGCGACGAAATCCTCTACGTCATCGCCAATCACCAGAAGCAGCAGGGGCGGCTGGCCGGCGGTGTGGTGGGCACCCTCATGAGTAATCTTGGCCTCGAACTGGGCCTCATGGAGCAGTCCATTCCCTTCGCCCGGGCCAAGGTCGGCGACCGCCATGTGCTGGCTGAATGCCAGGCCCGGGGCTGGCGTCTCGGCGGCGAGTCCTCGGGCCATGTGATCTGCCTCGATCTGCATACCACTGGCGACGCCATCATCGCGGCGCTGCAGGTGATGATGGCGCTGCAGGATTCCGGTCGGACCCTGGTGGAGGCCCGCTCTGGCATGAATCGTTGTCCGCAGGTCATGGAGAACGTGAAGGTGATCGATCCGAGGCGGGTCGAGGGCAACAGCGAAATCGCGACCGCCGTGCGTGGTGTGGAGCAGCGTCTTGGGGAAGGCGGGCGGGTGTTGCTGCGCGCATCCGGTACCGAGCCCCTGGTCCGGGTGATGGTGGAAGGCCGTGATGTGGAAGTGATCAGCGGCCACGTTCGTGAACTGGCCGAGGTCGTCCGCCGGGTGCTGGCATAAGACAGCAGCCATCGCTGCGCTGGCATTCAGACAGCCGCCATCGCTTCATGGCGGCGGTTGTGGGAGCGCGCTGTGCGCGCGATCGCCCGCGCGGCGGGCGCCCACCTGGCCAGGTCTGCGACCGGGCTGAGTGTGTCGGCAAACCTGGCGAGGTTCCTGGCTGCCCTTGTGGGCCATGGCCCCGTTAGTCTAGGATACGCAGCCCCTGAAACAGGGTGCGGGGCCAAGGGAGGCTTGCATGCCGCAGCGCATCGTGGCTGGCAACTGGAAGATGCATGGTTCCCGGGCCTTTTCGGCGGGATATCTGAAGTCGCTGGAAGGGGGCGCACTGGCCGGTTTGGGCTGTGACGTCCTGCTGTTTCCCCCAGCGATATTGCTCCCATTGCTATCGACGCCGGCTTCGGACCTGGGCATCGAGCTCGGCGTACAGACGGTGCACCCGGAGCCCCAGGGCGCCTTCACCGGTGAGCTGGCCGCTGAGATGGCTGCAGATGCGGGTGCGGTGTGGACCCTGCTTGGCCACTCCGAGCGGCGCCAGCTTTTCGGCGAGAGCGATGAGGATGTGGCGCTGCGGGCGCTGGCGGCCCGCCGGGCGGGGCTCAAGCCCATGCTCTGTGTGGGCGAAAGCCTGGCTGAGCGGCAGCGGGGCGATGCGGATGCGGTGGTGACAGGGCAGCTCGATGCGGTACTCGAGCTGCTCGGTGATGATCTGGCGTCTGGCGGTATCGCCTACGAGCCGGTCTGGGCGATTGGTAGCGGCGAGACCGCGAGCCCGGAAATGGCCCAGGCCATGCACAGCATGATTCGGGGTGTTTTGCGCAGGCGCAGTGAGCGTCTGGCCGAAATGCCGATTTTGTACGGTGGCAGCGTCAAGCCGGAGAATGCGGCGGCTCTGTTTTCCGAAAATGATATCGACGGCGCCTTGGTGGGCGGTGCGTCGCTGGATCCGGCGGCGTTCCTGGCCATCATCATGGCGATGGAGACCCATGGAAACCCTTGAGATCGTCTTGCGCATCCTGCTCGTCGTGGACGCGATCGCTCTGATCGTCCTGGTCCTGTTGCAGCAGGGGAAAGGAGCCTCGATGGGCGCGGCCTTTGGCAGCGGTGCGTCGCAGACCATGTTTGGTTCGGCGGGCGCCAATGCCTTCCTGACCAAGGTGACGGCCTGGCTGGCGGTGGGCTTCTTCGTCATCACGCTGGCGCTGGCCTGGACGGCACGCGAGCGAGCGCTGGAGATGGGCAATATCGGCATCCCTGTGGTCGAGGACGTCGACGTGCCGCCCATCGAAGATGGATCCCGGGATGCCCCGGCAGGCCCGGAGGACGTGCCGTTCACCTTCGATGCGGTCCCGACCGACGCGAATGAGGAAGGCAACGCGGACGTACCGGAACTGGATTAAACGCGAAGATCGGTTGAAATTGGCTGGCAAGTCCTTAGTATTGCGCAGCCTTGGGATGTCCAGGTTAAGAACGCTGCGGACGTGGCGGAATTGGTAGACGCGCTAGCTTGAGGGGCTAGTGGGCTTTGGCTCGTGGAGGTTCAAGTCCTCTCGTCCGCACCATCTCCAACGTTGGTCCCTTGAACATGGGACCGACGCGCTTCGAAAGGCGTCCTCAGGTCGCCTGCAAAAAACGGATTCGGGAACGATGGACTGTATCAGCAGTTGCGTCGGGGCAGCGACCTCCCTATAATCCGCGTCCCTCAGGTGCGGGGTGGAGCAGTCTGGTAGCTCGTCGGGCTCATAACCCGAAGGTCGTAGGTTCAAATCCTACCCCCGCTACCAATCGCACGTGGGGCCCCTGATTCGATCGGGGTTTCAAGGCGCATCGGATCAGGATCGCAGCGGTCCTGGTGGTGATGCTCGAGAAGTGGGCCTTGTGCCCATTTTTTGTTTGTGGGTTCGAAAGCAGCGCCTTGCGCTGTGGACCGGGAGTGACCCGAGGGTGGCACCAGAGCAGGACGACCCTGATGATGGCACGACGCCTGTGGGCGGACGGCGCAGTCGCCAGGCGGAAATCGAGCATTTGATCGCTCCGGTGGTCACCGCGCTCGATTGCGAGCTGTGGGGTATTGAAATGTCTACGCGCGGCCGTAACAGTCTGCTGCGCATCTACATCGATCGTGAGGACGGCGTCTCGATCGAGGATTGTGAAGCCGTCAGCCGGCGCGTCGGCAGGCTGTTCGATGTGGAGGAGCCGATCACCGGGAATTACACCCTCGAGGTGTCTTCGCCGGGCATGGATCGCATTCTTTTCCGCATTGAGCATTACGCGCAGTACATTGGCGAAACCGTCGATGTGCGCCTCGTTCGGCCTTTCGAGGGCCGACGCCGCCTCACCGGCCTTCTGGCCGGCGTGGACGGAGATGAGGTGCGAGTGCAGGTGGACGACGAAGAGTTCGTGCTGCCTCTTGAGTGGATCCAGCGCGCACGCGTCGTGCCGCGGTTCGAATAGTACGAGCGCCAGGTGAGCGATTCGAGATGAGCAAGGAAATCCTGCAGGTTGTGGAGGTCGTCTCCAACGAGAAGGGCGTGTCCAAGGACGTGATCTTCGAGGCACTGGAGATCGCGCTGGCTACGGCGACCAAGAAGCGCTACGGCGACGATGCCGAGGTGCGCGTCGCCATCGATCGCGAGACTGGGGAATACGAGACGTTCCGTTGCTGGAATATCGTCGAGTCCGAGGCGGTGATGGAATCACCCCATTCGGAGCTCAGCCTGGCGGCGGCGAAGGAGATCGACCCGAGCTATGAACTGGGCTCGGTCTACGAAGAGCAGGTGGATTCAGTGGAGTTTGGGCGTATCGCAGCCCAGACCGCCAAGCAGGTCATCGTGCAGCGCGTTCGCGAAGCCGAGCGTGCCCAGATGGTGAAGCTCTACACCCCCCGCATGGGTGAGCTGATCAGCGGGACTGTCAAGAAGGTTACCCGCGAAGTCATCATCATCGATCTCGGCGGCGGTGCGGAAGCGGTGCTGCCCCGGGATCAGATGATTCCCCGTGAGACCTTCCGTATCAACGATCGTCTGCGGGCCCTGCTGCAGCGCATCGACCCTGAAGCCCGCGGTCCCCAGCTCATCCTTTCGCGCACCGATCCGCGCATGCTGGTGAAGCTGTTCGAGATCGAGGTGCCGGAAATTGCCGAGCAGATCATCGAAATCCGCGCCGCAGCCCGCGATCCGGGTTCCCGTGCCAAGATCGCCGTGAAGACCAACGACGGCCGCATCGACCCCGTCGGCGCCTGCGTCGGCATGCGCGGCTCCCGGGTACAGGCGGTGTCCGGTGAACTGGCCAACGAACGTATCGATATCGTGCTCTGGGACGACAATCCGGCTCAGCTTGCCATCAATGCCATGTCGCCGGCGGAAGTGGAGTCCATCGTCGTCGACGAAGACACCCACACCATGGACATCGCAGTGGGTGAGGACAATCTGGCCCAGGCCATCGGCCGTGGCGGCCAGAATGTGCGCTTGGCCAGCGAGCTCACGGGCTGGGTCCTGAACATCATGACCGAGGGCGAAGCCACCGAGAAACAGCAGGTGGAGGTCGGCCGTCTGGTCAGCCAGTTCATGGCCAGTCTGGACGTGGACGAGGACGTCGCCACCGTGCTGGTGGAAGAGGGGTTCACGACCCTGGAAGAGGTGGCCTATGTTCCCCTGGAGGAAATGCTGAATATCGAAGGCTTCGACGAGGGCATCGTCATGGAGCTCCGGGATCGGGCGAAGGACTCTTTGCTCACTCAGGCCCTGACCAGCGAAGAGGCGCTCGAAGGTGTCCAGCCCGCTGACGATTTGCTGGCGCTGGACGGCATGGAGCAGCGGTTGGCGTTCCTGCTGGCCAAGAATGGAATCATCACCCAGGAAGACCTGGCAGAGCAGGCAGTGGATGACCTCATCGAGATCGAGGGTCTGGAACTCGATGAGGAACGTGCCGCAGCATTGATCATGGCCGCGCGTGCACCCTGGTTCGAGGAAGCGGGTAGCGAGGACGATGGTGAAGCGGTCTCGACGTGAGACTGCCGCAAGGGGAATGCCCATGACCGCTTGAGTCCGACGCCGCGTGGCGCAAGAGAAATTCCGGAGAAGTAAAGATGGCAGAAGTCACCGTCAAACAACTGGCCGAGACGGTCGGGGCACCCGCAGAGCGTCTGCTTGCGCAGATGAAGGAAGCCGGTTTGCCTCATTCCAGCGCCGACGATTCGGTGACCGAAGACCAGAAGCAGACCCTGCTTGCGCACTTGAAGCGCGCTCATGGTCATCGCGAAGAGGCTCCGAGCAAGATCACGCTCAAGCGCAAGACCGTCAGTACGCTGCGTACGGACCGCGGTCGCGGCAAGGCTGTGGCGGTAGAAGTCCGCAAAAAGAAGACCTACGTCAAACGTGCGGCGACGGTGACCGGTGAAGAGCAGGCTCCCGAGGGTGAGCTCGAGGCGCTGAAGTCCGAAGAGGCCCGCCTCGAGCAGGAACGGCAGGAGGCTGAAGCGGCCCGCCGCGCCGAGGAGGAAGCCCGCAAGGCCGAAGCGGATCAGCGGGTCGCCGAGCAGCAGCAGCGCGAGGCCGAGGAGCGCGCCAGGAAGGAAGCCGAAGAGGCCGAGCGCAAGCGCCTCGAGGACGAAGCGGCGGCCCTGAAGGAAGCCGCAGCAGCCGTGGCGGCCGCCGAGGCCGAGCAGGCCACGGCCGAGAAGAGGGGTGGCGCCCCCAGCAAGGCCGCCGGCAAGCGCAAGGAGCGGGTGCCTGAGCGTGAGGATCGCGCACGCAAGGACAGACGTGGCGGCGATGACGATGCGCGCGGCAAGCGCCGTGCCGGAACGCTTTCGCGGGACCGATTGGCCCAACGCAAGCGGCGCTCCTCGCGTGGCCTGCCTACGACCCAGGGCTTTGAGCGCCCGACGGAGTTCATCGTGCGCGATGTGGATGTCCCTGATGACGGGCTGACCGTCGGTGAGCTGGCCTCGCGGATGTCGGTGAAGGCTGGCGAGATCATCAAGCGACTGATGGGCATGGGCGTCATGGCCACCATCAACCAGCCCCTGGATCAGGACACCGCCGTGCTGGTGGTGGAAGAGGTCGGTCACCGACCCAGGCTGGTTTCAGCGGACCAGCTCGAGCAGGATCACCTCGAACTCATCAAGATCGAGGGTGAAGAGAAGCCGCGGCCGCCGGTGGTGACCGTCATGGGTCACGTGGACCACGGCAAGACCTCCCTGCTCGATTACATCCGCAAAACTCGGGTCGCCAGTGGCGAAGCCGGGGGTATCACTCAGCACATCGGTGCCTACCACGTGGAAACGGGCCATGGTGTGGTCAGCTTCCTCGATACGCCTGGCCACGCTGCATTTACCCAGATGCGCGCCCGTGGTGCCCAGGTGACGGACATCGTCATCCTCGTGGTGGCCGCCGATGACGGCGTCATGCCGCAGACCGAAGAGGCCGTGCAGCACGCCCGCGCCGCGGGTGTGCCCATCGTCGTCGCGGTGAACAAGATGGACAAGGAAGGCGCGGATCCGGATCGGGTGCGCAACGAACTGTCCGGTCGTGGGGTGGTGCCGGAGGACTGGGGTGGCGACACCCAGTTCGTCCACGTGTCGGCCATGACCGGCGATGGCATCGATGACCTGCTCGAGTCCCTGCTGCTTCAGGCCGAAGTCCTCGAGCTCAAGGCTGTCCCGGATGCACCCGGTCAGGGTGCGGTGGTGGAGTCGCGGCTCGACCGTGGTCGCGGCCCGGTGGCGACCCTGCTGGTGCGTAACGGCACCCTTAAGAAGGGCGACTTCATCGTTGCCGGCGAACACTACGGTCGTGTCCGCGCCATGCTCGACGAGAATCGCAGCCAGGTGGACAGCGCCGGTCCCTCCATTCCTGTGGAGGTCTTGGGTCTTTCGGGTACGCCGGATGCCGGTGATGAATTCGCGGTGGTGGAGGATGAGCGCAAGGCCAAGGAGCTGGTGGAATTCCGGCGTTCGCGGACCATCGAAAATCGCTTCAAGCTGCAGCATGCCGCCCGTCTCGATGGACTGTTCGAGAACATCGGTGAAGGTGAGACCCCGACGCTCAACATCGTTCTGAAGACCGATGTGCGTGGCTCGCTGGAGGCACTCACCAGCTCCATCAACGATATTTCCACCGGCGAAGTGAAAGCCAACGTGGTGTCCAGTGGTGTCGGCGGTATCAACGAATCCGATGCCAACCTGGCGGTGGCGTCCAAGGCGGTCGTCATTGGTTTCAACGTCCGCGCGGATGCGTCGGCGAAGAAGATCATCGAGAACGAAGGTCTCGACCTCCGCTACTACAGCATCATTTACGAGCTGCTCGACGACATCAAAGCCAGCCTCTCGGGCATGTTGGCACCGGAGCTGCGCGAGGAGATTCTCGGCGTGGCAGAAGTGCGCGACGTGTTCCGCTCACCGAAGTTCGGTCAGGTGGCGGGTTGCATGGTCATCGACGGCACCATCCATCGCCACAAGCGCATCCGCGTTCTGCGCGATAACGTGGTGATCTATGAAGGTGAGCTCGAGTCGCTGCGCCGCTTCAAGGACGACGTCAACGAGGTCCGTCAGGGCTTCGAGTGCGGCATCGGTGTGCGCAACTATAACGACGTCCGCGCCGGCGACAAGATCGAAGTCTTCGATGTGAAGGAGGTGGCGCGCAGTCTGTGATCGATCCGCGAGGGTCGGCACGGCGCGTGCCTTGAAGCATGCCGAAGGAATACGGACGAGAAAGACGGGTCGCTGATTTCATCCAGCGGGAGTTTGCCTCCATCCTGCAGCGAGAGATGAAGGACCCGAGGGTGGGCATGGTTTCGGTGAACGAGGTGAAAGTCTCCACCGATCTCGGCTATGCCGATCTCTATGTCTCATCGCTCGATGCCCAGAGCGAGGAGGAGCGCGAAGAGCTGCTCGAAGTGCTGCGTGGCGCCGCTGGTTTTCTGCGCACGCTGATCGCCAAACGCGCCCAGATGCGTACGACGCCCCGCCTGCGCTTTCACTGGGATCGGCTCCCGGAAGAAAGCAATCGGATGGCGCGGCTGATCGACGCTGCTGTCGCCAGCGATGGCGACCGGAACGCTGAGTCCGACGAGGACAGGCCATGAATCGAGGGAGGCATTGATGGCGCGTCAACGGCGTCAGCGCGGGCGGCCGATAGACGGCATTCTGCTTCTCGATAAGCCCCATGGGCTCTCTTCCAACGAGGCTCTGCAGCGGGTGAAGCGCCTTTATGGCGCCGCCAAGGCGGGTCACACTGGCAGCCTCGATCCCATTGCCACCGGCGTGCTGCCGCTGTGCTTCGGGGAGGCGACCAAGTTCTCACAGTTCCTGCTCAACTCGGACAAGCGCTACCTCACCGAGATCAAGCTCGGCGTGCGCACCGACAGCAGCGACTGCGAGGGTGAAGTGGTCTCGGAGAAGCCGGTGCCCGAACTCGATCTGGAAGACCTCGAGAACGCGCTCGACGCCTTTCGGGGCGAGATCGATCAAGTGCCGTCCATGTTCTCGGCCATCAAGCACCAGGGGCAGCCGCTCTACAAGCTGGCGCGCCAGGGCCTGGAAGTGGAACGGGAGGCGCGTCGGATCACCGTTTTCGAAATCCGGGTGGATGCCTTTGAAGGTGACGTGCTGACGCTGTTCATTCACTGCTCCAAGGGTACCTACGTGCGCACCATTGCCGACGATCTTGGCGAGGCGCTCGGTTGCGGCGCCCACGTGATCGCGCTGCGCCGGCTTTCGGTAGGTCCCTTCGACATCGAAGAAACCCACACCTTCGAGGCCTTGGAGGCGGTGCGTGACGGTGGTGGCCACAAGGCCCTTGATGAACTGCTCAAGCCGCTGGAGACCTCGGTGGCTCAGTGGCCTGAGGTGCTGGTGCCCGAAGCGAGCACCTGGTTCATGCAGAAAGGCCAGCCGGTACAGATCGCCCATGCGCCCACTGCCGGTCAGGTTCGGCTGATGGAGCGGATTCCAGGTGCTGCTCCCGGTGAGCCGGAGCGGCATCGTTTCTTTGGTGTCGGCGAGGTCATGGACGATGGCCGCATTGCGCCACGGCGGCTCGTCGTCCGATAATGCTGGCCTGCATATCTCACCGATGCGCGAAGCGCGGACGTGGAATGCCGGGAAAGACAAGGCGCGACAGACCGGGCGCGCAAGAGCACCCGGACCCTGCGCAACCGCACCGGCGGACCGGATGGATTCACCGGTAGATCCGCGTCCGCAGCCGTGAATCGGTGAGATATGCGGGCTCGGTTGCTGCGCTGATCCGGGTTGGATCAGCGCTTGAGTTCGCGGCCTTTCGGGCGCGGGCGACGTCACTGCAGGCATGCGTGGTGGCGGATCGGTCGGCATGGTGTCGGCCGGTGTCAGGCATGTTCGGAGAAGCAAGATGGCACTGAGTAACGAAGCCAAGGCACAGATCGTCAAGGATTACCAAGTCGAGGAAGGTGACACCGGTTCGCCGGAAGTCCAGGTGGCCCTGCTGTCTGCGAATATCAATTCGCTGCAGGGGCACTTCAAAGCGCACGCCAAGGATCATCATTCCCGGCGTGGCCTGATCCGGATGGTCAACCAGCGTCGTCGCCTGCTCGATTATCTGAAAGGCAAAGACACCCAGCGTTATGCCACGCTGATCGAGCGCCTTGGTCTGCGTCGCTGATAGCGACGCTGCTTCGTGGAACCGGATCCGTCGACATGCAGCAGAATGGCCGCGTGTTGCCGGGTCCGGGTGCGACCGGATGCTTTCGAATGTGCGCTAAGCGAACTTCGAGGCTCGTGACCGGAAGCGGTTTGACACGACCGACCCTCTCTGTGGGAGCGCGCATGGCGCGCGATGCCGGGCGCGAGTCCGGCAACCCCTCGCAGCCGGCTGGCCGGCCCTTCTGCCCCTTCCCCTTCACAGCCTTTGCCTTTCGTAACCGTGCATCAGAGTGCCTCCGGGGCACGCCATGAAGAAACCGTATCGGCAGGGGCCGATGCGGAGTTGAGGAGGGCCGCCAAAACATGTCGGGCGCCTCTCCAGGATGGAGGATGAGACCTTGTCAGTAGTCACCAAGAGTTTTCAATGGGGTGATCATCGCATCACCCTCGAGACCGGGGCGATCGCCCGTCAGGCCACCGGCGCCGTCATGGCGCGCATGGACGACACCGTCGTGCTGTGCACTGTGGTGTCCAACCGTGAAGCGAAGCCCGGGCAACCGTTCTTTCCCTTGACCGTGAACTATCAGGAAAAGACCTATTCCGCGGGCAAGATCCCCGGCGGTTTCTTCCGCCGTGAGGGACGCCCCTCCGAAAAGGAAACCCTCACCAGCCGTCTTATCGACCGGCCCATCCGGCCGCTTTTCCCCAAGGGCTTCATGAATGAGACCCAGGTGGTCTGCACCGTGATGTCCGCGGAAAAGAATATCGATCCGGACGTGATCTCCATGATTGGCGCTGCCGCGGCCCTTGGCATCTCCGGCGCTCCCTTCGATGGTCCGCTGGCCTGCGCCCGCGTCGGCTATCTCGATGGCCAGTACATCCTGAACCCTGGTTACGAGCAGCTCCGGCAGTCTGACCTGAACATGATGGTCGCCGGCACCCGCCAGGCTGTGCTGATGGTGGAGTCCGAGGCCAAGGAACTCACTGAAGACCAGATGCTGGGTGGGGTGTTGTTTGCGCATCTCGAGATGCAGCCGGTGTTGGATGCCATCGACGCCCTGGTGGCCGAGGCCGGCAAGCCGCGCTGGGATTGGGCTCCGGCTGCGATCAATGAGGCGTTGCTCCGACAGATTCGCGAGGGCTTCGCGTCCAGCATCGCTGATGCCTATAAGATCACCGACAAGATGGAGCGCCAGAGCGCGGTCAGCGGGCTGAAGAGTCGCTGCATCGAGCAGCTTGCTGGCGAGGCCGCGGGCGAGAAGGCGGCTGACCCGAAGGAGGTGGCCTCTCTGTTCGAGAAGGTGGAGAAGGCCACCGTCCGTGATGGCATTCTCTCCGGCAACCCACGCATCGACGGCCGCGATCTGAAGACGGTTCGCGGCCTGAACATCGAGGTCGGTGTGCTGCCGAAGGTTCACGGTTCCTCGCTGTTCACTCGCGGTGAGACCCAGGCCATTGTTGCGGCGACTCTGGGTACTTCCCGAGATTCCGCGATCGTCGATGCCCTGGAAGGCACCTATCGCGACAGCTTCATGCTGCACTACAACTTCCCACCCTTCTCTGTGGGCGAGGCCGGCTTCATGGGCGGGCCGAAGCGGCGTGAGATCGGTCACGGCAAACTGGCGCGGCGCGCCATGGAAGCCGTCCTGCCCGATCCAGAGAGCTTCCCCTACACCCTGCGTGTGGTGTCCGAGATCACCGAGTCCAATGGCTCTTCGTCCATGGCCAGCGTCTGCGGCACCAGCCTCGCGCTGATGGATGCCGGGGTGCCCATCAAGGCACCGGTGGCAGGTATTGCCATGGGCCTGGTGAAGGAAGGCGAGCGCTTCGCGGTCATCACCGACATTCTCGGTGACGAAGATCACCTCGGTGACATGGATTTCAAGGTGGCCGGTACCGGCAAAGGCGTCACCGCGCTGCAAATGGACATCAAGATCCAGGGCATCAACGAAGAGATCATGGAGCAGGCGCTGGCCCAGGCCTATGAAGCCCGCATCCATATTCTCAATGAGATGAACAAGGTCATCGCGGTGTCCCGGGATTCGGTCTCCGAACACGCGCCGAGCATGGCCATGATCGAAGTGAATCCGGACAAGATCCGCGACATCATCGGCAAGGGTGGCGTGACCATTCGCGCCATCACCGAGGAAACCGGTGCCCAGATCGATATCGACGACTCGGGCATGGTGCGGATCTATGGCGAGAATGCGACCTCGCGGGACGCGGCCATTGCCAAGATCCAGGAACTCACCGCCGAGGCGGAAGTGGGTCGCGTCTACACCGGTAAGGTGGCGAAGATCGTCGATTTTGGCGCCTTCATCTCCATCCTTCCCGGCAAGGACGGCCTCGTTCACATTTCTCAGATCGCCAACGAGCGGGTCGAGAAGGTGGAGGACCACCTCAAGGAAGGTCAGGAAGTCCGGGTTCTGGTGCTGGATGTGGACGCCCGCGGCCGCATCAAGCTCACCATGAAGGACGTGCCGGAACAGGAAGGCACGGCGGCCTGAGGTCGCTTTCCAACCTCAACGCAAGCGCTAACGAAAAGCCCCGCCGGTCCTGGACCGGCGGGGCTTTTTCATGGTGCCGTGGCAGCCGGAATGCTGACTGCTATCGGATGGATCAAACTCCTGGGGCAAGGAGACCGTGATCAGTTCAAGGCTGAAGTGCGGGCGCGGATGCCGTGGCTGTCCTTGTCGTAGGAAGGGGCGTTGCTCAGCTCTTGCCTCGTGGCATTGACGCTGAACCTGTAACCGTCACGCTCCTCATTCATCGTACGATCGATGGCGTTCCAGGAAATCGCGACGGAACTCTTGCCCATGCCGAGCATGCCGCCGATGGAAACGACCACGGCAACGACTTGGCCTTCTTCGTCGATGATGAGGTCATCGATGGTGCCGAGTTCCGTGTCATTGCCACTGGAGCGCCTTGAGGTGGTGCTGGCGCCTGCGGTGTCACTCGAGCGCGAGTGCAGCTTGCTGCCGATCACTTGATCGACGCGGACTGCGTCGTTCGGGGTCGTGGACATGAACTCGGCTTTCTTGCTCATGCCGGTTACGCCCTGCTGCTTGTCGGCTGCAGCCCTGCGCTCGGCAGCGCTGTAACCCTGATCCGACTTTTCGCTGCCGTAGCTAGTGCCGGGCTGACTCTTCTGGGAGCTGGAATGATGCTGGCTCTGTGCTGCACCGGACCCTTGCTGATGGCTGTCTGGGTTCGCTGCGCCGGTGGCAAAAGCGCCCACGGGCAGGATAAGTGCACACATGGCGAACTTGTTGAGCTTTTTCATGTGAATTCTCTCCAGCGCGGAGCGCGGTCGGCAGAATTGCCATGCGAGCTCAGCGCCCTGGTTTTGTCTCACCCCATCGAGTTCGCAGCGATCGAAATCCTGGTTGCCTTCGAGCCTCTGCGTTCCGGCTGACATGATCGAGTCAGCGCCTGGGGAGAACGAGCACCCTAAGGTGCCCGCAGCAAGGTGTCTGTGCGTGGACGAACAGAGGGCCGGCGTGTGAGGGTTGCGGGTGGATGCCGGTCCGGTATGACTTTCCATTAACGACGCCATCAACGACACCATGAGCGCTGCTTCTGCGCTGAAAGGATCGTCCTGCAACCCTTCTGGGCTTGAAGATCTCCCGAAAGCAACCAAAAAAAAAGACTGCTGAAGTCGTCATTGATTCAGACAGCAGGGAGAGAGCATGAGCGAAGCACAACATCATCAATCGGAAAGCCGAAAGGACCCCTATCCCAGCCGAACCGAGGGTGTACAGCCGCCGTTTCGTCGCCTTGATCCAGTCATTCACGCGCGCAATCAGCATCGCTGGGAGGGGCCGCTGGACGAAGTGTCCCTGTCACGTTACGAGCGCGACGGGTTCCTGTGGTTCGAGGGATTCTTTTCCCATGATCGAGTCGCGCCGTTTTTCGACGAACTCGAGGCGCTGGCCCGGGATCAGACTCTGATGGACTCAGAACAGGTGATCCGGGATCCGAGAACCGGCGAGCTGCGCTCCGTGTTCGGGATGCATGAGATTTCCGCCAACTTCGATCGCTTGACCCGGGATCCTCGAATACTCGGCATGGTGCGCCAGCTGCTCGGCAGCGAGGTCTACATTCACCAGTCCCGCATCAACGATAAGTACGGCTTCAAGGGCAGCGGGTTCGACTGGCATGCGGACTTCGAGACTTGGCATGCGGAGGACGGGATGCCGAGGATGCGGGCGGTAAGCGCCTCCTTGATGCTCACTGAGAACAATGAATTCAATGGTCCTTTGATGCTGATTCCTGGGTCTCATCAGCTGTTTGTGCCTTGCCAGGGAGAGACTCCGACCATGCATTGGCAGAGCTCGCTGCAAGCACAGCGCATTGGTGTGCCGAGTCGCGAGGTGCTTGCCAGGCTGGCCACCCACGGTGGGATTCAGGCCCCCAAAGGGCCGGCCGGGTCCCTGCTGTTGTTCGAGTGCAACACGTTGCATGCCTCCAACGAAAACATGTCGCCGTGGCCGCGCGCGAATTTGTTTTTCGTCTACAACAGCGTCGACAATCAGCTCGAGGAGCCCTACGGCGCGCCGCAGCGGCGCCCGGAGTTTCTCGGAGCGCGCGAGAACGTCAGCCCTTTGGCCATGCATGACGAGTACCCGGAGCTGGCGGGCCAGGGCGTCAGACCCTTATCGTGAGCCGGCCGCCCGCGCCGGCTCGCTCGAGCGGCCGTTGGGCACGGCTCTCCCACAGTTGAGCCTGTCGTGTAATGGCCGTCAGGATCATGTCACGGGCTCGGGCTTTTCTGGCCATCGGCAATGGCCCCAGGGTTCGAGGGTCGTCGCGGAGGGGCGGGCCGGCAGGCTGCGGAGGTGTCTATGCAGGACGTCTATCGGAAAACGCGATTCCGCCAGAGTCAGGCGCCAGAGCTCTGGCCGGAGCGGTTTGTGATCATCACTGCTTGGCCGCCCCTCGGTGCCACCTGGTCCGAGGCGCGGATTCTCGCAGCGGAAGCTCATCTCTCCGCCAGTCTTGCAGGCCTCGACTGCTGGATGCATCGACTCACCGGCTACTCTCCGATCACGGGGCACGCGGAGCCGGGCTGGGCCGTGGACATCGGAGTGACGCATGGCGTCGAGCTGGGCCGGCAGTTCCTGCAGGACGCCATCTTCCTTGTGGAAGACGATCTGCTTTGGGTGGTGGACTGCGATGAGGATGCAGCCATGACCTGCATCGGTCGTTTCCGCGAGCGCCTGGATCCATCTCCGGCGCAGGGTTGAGGGATTGGCCAAGGTCATCTGAACCAAGAGCGGGTGTCTGTTTGCCAGCGAGGACAGATCGCGTCTCAGCTTTGTCGGCCACGGGATGCCGGCCACGCCTGTAGCGGACCATCAACGTACTTGGCGCTGTCGCGGAGAGCACGGTCGAGCTCCGCGCCCGCCGTTATACATCGCCCGCACAGTGGGCTCCCACAGGAGCCACGCCAGCAGATGGCCCTGCGCGCGATCGAAGGTTGTGGGAGCCCGCTGTGCGGGCGATTGAAGTCGCCAGAAGCCCTGTAAATTCCATGAATGGGAGCTTGCTCCGGAATAGCCGCCCCGGGCGGTTCGCGCGCTGTCCTGCGGGGGGCAGGTCGGCCGCCGGAGCGCGCTGCTTTAGGCCCACAGAGCCTCTCGCCGAATCAACGGCTCACCATGGGTTCCATGAGCGTCCCGACTGTTGGCGCTGCCCTGGCTATTGGTGTGCCCGCCGCTCGATCAGGTCCTCCACCACTGCCGGGTCAGCCAGGGTCGTGGTGTCGCCGAGGTTGTCGAGCTCGTTGCAGGCCACCTTCCTGAGAATCCGCCGCATGATCTTGCCCGAGCGGGTCTTCGGCAGCCCCGGCGCCCACTGGATCACGTCCGGTTTGGCGAAGGGTCCGATCTCCTCTCGCACCAGCTGGATCAGTTCCTGCTGAAGCTTGTCGAGTTCCGCCTCATCCTGGTTGCTGCCGGCCATCAGGGTGACATAGCAGTAGATGCCCTGGCCCTTGAGGTCGTGGGGGAAGCCCACCACGGCGGCTTCCGCCACCTGGGGATGCAGCACCAGCGCGCTTTCCACCTCAGCGGTGCCGATGCGGTGGCCGGAGACGTTGATGACGTCGTCCACCCGGCCGGTGATCCAGTAGTAGCCGTCGGCGTCCCGGCGGGCGCCGTCGCCGGTGAAGTAGTAGCCGGGATAGGCCGAGTAGTAGGTGTCGATGACCCGCTGGTGGTCGCCGTAGACCGTGCGCAGTTGGCCGGGCCAGGAGCGGGTGATGACCAGGTTGCCGCGGGCCTCGGTCTCTTCGATCAGCTTGCCCTCGGCATCCATGAGCGCCGGTGCGACGCCGAAGAAGGGTCGGGTGGCGGAGCCGGGTTTCAGCGCGGTGGCGCCGGGCAGAGGGGAGATCATGATGCCGCCGGTCTCGGTCTGCCACCAGGTGTCGACGATGGGGCAGCGGTGATCGCCTACCACCCGGTGATACCACTCCCAGGCTTCCGGATTGATGGGTTCGCCGACGCTGCCGAGCAGGCGCAGGCTCTGGCGCGAGGTCTGGGTGACGAAGTCGTCGCCCTGGCCCATGACCTGACGGATCATGGTGGGCGCGGTGTAGAAGATGGCCACATCGTGCTTGTCGCAGACCTGCCAGGCGCGGGAGGCGTCCGGGTAGGTGGGCACACCTTCGAACATCAAAGTGATGGCGCCGTTGGTCAGCGGTCCGTAGACGATGTAGGAGTGGCCCGTGACCCAGCCCACATCGGCGGTGCACCAGTACACCTCGCCGTCCCGGTAGTCGAAGACATAACGGTGGGTGAGGGCGGCCTGCAGCAGATAGCCGCCGGTGGCGTGCTGCACGCCCTTGGGCTTACCGGTGGAGCCTGAGGTGTAGAGGATGAACAGCGGGTCCTCGGCGTCCATGGCTTCTGCCGGGCAGTCGCTGGAGGCCTGCGGCACCGTGTCGTGGTACCAGACGTCGCGGCCGTCCTGCCAGGGCACCTGGCCGCCGGTGCGGCGGACGGTGAGGACCGTGTGCACGTTCGGGCATTCGGCCAGTGCCTTTTCGACGTTGGCTTTCAGGGGCACTTTGCGGCCGCCGCGCAGGCCCTCGTCGGCGGTGATGACGGTACGGCAGTCGGCATCGAGGACGCGATCGCGCACGGCCTGGGGGGAGAAGCCACCGAAGACCACCGAGTGCATGGCGCCGATGCGGGCGCAGGCCAGCATGGCGTAGGCCGCTTCTGGGATCATGGGCATGTAGATGCAGACCCGGTCGCCCTTCTTCACGCCGCGGTCCTTGAGCACGTTGGCCAGCCGGCAGACTTCGGCGTGGGCCTCGCGGTAGGTGATGTGCTTGGACTCGGCGGGGTCGTCGCCTTCCCAGATGATGGCGGTCTGATCGCCGCGGGTGTCCAGGTGGCGGTCGAGGCAATTGTAGCTCGCGTTGAGCGTGCCGCCTTCGAACCAGCTGACCCGGCCCTTGGGCATGTCGGACTTGCAGACGGTCTTCCAGTCGTCCGAGAACCAGTGCAGGTGTTCCCGGGCCATGCGCGACCAGAAGCCATCCGGATCGTCGGTGGATTCCTGGTACAGCCGCTCGTAGCTGGCGGCGTCGATCAGGGCATCGGCCAGGGTCTCCGGGACCGGGTAGATTTTGGATTCGGACATGGTGCTCCCCTTGATCACTGCCTTCGGACTTGATGCGGTTCGGCTAACGCCGGCGCTCGCGGTACAGCACGACCAGCGCGCGGGTCGTCGGGTCCACGCTGTGAGCGCCACCCTGGGCATCCGTCAGCGCACCGTGGATGGTGGTGCCCAGCACCTTGCCGAGTTCCACGCCCCATTGGTCGAACGAGTTGATGCCCCAGATCATACCCTGCACGAAGACCTTGTGTTCATGCAGGGCAATGAGGGCGCCGAGGCTCGCCGGGCCGAGGTCGTCGAGCAGGACGGTGGTGCTCGGGTGGTTGCCGGGCATGGCGCGATGGGGCGCGGCAGTGCGGGCTTCCTCAGCCGACATTCCCTTTGCTTCGAGCTCGGCCTGAACTTCGGCCTTGCTGCGGCCCCTGGCGAAGACTTCCGCCTGGGCGAAGCAGTGGGCGGCGAGCCAGTCGTGATGGTGGTCGAAGTCGTGATCGGCGGCCATGGACAGGATGAACTGGGCGGAGAAGGGTGCGGTGCCCTGGTGCAGCAGCTGGTGGTAGGCGTGCTGGCCGTTGGTGCCGACATTGCCCCAGAGGATGGTGCCGGTGCGGGTGGTCACCGGGCTTCCGTCGCTGCGGACGGACTTGCCGTTACTCTCCATTTCCAGCTGCTGCAGATAGTCGGGCAGCAGATCGAGGGCTGTGGCGTAGGGCAGGACGGCGTGGGACTCGGTGCCGAGGAAGTTCTGGTTCCAGAGCTCGGCCAGGGCCAGCAGCACCGGGGCGTTAGCGGTGAGCGGGGCGTCGCGGAAGTGCTCGTCCATGGCCCGGGCACCGGCCAGCAAGCGCTCGAACACCTCGTAGCCGTGGCCCAGCGCAATGGGCAGGCCGATGGTGGAGGTAACCGAGTAGCGTCCGCCCACCCAGTCCCACAGCGGCAGCAGGTTCTCTTCCGGCAGCCCGAACTCAGCAGCGGCAGCGATGTTGGTGGAGATGGCCACGAAGTGTTTCCGAAGCTCCTCAGGCGTGACGCCGCGTTCGAGCAGCCAGCTGCGAACGGTGAGGGCGTTGGTGCGGGTCTCCAGGGTGCCGAAGGACTTCGAGGCGATGATGAACAGGGTCCGGGTGGGATCCAGGGTTGGCAGCAGGCGGGCGGCCTCGGTGCCGTCGATGTTAGCCAGGAAGTGGACCTTCGGACCGTCGCTGTCGCCGAGGGCATCGCAGACCATGGCTGGACCTAAGAAGGAGCCGCCGATACCGATATTGACCACATCGCCGATGGTCCTGCCGGTACTGCCGCGCCAGACTCCGCTGCGGACGGATGCTGTGAGCGTACGCAGGCGGCCAAGGGCTTCGTGGACGGCCGCGACCGCATCTGCGCCATCGACGTCGATGGACGCTTGTGCGGGAGCGCGCAGGGCAGTGTGGAGGACGGCGCGGCCTTCGGTGGGATTGAAAGTGTTGGCTTCGAACAGTTGCCTGCGGGCGGCGTCGATGCCTGCATCTTTGGCCAGGGCCACCAGATGGCTGCGGATGCCGTCATCCCAGCGCTGGCGGGAAAGGTCCAGGCGCATTCGAGGTGCGTCGATGCGGAAGCGTTGGAAACGATCCGGATCTGCATCCAGCAGGTCGGCCAGGTGGGGCAAGTCACGGGCCCCTTCGGCCAGTGCCTGCCAGGCCGGCAGGCTGGTGGGGTCGAGGCTGCTCATGGCCGGTCGACCAGCAGATTGTCGATGAGGCGGGTCCGGCCCATCCATGCGGCGGCCAGGATGACCAGTTCGCGGTCTTCGATCAGCGGCTCCTTCAGCGTATGGCGGTGGCGGATTTCGAAGTAATCAGGTCGAAATCCGGAAGCTTCGAGGTTTGTGAGTGCTTGCTTCCTGACGGCGCTCGGATCTGTCCCACCTTGTTGGATCTGCTGGGCGGCCTGATTCAGGATCCGGTACAGGGCCGGCGCCTTGGCGCGCTCGTCTGAGCTCAGATAGTGGTTGCGCGAGGACAGGGCAAGGCCGTCCTCGGCGCGCGCTGTCGGCACGTCGAGGATGGTCACCGGCATGGACAGATCGCGGACCATGCGGCGGATCAGGGTGAGCTGCTGGAAATCCTTGCGGCCGAAGACCGCCAGATCCGGCTGTACGATCTGGAACAGCTTAGTGACTACGGTGGCTACGCCATCAAAGTGACCTGGACGGCTGGCGCCGCAGAGGATGTCTCCGAGGCCGGGGACGCTGACCCGGGTCTGTAAGGTCATGCCGTCGGGATAAACCTCGGCGACTTCCGGGGCGAACAGCAGGTCGACGCCGTGGTCAGTGAGGCCCTGCTGGTCGGCATCCAGCGTGCGCGGATAGGCGTCGAGATCTTCATTGGGGCCGAACTGCAGCGGGTTGACGAAGATGCTGGCGACGACGAATTCAGCGGCTTCCCGCGCCGCGTCGGCGAGGGCGAGGTGCCCGGCATGCAGATTGCCCATGGTGGGCAGGAAGCCGATGCGCTGGCCCTTGCTGCGAGCGGCCTGCACCTGCTCGCGGACTTCGGCGATGGTGGTGACGGTGATCATCGGGGCAGGTCTCTGGGTCGATGCTGGATAGTTGCTGGCATCGATGTCGCAAGGGTCCCGTGGGAGCGGACTTGTCCGCGAATTCTTCGCAAGTTAGTGATTTTCGATCGGGCGCTCGCGGACGAGTCCGCTCCCACGGAGTGGTGCACGCGTGCTGCGAGAGCTCTCTGGTGGGAGGCCGCATTGCGGGCGATTGGGCGCTCTGGGACGTGTTCGGGCTCCTGGCATTCGATGTTCATCGTTCAGAAAAAGCAGTGTTCGTCGGCGGGGAAGGCGCCGGACTTGACGGCTTCGCGGTAGGCGACGAAGGCGCCACGGACTCCTTCACTGCTTTCCGGCAGGAAGTTTTTGACGAACTTCGGCAGCTTGATGGACGGCGGCGTGATGCCAAGCATGTCGTGCATCACCATGATCTGGCCGTCTACTTCGCGACCGGCGCCGATACCGATGACCGGAATGGTCAGCGCCTGGGTGATCGCCCCGGCGAGATCCACGGGGACGCACTCGAGCAGGAGGATGCTGGCGCCGGCGTCCTCGAGCATTCTGGCCTCGTCGATCATGGCCTGGGCCTTGGCAGGATCGCGTCCCTGTACCCGGTAGCCGCCTAAACGGTTGATGGACTGGGGCGTGAGGCCCATGTGGGCGCAGACCGGGATACCCCGCTCGGCGAGTTGGGTGGTGGTGCTGGTGAGCCAGGCGCCGCCTTCGAGCTTGACCATGTGGGCGCCGGCGCGCATGAGGGCGGCAGAGCTTTCGAGTGCCTGCTGTTCGTGGGCGTAACTCATGAACGGCAGGTCGGCCATGATGAAGGCGCCCTGGTTGCCTCGTCTGACGCACTCCATGTGGTAGACGATGTTGTCCAGGGTCACCGGCAGGGTGCTGTCGTGGCCCTGCAGGACCATGCCCAGGGAATCCCCCACCAGCAGTACTTCGACGCCAGCGCCCGAGATCATCTCGGAAAAACAGGCGTCGTAGGCGGTGAGGCTGGCGAACTTCTCGCCGCGTTCCTTCATTTTTGTAAGCGTCGTGAGGTTGGTGCGCTTCACCGCCGTCTGACTGCTCATGCCCTCTCCCGGCTCAGATCAGGGTTGGATGGGGATTGAAGTAGCTGCGCGACCCGCCTGCGTTGCGGATCACGTCGACGATGCGATCATACTGGGACTGGTCATCCACCAGGTCAATTTCGGCGGCGTTGACGATCAGCAGCGGGCCGGCGTCATAGTAGTGGAAGTACTGGGCGTAGGCCTCCACCAGACGTTCAAGATAGCTGCGGTCGATGTGCTGTTCGGCGGCGATGCCGCGGCGCTGGATGCGGCGGGTGAGCACCGGCGGCGGCGCCTGCAGGTAGACCACGAGGTCGGGTACCGGCGCGGCGATGGTGAGGTGTTCGTAGACTTGGCGGTAGAGATTGAGCTCGTCGGGATCTAGGTTCAGTTCGGCGAAGAGCTGATCCTTGTTGATGAGGAAATCGGCCACGCGGCCGGCGCCGAACAGGTCCTCCTGGCGCAGGGCGCGCAGTTGCTCGGCGCGCTGGAGCAGGAAGAACAGCTGGGTGGGCAGGGCGTGGCGGCGCTCCTCTTCGTAGAAGCGGGTGAGGAAGGGGTTGTCCTCCGGCGCCTCGAACAGGGTGGCGTAGCCAAAGGTTTCGGCCAGACGCTTTGCCAGGGAGGTCTTGCCAACGCCGATCGGGCCTTCGACCACGATGAAGCGCGGGGGTGTGGTCTCAGGGGGGTTCATTCCGGCGAGGCAGTTCCTTCAGGCTGATATCCGCATTGAAGCACAGGAGTGGGCATTACAGCAGGCTTGTGTGATGACGGCTCTGGGTGGGTCTTGGCCTCGACGAGGACGGCACGCTTCATCCTCAGGGCCCGTCAGCCCGTCAGGAACCGGCGGGCTTACGGCGCCGGCGCCGGCGCTTCGGAGCTGCATCCTGGCCGCGACCTGCACCAGGACGCAGATTGTCGAGCATGGTGCGTTGGGCGTCTGCGTCGGCGTCCTGGAAGCGGGTCCACCAGTCGCCCATGCCGTGGGTGGCATGGCCGGCACGTTCGCGGACCACAAGAAAGTCGTAGGCGGCACGGAAGCGCGGATGGCTGATCACCCTTTCGATCTGGCGTGGGTTGGGAGACTCCAGACGTGGCTGCAGTTCCCAGGTTTCGCGCATGAAGGTGGCGAAGCGCTTGGGCACGGAGGTATGGGCCTGCTGGCGGGCGATGGCTTCGCCACCGGCCAGGTACAAAGCGTCACGCGGCGTTTCGCCTTCGGCCTGCAGGCGCTCCCGGTGCGCCTCCACGGCCGGCCAGAGCAGCGCTGCGTAGAGGAAGCCGGGGGTGACGGGCTGGTCAGCGGCTATGCGCCGGTCGGTGTTGGCCAGAGCGGTGTCGATGACCTTGATCTGTTCCGGGTCGGCTTCGATCTTGCTTGCAGATTCCGGGAACAGGAGATCAAAGATCTCGTACTCCCAAAGCAGTTCGAAGGTCTCCACGCCCTTGCCGTGAAGCAGCAGCTTGACCACTTCATCGAAGAGGCGGGCAGGCGGCACATCGAGCAGCAGTTCGGCCGTGTCGTCGATGGCGTCGGAGGTGGCCGCCTCGATGTCGAAGTCGAGTTTGGCTGCGAAACGCAGGGCCCGCAGGATGCGCACCGGGTCTTCACGGTAGCGCTGCACCGGATCACCGATCAAGCGGACGAGTTTGGCTTTGATGTCCTCGATACCGCCGGCAAAGTCGTAGACACAGAAATCAGCGGGTGTGTAGTAGAGCGCGTTGATGGTGAAGTCGCGCCGGGCAGCGTCGTCTTCTACCGTGCCGTAGACGTTGTCACGCAGGATCATGCCGCTGCCGGATAATGCGGCGGCAGGTTCGTTGTCGGAGGTGGAGCGCCGCCGGCTGGGTAAATCCTCGCGCTCGATGGAGGGAGCGCCCTCATCGGCGGCCGAGCCGCGAAACGTGGCCACCTCGATGATCTCGCGGCCGAAACGGACATGGGCCAGGCGAAAGCGTCTGCCGATCAGCCGGGCATTGCGGAAGAGGTCGCGGACCTCTTCCGGGCTGGCGTCGGTGGCGATATCGAAGTCCTTCGGCTCGAGGCCCACCAGCAGATCGCGGATGCCTCCACCTACCAGAAAGGCCTGATGCCCGGCGTTGATCAGGCGATACAGCACCTTTATGGCGTTGTCGCTGATCTGGCTTCGGGAGATGGGGTGCTGGTCCCTTGGAATGATGCGTGCACGGGTACTCTGGAGCACCGGGGGGCGCAGGGCAGGGGAGTCGCTGGTGGGTGCTGAAGTCAATGTCGGCCTCAGGAGGGATTGACAAGCCGCGCATGATAACAGACGCGGTTCCGAGCGGGGATGTTCAGGGAGGTCGGGCTCCCCGCGAGGGCTTCGCCACCTGCTTGGCCCTCCCTCTGGGCGAGCCGCAGGCGGTTGGGCGCACAGAGACTGGTCTGGGGCGGCTGGCCGTTTGGCAGGCAAGAAAAAGGGAAAGACCGAGGTCTTTCCCTTTTAGGGTTTCGAGGTCCCTGGCCGGATGCTGCGTCCGTTCGACGCCGGTTACCGGCCGGTGGTCTCGGCTGCGGGTGGCGCCCGCCTGTTCTTATTGGCGGATCATCCGCCTTTTTGCCCGTACTGCGTCAGTCGTTTCGGCGATCGTACTGCTCTCTCGACCTTGGACGGCCTGCCGGCTGAGCCGGTCTGGTTGGGCTGTCCGAGTGCCCCACCTTCTGGTGACAGCTCGCCGATCCTCGCTGACGTCCCTCCCCCCGTTTGTCCTGGTTATCTGAAAGCTGTTTCAACAAAAGTGATAGCTTCGATATATTTCAAGGAGCGACTTTCGTGCCATGTTTTGATATTTGTTACAAAATAATTTAAAAACAAAGACTTGAGATGATTTTGTGAGAAAGTGTTGGAAAAAGAATGTGGGGAGTGTTACGCAATCAGATGTTTCTCGGTTGTTACTTGGGAGCAAGGGTAACAAGTGTGTAATTGGGTAGCACCAAGCGCTGAGGCGATCAGGTTCCAGGCTGATGGCGGCGCGGTCCGCGGCTTCCGGTACGGCGGCGGGGGATGCCCAGGCGCTGACGCCTTTCCCACAGGCTCTTGCGGCTGATCCCCAGGCGCTGGGCGATCTCCGTCTCGGTCATCTCATCCTGGTGCTCGAGCACGAAGCGAATGAAGTAGTCCTCCAGGGATTCGGAGTTGTCCGACTCCTCCAGCCCCGGGCCCGAGGCGGGCCCAGGCTGTGTGGGGGGGGGTGGCTCCGCCTCGGGCTGGAGTGGCCGTTCCAGGCCGGGGCCTATGGCCAGCAGATCGATGGTGATCTCCGAACCATCGGAAAGGATCACGGCCCGCTCGATGGCGTTCTCCAATTCGCGGACGTTGCCAGGCCAGTGATACGCCTGCATGGCTTCCAAGGCGGTGGGCGCGAAGGTCAGATTGGTCTTGTGCAGGCGCTGGCTGGCGCGTTCCAGCAGCCGGTTCGCCAGCTCGATGATGTCATCACCCCGGTCCCGCAGCGGTGGCAGGCTGAGGGTGACCACGTTGAGGCGGTAGAAGAGGTCCTCACGGAACTCGCTGCGTCGGACCAGGGCCTGCAGGTCGCGATGGGTGGCCGCAATGAGGCGGACGTTCACCTTTCGTGTTTCGATGGCGCCGAGTCGCCGAATCTCGCCCTCCTGCAATACCCGCAGCAGCCTGGCCTGAGCTTCCATGGGCAGCTCGCCGATCTCGTCTAAGAAAAGGGTGCCGCCGTCGGCCGCTTCGACGAGACCGCGGCGGGTGGTCTGGGCACCGGTGAACGCCCCCTTCTCGTGGCCGAACAGCTCCGATTCGATGAGGCTCTCGGGAATGGCTGCGCAATTCAGCGAGATCATGGGGGCGTCGCTGCGACGGCTCTGGTCGTGCAGGGCACGGGCCACGAGCTCCTTGCCGGTGCCGGATTCACCCAGGATCAGCACGGTGGATTCAGTGGGGGCGACTTTGCCGATACGGCCGAACAGGACATGCATGGCCGTTGAGCTGCCGATCATGCCACCCACAGGATATTCCCTGGACAGGTCGGACTTCAGTACTGCGTTCTGGCGCGCGATGCGCTGGGTTTTCTGTACCCGCTGCAGCGTCAGCAGCAGTTCGTCGTGATCGAAGGGGCGGGGGATGAATTCGGCGGCACCGAGTTTCATGGCGTCCACAGCGGCGCGCAGGCTGGCGTGATGGGCCATGATCACCACCGGCACATCGCCGGCCAGCGGCACGAGATCGGTCCCGAGGCCTGCGGGCATGCGGAGATCGGCAAGGATCAAGGCGAAGGATTCGAGATCGTGGACGCGGGCCTCTTTGATGCTGCCCGCCTCGGTGACCGCGTGGCCATACTCCTCCAGCAGCCGCTTCAAGGCTGCACGCGAGGGGGAACTTGGTTCGACGATCAAGACCTGACTCATGCCGCGTTATCCCTGGCTGCGCGCCGGCTTTGGCGGGCGGCGGATTGCCGGCGCAAGGTTAACAGATCCGCATTCATCCGCATGAATTCAGCACAGGTGAATGGGGCCTGGCGGCAGGTTTTGCGGGCGGTAGGCAGCCAGGGCCCTTTGCAGCTGCGAGTCAACCGCTGCGCGGGGGTCGGCCGGCAGATCCAGCCACGCCAGAGTCCGGGCCAGATTAGTCCTTGGGTCCGCGAGGTCGAGGCCTTTGGCGCCGGCCTGTTTGGACAGTTTGTCGCCACGCCGGTCCACCAGGATCGGCAGATGCAGATAGCGCGGCGTGGGCAGACCGAGCAGGTGCTGCAGGTGGATCTGTCGCGGGGTGGAATCGAGCAGGTCGACGCCACGGACCACGTCGGTGATGCCCTGTTCGGCGTCGTCGACCACCACCGCCAGCTGGTAGGCCCAAAGGCCGTCCTTGCGGCGGATCACGAAGTCCCCCTGTTCGGCAGCGAGGTCGAATTCGAAAGACCCACGCAGCCGGTCCTCGAAACGGATGCGGGCGGCTTCACCGTCCGGGACCCGGACCCGCAGCGCATGGGGGGTGCCTTCAGGCAGTGGAGCCATACCTTGATGCCTGCAGGTGCCCGGATAGACGCCGCCGTGGGCGCGCAGGTCCTGGCGTGTGCAGGTGCAGCGAAACACCATGTCGGCGGCTGCCAGATGATCGAGGGCGGCTCCATAGGCGGCGTCGCGGCTGCTCTGCAGCAGGGTTTCGCCATCCCAGTTCAGGCCGTGGGCGAGTAGTGTATGGAGAATGCCCTCCTTGGCACCGGGGGCTTCTCTGGGCGGATCGATGTCCTCGATGCGTAGCAGCCACAGGCCGCCGGATGCCTGGGCATCGAGCCAGCCTGCCACGGCCGCGAGCAAGGAACCGAAATGCAGAGGACCGCTGGGAGAGGGTGCGAAACGACTGATGTAGTGGCTGGTCATGACGGCGCATTGTACCCCCCCTTCGCGGTAGACGGATCGTCCTTGCATCGGGAGAATCCCGCGGGCCTTTAAGCTGGGGACACTCGCATGCAGTTTGCGCGACGCACGGACGCCATTCGGGCGTTCCAGGTCATGGAGCTGATGGACCGGGCGCGGCGCCTGGAAGCCCGTGGTATGGATGTGGTGCACATGGAGGTGGGCGAACCGGACTTCATCAGTGCCGACCCCATACTCGAAGCCGGCCGGGCTGCCATCGCCGCTGGTCATACCGGGTACACCAGCGCATTGGGCTTGCCGGCCTTACGTCAGGCGTTGGCGGATTACTACCGCGACCACCACGCGGTGGCGCTGGATCCGCAGCGGGTGGTGATCACGGCAGGCGCCAGCGGCGCCCTGATGCTGCTCTCGGCCCTCTTGCTCGAAAGCGGTGACGAACTGCTGCTGGCGGACCCTGGGTATCCCTGCAATCGCTACATTCCCTTGTTCGCCGGCGCCGTGCCGCGATTGGTGGCCGTGGGCCCCGAAACGGCCTATCAGCTCAATGCGGATCTGGCGGCTGCGCGCTGGAGCGAGAGGACGTGCGGCATGCTCGTGGCGACGCCGGCGAATCCCACGGGCAGCGTGCTGGCGCGGGATGATCTGGCAGCACTGGCGGAGCTTGCCGTGGCGAAGCAGAGCTGGCTGCTGGTGGACGAGATCTATCAGGGGCTGGTGTATCCGGCCGAGCTCGGGGCTCTGCCCGCGGATGCGAAGCATGGGGTGGTGGCGGCCGATCGCGT
Source organism: Pseudomonadales bacterium (assembly GCA_007130155.1). Classification (GTDB taxonomy): domain Bacteria; phylum Pseudomonadota; class Gammaproteobacteria; order Pseudomonadales; family Azotimanducaceae; genus SLTB01. Next base: position 31,637 of record SLTB01000105.1, read on the forward strand.
CGGCACCGTGCTGCAACTCGTCACGGATCCGGATGCCCCGCTGTTCGTGCTCAACAGTTTTTCCAAGTACTTCGGCATGACCGGCTGGCGCATCGGCTGGATGGTGGTGCCGGAGTCCGCAGTCACGCCGCTCGAGCGCCTGGCGCAGAACTTCTACATCGCCCCTTCAAGTATTGGTCAGCATGCGGCGTTGGCGGCCCTGGGTGGCCCGGCCATGGCCGTGCATGAACAGCGACGGCGGGCATTCTGCGATCGTCGGAACCGACTGGTGGCAGGTTTGCGGGAGCTGGGGTTCGGTGTCCCCTTGGTCCCTGAGGGCGCCTTCTACGTCTACGCGGAGTTGCCGGAAGCGCTGCGGCAGGCCGGGATCGACAGTCCGGCATTTTGTGGCCAGCTGCTCGAGCAGCATGGCGTGGCGGCGACTCCGGGTACGGACTTTGGCGAGTATCGGGCCGATGCCCATGTCCGTTTTGCCTATACCGCTGACATGGAGCGCATCGAAGTGGCGCTGGAGCGCATTGCTGCCGCCATGGCGGCGTTCACTTATGCGCTATGATCCGCCGCTCGAAGAGGCCCGGCTTCTGCGGCGCTACAAGCGCTTCCTGGCGGATGTGGCGCTGCCTGACGGTCGCGAGCTGACGCTGCATTGCCCGAACACCGGATCCATGCGCGGCTGTATGCCGGAGGGTGCGCCGGTCTGGTACTCCACGTCGGACAATCCCGGGCGCAAGTATCCCCACACCTGGGAACAGGTAGAAACGCCACAGGGGCATCGCATCGGCATCCATACTGGGCGGGCCAACGCTTTGGTGGCGGAAGCGCTGCGGGCAGGATGGATCCCCGAGTTTCGTGGCTACGCCCAGATCCGTCCGGAAGTGAAGGTGGGGCGCAGCCGGGTGGACTTCGTGCTCGAAGGTGAGGGTGGGGTTGAACCCTGCCATCTGGAGGTGAAAAGCGTGACGCTTGGCGTGGAGGATGGACTTGGGCTGTTTCCGGATGCCGTGAGCGAACGCGCGCGCCGGCATCTCGAAGATCTTACCGAACGCGCCCGATCTGGCCTGCCGGCAGCGCTGTGCTACTGCGTTCAGCACACGGGTATCGAAAGCGTCGCGCCGGCGGATGATGTGGATCCGGCCTACGGCGATGCGTTTCGCTCGGCCGTCGATGCGGGCGTCATCGTCGTGGCCTGGCAAGCGCAGCTGAACGCCCATGAGGCCAAGCTGCTGCGGCCATTGCCGATTCTCGGTCGGGCTGACTAGGAGTCTGACGGTCCGCAATGCGAGTCCGCGGCTGCTGCAAGGTTTCGTGGGCGCCCCCATCGGGGGCGATCAGTGCCGCAAGGCGCTGCACTCACCCACCACCCGCGATGGGGGCTCCCACAGAAACCCCTGGCAAGCCGCCGTGGTCTTCCGTGGGCGAGCCGCATGCGGATCCCGTCTGCGGACCACGCACTTGCGCGCCGCGAGCCTGCCGCTGGATGCAGAACCACGGCACACGGTCGGGCCCAC
>SLTB01000018.1 GCA_007130155.1 Pseudomonadales bacterium
AACATGACTACCGCAGCACGCGCCACGACCAAGCCTCACGATTACGGCACTGGCCGCCGCAAGACCGCCACGGCTCGGGTCTTCCTGCGCCCCGGGCAGGGTCGCATCCTCATCAATAACAAGACCCTCGAGGACTACTTCGGTCGCGAGACTTCGCGGATGGTGGTTCGTCAGCCCCTCGAGCTGGTCGAAATGATGGATCGTTTCGACGTTCGCATTACGGTTCGCGGGGGTGGCCCTTCCGGCCAAGCCGGCGCCATTCGCCACGGCATCAGCCGGGCGCTGATGGAGTACGACGAGACGCTGCGATCGGCCCTCCGCCAGGCTGGTTTCGTCACCCGCGATGCGCGCGAGGTGGAGCGTAAGAAGGTCGGGCTGCGCAAGGCGCGCAAGCGGCCGCAGTATTCCAAGCGCTGATCGCTCGCGGCAACGCATGACTCGGCAGGGCGTCCGGCCCAGGATGGCGGACGCCCTGTTTCGTTTCGGGGGCTGAGCTTTTGTTGTGATCGTTCACCCTGATTGCGGGCCTGTGATAAACTCCTGCGCGGCCGAGGCGGAGGGTGATCCGTTTGTTAAACGGGCTTTGCAGGCGGCCAAGTGGGCGCGCAGGCGCTGTTCGGTCAGGAGCGGTGACAGCCGTCGGTCGGCCCATGTCCGTCTTGAGAGCTGTTCCTTCCGACTCATCTGATTCAAGCCAGACCAGGGAGAATGCTGCGTGAGTGAAGGCGAGGTGAACGTCGCCCGACGCCGGTTTCTGATAGGTGCCACGGCCGTGGTAGGTGGCATCGGGGCAGTTGGCGCGGCGGTGCCATTCGTCAGATCCTGGAGCCCCAGCGCGAAGGCTCGTGCCCTCGGCGCACCCGTCCGGATCGACATCGGTAAGCTCCGGCCCGGTGAGCTGCTCGGGCCGATGCCTGAGTGGCGTGGTCGCCCGATCTTCGTGGTGCGGCGCACCGACGAGGCCCTCGCGGCGCTTCCAGAACTCGATGACTCACTTGCCGATCCGCAATCCCAGCGTGATCAGCAGCCGGCCTATGCCGCCAATTTGTGGCGTGCACGGGAAGAGCGCCGGGAAATTTCGGTGCTGATTGGTTTGTGCACACACCTTGGTTGTTCGCCTTCCTTTCACGGCAGGCTGGAGCCGCAGCCCTTCGATGCGAACTGGCGGGGCGGCTACTTCTGCGCATGCCATGGGTCACGATTCGATTTGTCCGGGCGGGTCTATTCCGGGGTGCCGGCGCCAACCAATCTTGAGGTGCCGCCCTACATGTTTGAGTCCGACGACGTGATTCTGGTCGGGGAAGACGAGGAGACCGGTTGATGAGCGAATCCCCGAACACCGGCGGCCCCGGCAAGCCCGGTCCCATGACCAACGTCATCGCCTGGATCGATGAGCGCTTTCCGCTCACCGAGACCTACGAATACCATATGTCCAAGTACTGGGCGCCGAAGAATTTCAACATCTGGTACATCTTCGGCGTGCTGTCCATGGTGGTTCTGGTCAACCAGCTACTCACCGGCATCTGGCTCACCATGAGCTATGTGCCCAGCGGCGACGGGGCCTTCGCCTCCGTCGAGTACATCATGCGTGATGTCGAGTTCGGCTGGCTGTTGCGCTATCTGCATTCTACCGGCGCCTCAGCATTCTTCGTGGTCGTCTACCTGCACATGTTTCGCGGCATGATGTACGGCTCCTATCGCAAGCCGAGGGAGCTGATCTGGCTGATCGGCATGGCGATCTTCCTGGTGCTGATGGCGGAGGGCTTCCTGGGCTACGTACTGCCCTGGGGGCAGATGTCCTACTGGGGTGCCCAGGTGATTGTCTCGCTTGTGGGCGCAGTGCCCTTCGTGGGTGCCGAACTCATGGAGTGGGTCCGCGGCGATTTCCTGATGAGCGAGATCACTCTCAATCGATTCTTCGCGCTGCACGTGGTGGCCCTGCCCCTGATGCTGGTGTTGCTGGTGTTCCTCCACATCGTCGCTCTCCATCACGTGGGCTCCAACAACCCCGACGGCATCGAGATCAAGAAGCACAAAGATGAGAGTGGGCGGCCTTTGGATTCGGTTCCCTTCCACCCCTATTACACCATCGGCCACGACCTGCCGGCCATCGTCGGGTTCCTGTTCATCTTCTGTGCCGTGGTATTCTTCGCGCCAGAAATGGGCGGCTACTTCCTCGAGCCGCCGAATTTCCAAGAAGCCAATCCGTTGCAGACTCCGGATCACATTGCGCCGGTTTGGTATTTCACGCCCTTCTACGCCATGTTGCGGGCTGCGACCTATCCCCTGCTGGGCATCGATGCCAAATTCTGGGGACTGGTGGTGATGGGCGTTGCCGTCATCCTGCCTGCGGCACTGCCCTGGCTGGACCGCAGTCCTGTGAAGTCGATCCGTTACAAGGGCGCCATTTCCAAGGGCATGCTAGCCATGCTGGTGGTGTCCTTCGTCGTGCTCGGTTGGCTGGGTACCCAGCCGGCGGGTCCTGTCTATGAATTCATGGCGCAACTGGGCACCGCGATGTACTTCGCGTACTTCGTTCTCATGCCTTGGTACACCCGCGTCGAAAAGACCAAGCCGGTTCCGGAGAGGATTCCCGAACGATGAGATTCCCATCCCGATTGGTAGCGGGCCTGCTTCTGCTCATGCCCCTGCTCGTGCCCATGCTCGTTCCCAAGGTGGCGTTCGGTGCCGCCAGCAACTACCCACTCGAGCGGGTGCGTACAGACCATTCCAACCTGCCTTCGCTTCAGCGCGGTGCGGCGCTGTACATGAACTATTGCCTGGGCTGCCACAGCCTCCAGCACCAGCGTCACAACCGTACTGCGCAGGATCTTGGGATTCCCGAAGATCTCTATCGCGAATTGCTGCTGTTCGATGATGTGGACATCGGTACCCACATTACCAACGCCATGCCCTACCAGGGTGCTCGGGAATGGTTCGGCAATGCGCCGCCGGACCTGACCATGGTGACCCGGGTGCGGGGTTCGGATTGGGTTTATACCTTCCTGAAATCATTCTATCTGGATGAGAGCCGGCCCTTCGGTGTCAACAACGCATTGTTCGAGAATGTGGGGATGCCGCACGTTCTGATCGAGCTGCAGGGTACTCCGCGCTTGAACTGCAACGGGGATGTTTGTGAAGGGACGGTGGTGGAAGCCGGAAGCGGTCGCATGAATGAGTCGGACTATGCCGAAGCTGTCTACGATCTGGTCAATTTTCTCGACTACACGGGCGAGCCGTACAAACAGGACCGCCAGCGTATCGGCGTGTACGTGCTTCTGTTCCTCCTGATCCTGTTCGTATTCACCTTCCTCCTGGGGCGGGAATACCACAAGGAAGCCCATTGATGAGTGTCGCCAAGCGCTCTTCCATGATGTTCTTCTCCGATGGCTCGGATCATTACAGCCATCGGGTGCGCATGGTCCTCGCAGAGAAGGGTGTTACCGTCGACGTGGTCGACGTCGATCCGAACAACAAACCAGAAGACCTTAATGAGCTCAATCCCTACGGCTCGTTGCCCACGCTGGTGGATCGGGATCTTGTGCTCTATGAATCGATGGTGATCATGGAGTATCTGGACGAGCGCTTCCCACACCCACCTCTGCTGCCCGTATACCCGGTGGCGCGGGCCATGTCGCGTTTGTGGATGCATCGCATTCAGCGCGACTGGTGCGCAGATCTGGATTTGCTGCTGGTGGGCAAGGGGCGTGAAGCCGCCCTGAACAAGGCGCGCAAGAGTTTGCGGGAAGGGCTGATCAGCGTGGCGCCGATTTTCGCCGAGAAGCCTTTCTTCATGAGTGATGAGTTTACCCTCGTGGATTGCTGCGTGGCCCCGATCCTCTGGCGTCTGGAAGTGGCCGGGATTCAGTTGCCCGACAAGCAGGCGCGACCCATGATCAAGTACATGGAGCGCTTGTTCGAGCGGGACGGCTTTCAGGCCAGCCTGTCAGAACAGGAACAGGAAATGTCGAGCTGAGGTGTCAGGAAGCCTCATGAGGACCGCATGCGTTAAGATGCCTGCAGTCCTGCAGGTATCCGGTTTCGAGGCGAAGGAGGACGCAGATGAGCAAGGGCGGTCCCTCCCTCACGATGAAGTCCCAGCGCCCCTACATGCTGCGGGCTCTCTACCAATGGATCGTGGACAGCGGTGGAACGCCGCACCTGCTGGTGGATGCGAACTATCCTGGCGTGCTGGTGCCGCCTTTTGCCGTGCGTGACGGCCGGGTGGTACTCAACGTGGCACCCCGAGCGGTACGTGACTTCGACATCAGCGAAGATCACGTCTGTTTCGAGTGCCGATTCGGTGGACGTTCCACCGCCGTCGAACTGCCGCCGAATGCCGTTCTCGCCATCTATGCCCAGGAGAATGGTGCTGGCATGGCCTTTGAGGCGTCGCCCCGATCGGCGCCGGCCACCCTCAGCAGCGTCGATTCGGACAGGCCCGACGGCGACGACCCCGACCCTCCGGGAGGCAGCAGGCCCAGCGGCGGTGGCGAGCGCGGTGGCCATCTGAAGGTGGTGAAGTAAAGCGCCACCGAGGAACCGGTCGCTGTCGAACGCGGTGACGAGGGTGTCCATCGCCCGCGCTGCGGGCTCCCACGAGGGCAGGTGTGCTGCGGTCTCGGAGGTCGTCCATCGCCCGTCCTGCGGGCGATCAGCGAATTAAGCCGCCCGGTCCCGTCCGTCCATTCAACGGGAAAGCGCTTGTTGCAGCATGGCGCCGCCCGGGAGCTTCAGTCGACGTGTTCCAAGAGCCGGACCACCTGGGTGACGCCACCTACATTACGGGCGATCTCCGTCGCTTCCTCTGCTTCCAGCCGTGTCACCAGACCCATCAGGTAGGTCACCCCGTTCTCAGTGATGACCTTGATGTTGCGGCCGCGGACATTCTCGCTGGCCAGCAGCTGGCTCTTCACCTTGCTTGTAACCCAGGCATCCCCCGACCGGGTCAGCATCGACGTAGGGCCGGCCACCTCCAATTCATTGTAGACTCGGCGGACCTTCTTGAGTTTCAGAACTTCCTGCTCCGCAAGTGACTTGGCCGCTTCCGACGGCACCTGCCCGACCATCAGTACGTTGCCGTTGTGGCTCGACACGGAAAGATTGGCGCGCCGAAGCTCCTCGCTGGCGCGCCGAACGTTGACCAGTGCGAGCCGGGTCAAGGTCGTGTCGTCAATCCGCGTACCCACGGTTCGGGTGGTCGGATCCTGCTCGATGACTTCGTCGTCTGAGATCGCTCGGGTCACCGTGCAGCCGCTCAGGATGAGGGCTGCGCTCAACAGCGCAGCCACCTTTATCGCGTATTGCCGTTGGGTTCTAGCTACCCGTTGTTCAGCCATCACGTGTTTCCTCGCTCGAGCTTCATGTCTGGAACTGCGTTTGTGAAGGTTCAATGGATATCGCTGGCATCAAAGGCGCCGCGAATCCAGCGCAATACCTCGTCTCCCTTCGGGCCATCCACCGTGACCACGTCGAAGCGGCAGGCGGGTTCCCTGCTGCGTGTCTGAAGGTAACGCCGGGCTGCATGCACCAGCCGTCGCCGCTTGCGCCAGTCAACGCTTTCGGCGGCGCTGGCTCGATCCCTGCGGCTACGGCGGCGGACTTCGACGAACACCAGGGTGTCGCCGTCCTCCATGACCAGATCAAGTTCGCCACCCTTGCAGCGCCAGTTGCGGTCCAGGGTGCGCAGGCCCGCCCGCTGGAGCAGTCGCTCTGCCCGTTGCTCGGTGTTACGTCCAAGCAGCCAGGCGAGGCGTCGTTTTGGAGACCCTGTTGCAGTGGCCATTCAGGCCTCCGGATCCTGTTTGCTCCGCGTATATTACGGCGATGTCCTTCTCAAGGGAGCAGCCAATGGCGCTGCCATGACCTCGAGGCGAACGGGCAGGCCATTGTGAAGCACGGCCCAGCCCAGCTCCCGCTTCAGGCGGCCGTCGGCGCCCAGGCGCAGGGTTCCGGTCAACCCCGGGAATCCCGGATCCCCGTCGGCAAGCAGCGGTAGGCGAGCATGCAAATGCCAGGCATCGGCCCCCATGGCATAGAACGATGCGGCATTGCCCATGGCCTCGGGCCATGCGCTTTCCACGTCGTTGCGCAAAGCGGTAGGCGCGATCCGCCACGGCATGTTTACGAAACGTATGCCGTCCAGGTCGGCGGTCACGCGCCGGTCCGTGCTGCCGTCATACATGTGGGAGGAAGCGTAGACGGGAAGGTCGCCAGCAAAGTGGTACGCCAGGGCTGGTTTCAGCGCCCTTGCGGACACCGGTTCAGCGGCCATGGCCACGAAATCCAGGTCCTGACGTCGGCGCGGTTCGAACTCGAGATTGCTGGCCAGTACCCGGCGCATCTGACCAGCGCGCGCTTCGCTTTCGCTGATCAGAAGGCTTTCAGCGACGCTCTGAGTGATCTGCGCCGTGGCTGCGAACGGGCGTCGCTCGACCACGGTGCCGCCGAGTTCGACGAATTTAGCCTCAAAGCTGGCCATCACCCTTTCTGCCCACGCTTCCTGGGCGTTCAGGACCAGCGCGCGGCGCATGCCATCGGCATGGGCCCGCTGGGCCATCTGGATGCCCTCGTCCTCTGGAATGAGACCAAACTGGATCAGAGAGGCGTCGCTGTCCATCCCTCCGGTACTGTTCAAGGCCAGCACCGGCACGTCCCTGGGCTGGAACATCACCAGATCGCGTACAGCGTCCCTGGCCAGCGGACCCACCACCACATCGGCACCCTGATCCACGGCTTCGATGTAGTGGCGCGTTACGTCGCCACCGGCAGTGTCGAAGACCATGATGATGGGGGCGGCGCCGCCGGCGGCCAGCGCCGCGAAATGAGCCGCCATGAAACCATCCCGCAAAGCATTGCCCGCGCTACCCATCGGCCCGCTGAGGGGCAGCAGCAGGGCGACCCGACTTGGCCGCAGTGCGATGAGCTCGGGCAGGCGACCCAATGCCGGGGGTAGATCCAAGGCTGCCGGATGGTCTTCCCAGCGCCGCTGCCAGAGTATGACGGCCTGTTGCTGGGCTTCCAGGCTTGGATAGCGAGAGTGGGCGATGGTGACCAGTTCCAGCCATCCGCGCAGAACGGGTTCGCTCGCGAACTCGGGACGCGCGGCGACCTGCGCCGCCTGATCGACCCGCAGTGCCGCCTTCCAGGTCAGACGGTTGTTGACCTCGCGGTCGGCATTCGTGAGCAGGCTGTCGCGCAGGATGTATTCCCGCAGGGCGGACACGAGGCGACCGTTGGCTGCCAGGACGCGCGCCCGTATCAAGGCCGCGAGTTGGCGATCGTCGTTGCTCAGTTCACTCACGTAACGCCAGTCGGGCAACTCGGAGAGCACCAGCCATGCGGCCTGCGGACGGCCCTCGTCCAGCAGCATGCGGGCGTCCAGCAACGCGAAGCGATGTGGATCGCTGCCCCGAAGCCGATCCACATCCAGGGCGGAAATGATCTCCGAAACTCGGTCATGCTCCCCCTGTTGTTCGTAGCGCATGGCCGCCCGGAGCTCGAGCTCAGCTGCCCGGTCGGGCGCGGCCCGACGCGCTTCGCGCAGGAGGGCAACAGGATCATCCGGGTCTATTGTGGGTACTTCCGCTACGACGGGGTCCGGTCTTTCCGGGACAGGCTCGGTGGCCGGCCCGGCGCAGCCGGTAAGACCCAGGCCTGCCGCAGCCAGGGCCGCCAGGGTCGACGCCAGAGCAAGCGAGCGGGGGATGCAGGTGGTCATCGGGTACACTCGCGGACTGAATCGTTACCGGAACGCAGGCTCAGGGCGGGGGCCATTTCCGAATACGTCGATACCGGATAAATCGACACGAGCCCCCAGCTGTTTCTCCAATGAGACATCGATGCCATTACCAAGGAAGATGCCGTGCCAAGCAGCAGCTCAGCGGGTGCCGAAACGGGCACCCTGTTCGTCGTCGCCACGCCCATTGGAAACCTGGACGACGCCTCACCACGGGCGCGGGCGACCCTGGCTGCTGTAGCGCTGGTCGCGGCCGAGGATACCAGACACACCCGGACCCTGTTAGCGAGTTGGGGCATCGACACCGACATGATCTCCCTGCACGAACATAACGAGGAGGCGCGTATTCCAGGGCTCCTCGATCGCCTGCGCCATGGCGAGGATCTCGCCCTGGTCAGCGACGCAGGTACCCCTCTTCTGGCTGACCCGGGTTACCGCCTTGTGCGGGCCGTAGTGTCGGCGGGGCTGCCAGTCCGGCCCATTCCCGGGCCTTGCGCACTGGTGGCGGCGCTTTCGGCTTCAGGCCTTCCTACAGACCGTTTTCTGTTCGCGGGGTTCCTTCCGGCCAGATCCGGTCCGCGTAAGGCGGCATTGGCGGAACTGCGTTCGATGGCGTCGACGCTGGTGTTCTACGAGACCCCGCATCGCATCAAAGCGGCCCTGGCCGATGCCGCTGAAGTCCTTGGTGGCGACCGGGAGGCCTGGGTCGGCCGGGAGCTCACCAAGCGCTTTGAGACCCACTATTCGGGTAGCCTTGCCGAGCTTGCAGGTCGCTTCGCCACTGGCGATGAGGAAGAGCGTGGAGAGTTCGTGCTCATTATCGGTGCTGCGCAGGCGGGAGCGCCGGCGACGGAACTCGATGCGGATGCCGTACTCAAGGCCCTGCTGGCCGAACTGCCAGCGTCTAAGGCCGCCAAGGTGGCGGCCAAGCTGCTCGATCGCCCCCGGCAGGAGTTGTTCCAGCGCTGCCTCACGCTGACGCAGGGCGGTTGATCCCGGCGTGCCCTCTTGGGCGCATTCTGCCGAGAGCAGAATGCGTCGCAGGCGTGGCGTGTTTTTGTGGGAGCGCGCATTGCGCGCGATCGCCCGCAGGGCGGGCTCCCACTGGGACCTCGCCCCGATGCGGGCCCTTAGGGAATCCGGTCGCCTTCGCGGCGGGTGAGGATGGCTTCGGCCTCGCGCCTGCCCACTTCCCGTGGTTGACCGGAGATGCCAAAGATGTAGGTCTGCCCGGTGGGGCCCTTGGGTCCCTGGCGGAGGACGTTGAGGGCGGCGAGGGCGACGTCCTCCGGCTTCATGCCTTTCTCGGCATGGGGAACGGAGACGGCTCGTAGCATGGGAGTGTCGGTGGCGCCTGGGCCTAATGCATTGACGCGGATACCGTAGGGTTCGAGTTCTACGGCCCAGGATTCCGTCTGCCGCCACTGCACCCACTTGGCGGCGTCGTAGCCGCTCGATCCGAGGCCGGCCATCATGTGGCCTTCCTTGATGTGCTCGGTGATCAGATTGATGACGTTGCCGCCGCCATTGGTACGCATGGAAGGCACGGCAGCCAGCGTGCAGTAGTAGCCGCCCAGCGCGCAGATCTCGATGGAGCGCGCGTAGCCTTCGGATTGGCTGGCGAAAGTGCCCCGAGTCAGGGATGTGTCGATATAAACTGCGGCGTTGTTGAACAACACGTCGACCCGGCCGAGTTCATCGAGGATGCGCGCGAAGGCCGTCCGCACCTGGCCGGCGTCGGCAATATCGCAGTCCAAGGCAAGGGCGCGTCTGCCTGAGGCACGTACCGCATGCGCCGTTTCGAGATTTGCCGGAGCATCGATGTCGAGCAACGCCAGATCGGCGCCTTCTGCAGCGCAGGCCATCGCCAGCGCTCGGCCAATGCCCACAGCGGAGCCGGTGATCGCTACCACCTGTCCAGATAAAAGCATGGTTTCCCCCTCCCATTCGAGCCGGTGCCCGGCGCCGGAGTGCTCATGCACCCCGGCGCCCCTCCTTCTCTCACTGACGCTGGCTGTGCGCCATGCAGTCAGGCCTTCAGAAACTCGTCCAGCGTGGCATGGAAGCGACGAATCCGGGCTTCCTGGTAGTTGCCGAGGGTGGCCCCCCGCTTGAAGGCGCCTTTGGCGCCCGCGCGCTGTCGATTGAGGTTGTCGGTGTCCTGGTCAAGGACGAAGTCCAGGCCCTGGGGGAAATTGGGAATCGAGGTGTAGGAGTCCTCGATCTCAAGACGGACCTTCTCAGCCGGTGGCGGGGTCTCGCCGTTGGCAGGCTTGGGCCGCAGGAACAGCACTTCATGGATGCAGGTGTCGACGTCGTCGCCGTTGGGGCGGAAGCGATAGATCAGCGGGATGGAGATGCCCGGGAACAGCATCATGTTCGGGAACATCCAATATTCGATGGAATCCATCATCTGGCTGACGCTGACCTCACTGAGGTCGCGATCGAGATCCTGGCCCATGGTCTCCCGCATCTGTTTGGCCCAGGCGGTTCGGGCCGTCTCGCCTTCAGCGAGCTTAGGCTGATCGTACTTCCTGCGGCTGCTCAGGACGGCCAGGATCTCTTCTTCGCTGGGCCGGTCGCGCAGGTGTGGGCTCGGCGAGCCGATGGTGTGCACGAAGCGCGTGGTGTACTTGCCGAAGATGTCGTATTGGGCATTGGCGTCGCCCGCGGTCCGCAGTCCTTCGGGATGGGTGGCGATGACGTGGTAGGCCTCCAGGAAGGCCTCCATGCCCATTTTCCAGTTGCAAGGCAGGACCTTTTCTGTATGCAGGGCCACGTAGCGATCCTCCAGCGGAATCGCGAACTGGCTGAAGTGTTCCGGCAGCACTTCGAGTTGTTCAGCCAAGGGGGCGGCATCCGGGTCCAGATTGATGAATACGAAACCACCCCAGGTCTCCACCTTCACCTCGGGCAGCTGGAATTCTTCGTCGCTGACATGGGGGAAGTCCCAGCGACAGGGCACTTCCTTCAGGCTGCCGTCGAGATTCCAGCTCCAGCCGTGGAAGGGGCAGCGCAGGAACTGCTTGCCGCGGCCCTGGGTGCCGGCATCGAAGAACTGCATGCCGCGGTGCAAACAGGAGTTGTGAAAGGCCTGTATCTTGTCGGGCGCCGAGCGCAACACGACGATGGAATAGTTGCCGATGTCGTAGACATAGTAGTCGCCGACACGGCTCAGGTGCTCTTCCCTGCAGGCCCATTGCCAGGTCCTGTTCCACATCTTCTTCATCTCGAGGTCGAACAGCTCACGCGAGGTATAGCGCTCGAAAGGCAGGTCCTCCTGACCCAGAAAGCTGTAAGTCTCCTCGGCCGTGAGCGGTCTTGGCGCCTGATCGCCATCGGAGATGATGATCTCCCGAGTGCTCGGCCCGGGACAACGGGCTTCGCCCGGAGCCAGGGTCGGGTCGCTGGGTTGGGTCAGTCGTGATGCGCTCATGTGCCGTGTCTCCTGATGGCGGGAAGTCCGCGGAGGGGGTGCCGGTGGCTGCTTTGCGGCCAGGCGCTCCATCCAGCGACGGTTACTGGCCTATGGGACCCTGATTCGAGCCGCCCTGCAACCATGACTTTTTCGAGAGGGGTAGGGCCGGATGGGCCTGTTGATGGCCGAAAAGTTCCCGCTCTTGCCGATCAGATCCCGCTCTTGGAGGTTCCTGCAAAAGCGGCCGATCAGTCGCCTGTTGTCAGGCGCCTGCTTGCCGTTGCGGTCTGCCGGCCCCATGATGCTGTCACGGAGGAGTCGGACAAGCAGCCGCTCTGCTGTTTAGGCAGCAGGGAGGAAAGTCCGGGCTCCATAGGACAGGGTGCCAGGTAACGCCTGGGGGACGCGAGTCCACGGAAAGTGCCACAGAAAATATACCGCCGAACCGGTGCTAAGCCGGTGGTAAGGGTGAAATGGTGCGGTAAGAGCGCACCGCGCGCATGGCAACATGCGTGGCAGGGTAAACCCCACCCGGAGCAAGGCCGAATAGGGATCTCATGGTGTTGTCCGCACCGGATCCGGGTAGGCTGCTTCAGGCGCGTGGTGACATGCGTCGCAGATGAATGGCTGCTC
>SLTB01000210.1 GCA_007130155.1 Pseudomonadales bacterium
ACGCTCTGGACCGCCCGTGCAACCAGCACGCGACGGTTATAGGTAGGGATGACGGTACAGATGGTCACTTGACGGTGAAGCTGTCGCCGTAAGAGCTCAGCAGTGTCCCCACCGTTACCAAAGCGTCGAACTCCGACGTCAGGGGATCAATCACGATGGTAGGGTCACTGCCTATCAGTTGTCCGTTCAGGTACCAGCGATCCTGATCGGCAGCTACGGTGAGTCCCGGCGCACTGGTACTGTCGAATTCTCTGAGGTTGAATACCCCGACAGATTCCTGACTTACCATTAACCGTACCGCAAACAGCCCGGACCACGTGGTATCACCGTTATCATCCGGCACAGAAAATGAGAGATCGTAGTAGCCGGACAGCACCTCTTCGTCTTTCAAAACAGCACTTTTCTCCTCAATGGGGTCAATGATGAACGCACGCGGATTCGGCACAGCCCTCTGCTCACGTGAGGTACGCGAAGCTTCAACCTGCGGCGTGGCACAGGACCTCACTGGTTACCGTCCATGGTCCCAGCGCCAGGTTGAAGTGTGAGCGGCTGGTTGCGCCCCCGCGCAGAGTGGCGCTAATCTCTCCAGTGTTGGTCGTGAATCACCTGTGCAGCTGAACCTGATCGAGGTACTCCTTGACCTTCTGCGCAGAGTTCCACATTAGCACATCGATGATTGAGAGGTTGGGTTCAAAACTGTACGGCCCGGTTGAATAGCTCATGGCCGGAAACTCACGAATGATCAGTTCGATACCATGATCGCGGAACTCCTGGGGATCATACAGAGCGTGCCCCCCGGGAGGATTGATTAGAACTCCCGCTCCCAAGGACTTCGTAATCTGGATCGCCCAGTCGGCTGTCTTGCGTATCCTCTGCGGATCCACGTCTCCTTCAGCAAATTGGCAGTCGCTGAAGTTGGAGAACACGCAATTATCGAACGGAATGCCGATAAGCTCACAGGCCCTTTGCAAGGCAAAAACGTTCAACTCACTCAGTAAGCGTGTATCCAAAGACAGGCATTCTTCAACAAGTTCCATCACTGTGGCGAAGAAAGGAGCATGCTTGCGGTAATGCTCAAGCGAACGGAGTATACGTTTGCGCCAGTCCTGTTCTTCGCTAATTTGGATTTGGTTGAGAGGGGTACCTAAGGGAGCCTTTCTGACCGGTACGGTTACATAACGCCATGCCTTCGTTGGGTGCAGTACCCGATTGCGGTTCATCCATCCTTCTTTGACGAACTGGGGCGTATCGAAGATTACCCACACGTCTGAATTATAGATAAGGTCGAAGTACCCCAAATACGGAAAGAAATACGGCTGCATGCCGGCAGAGATGGTCATCGGCATTCCTTCAACAATTGTGTTTCATAGGGACGAATACGCTCAACGGTGCAGTGCGCCATTCGCCCGATCGATCCCTGTATCGGGGTAGATGATGCAGACGCTACCAGGTAGAGACAGCGTATAGACGTGCGGACGGAGTCTATCATCCTTGCTGGCCGGGGGACTATACTGGACCTCTATGCGTAACGGACGCTTCGGAACGTTCAGGCGCCGCGTCGCTGGAAAACAACGCAGCAATTCAGAGTATCGTCAGATTCTGAAAAAGACTTGCGATGGTGAAGCTGGAAGCAAATGACCGTTAAAGGGTGCCACGCAGGTGGAGAAGTGTTATGGAATTCCTACCGGCATCAAAGAAGTTCTGGTGAGAGACATCACAGTGAGAACCCAGCCATTTTGCCCAGAGAGCAGCACAGTTCTGGTGCAACACGGTTGAAGTGGCATACAGCTCTCCTGGTTGAGCAAGAATTGTGTTTGAATGGCGCATAGCGACGGTTGACTGATCGTGTCTACCGAGGCTTTCATGAATTCGCGGAGAAACCTTGAGTGTCGGTGCCAACGCGATGTATGGTGAAATCGCAAAAGTGATATTGCGTCTAGGCATGATGGAAACCGTTACTGAGTACGACAGCTTTCAGGAGTTCGTTGCAATTGGTCCTAATAGCAGGGGCCAAGTCTCTCTATTGCTCCTGGAACATGAAGCACAGATGAACGATTCTTACCTGCTTGCGCTAACCCGATGGTCACGTGGGGATCTTGAACGAATGTCGCGCTTTCGGCATCAGGGAGCAAAGACTTCGTGGTGCGTGAGCAGGTTTTTGTTTCGCCAGGTGATGCGCGCTACCTATGGCTATGAACTTTCAAGACTTCGATTTGTCCACGGCCGGCACGGCAAGCCGTATCTCGAGGAAAGCACGGTACACTTCAACTGGTCACACGCGACAGGATGCGTGGCAATGGCACTCGCGAGTGATTTTGAGATTGGCTGCGACATCGAGGACTTGATGCGCAATTCGCTCGTCGATGACGACATCCCGGACTGGATCTTCACAACGGACGAGCGCCAATGGATCGCCCGCGCGGGCTCGGCC
The DNA here is from genome assembly GCA_007130155.1 of Pseudomonadales bacterium. Classification (GTDB taxonomy): domain Bacteria; phylum Pseudomonadota; class Gammaproteobacteria; order Pseudomonadales; family Azotimanducaceae; genus SLTB01. Next base: position 2,432 of record SLTB01000210.1, read on the forward strand.
ACATTGCGCCGGCACAGAATGCTGTGCCTGTTCGTACAGAAGGAGGCGCAGCTGAAAGCGTCTGGAGACGGACTGTCAGATTCTGTGTTGAACATGCACTGTGTCACACAAGATCCTCCGTTTCGTCATCAACACCTGTGCTGTTTCCGTCACGGGCCGGCGCAGCGCTTTATTGTAGCAGTGTGTGCTTCCACAGATAATCGTCAGGCCAAGATCCCAGCTACGGAGCGTCAACTGGAAATGTCGCTGAGGATCCGTTTGCATCGCTTCTCACGAGCTACTCACGCCTGAGTCTTGCGCTCAACGTCGCCAGAAATTTTTGCGAGCGATCCAACGTTGTCCCGATTAATCTCGCACGCCGCAGGCTGGACCCCACAGGTCTTCCTGATGAAGGTGGCTATTTTTAGCCAGGCCAAATGAGTCTGTGATCCCCTGGCCAGCCATCGACTCTTCAGAGTCGGTACCCTCAGTACTGTTCTGCTCGTATCTTTCTTGTCTATACTCACTCCTGCGTATCTACCGTGCAGAGGGCCGGATCCAGTATTCTGCCATTTGAGCCGACAGAATAAAACTGACAAGAATGTTGTCACGATACCCGG
>SLTB01000172.1 GCA_007130155.1 Pseudomonadales bacterium
GGAGCGGATTTATCCGCGAATGACCCCGCAAGTCATTGATTTCTGGCAGTCCATTCGCGGCTGAAGCCGCTCCCACGGAGTCTTGCCAACCTTTTGCGACACCCTCTGAAGCCGCTCCCACAGTCGTTCACCGCTCCCCGATCAGCAGCAACTCCAACAATGCCTTCTGGGAATGCAGCCGGTTGCCGGCTTCCTCGAATACCACTGCGCGCGGATCCTCGAGTAGGTCTTCGGCGATTTCCTGGCCGCGCTTGGCTGGCAGGCAGTGCATGAAAAGCACGTCTTTCGAAGCTAGATCCAGCAGTCTGCTGGTGATCTGAAAACCCTGGAAGGCCCGCAGCCGAAGCAGTTGCTCGCTTTCGTGACCCATGGACGACCAGACGTCGGTTACCACAAGGTCTGCATCCTTCACCGCTTCCTCGGGGTTGGTCACGAGTCGGGTGCGGCTGCCGTAGCGGACCACCCAGTCGGCGTTGGGGCGGAAGCGCTCTGGCGAGGCTACCGTCAGATCGAACTGGTAGACGTGGGAGGCAATGATGTAGCTTTTGCACATGTTGAAGCCGTCGCCCACGAATGCCACTTTGGCATCGCGTATGGGGCCACGATGGTCGAAGTAGGTCTGCATGTCGGCGAGGATCTGGCAGGGGTGCTGCAGCGACGACATGGCGTTGATCACGGGCACCGAGGCGGCAGCGGCGAAGGTGTCGATCTTGTTCTGATCCGGGGTGCGGATCATGATCACGTCCACCATCTCCGACAGCACCTTGGCGGCGTCGTCGGCCAGTTCGCCGCGACCGAGCTGGGTATCGTTCTCGGAGAGGAACAGGGCGTGACCCCCGAGCTGGGTCATGCCGGCCTCGAAGGCCACCCGCGTCCGCGTCGACGGCTGTTCGAAGATCATCGCCAGGGTGCGGCCGCGCAGTGGCTCGTAGCGCAGCCCGCGCCGATGCATCTGCTTGAGCTCGCTGGCGCGGGCCACCAGTCGTTCGTGGGTGGCGATATCGAAGTCGTCGAGCGAAATAAAATGCCGCAAAGTCATGGCTTAGAACCGAATGCTGGATGTCTCGGGATGAGGCGTCAGGGAAGGGCGTGGATCAGGTCCGCCAGGCGCTCGACAAGTTCGTCGGCTTCGTCATCGCTCAATATCAACGGCGGCAGTAACCGTACCACCCGCTCCTGGGTGACGTTGATGAGGAGCCCGGCGGCGAGGGCGTCGCCCACCAGCTTCGGCGCGGCGGCCGTCAGCTCGATGCCGATCATCAGACCGAGGCCGCGGATCTCCACCACCTGATTGCTTCCGTTGAGGGCCTTGGCAAGGCCCCCACGGATGCGTTCGCCCAGTGCATCGGCGCGGGCGTAGAGGCCATCCTCGAGGGCATCGAGGGTGGCCAGGGCAGCGGCGGAAGCCAGCGGATTGCCGCCGAAGGTGGAGCCGTGATTGCCCGGTCCGAACACTTCTGCAGCTTTGCCCTGGGCCATGCAGACGCCAATGGGTACGCCGTTGGCAATGCCCTTGGCCACCGTCACGACGTCGGGAAGGATGGCCGTATGCTGATAGGCAAACAGGCGTCCGGTGCGGCCGGCGCCGGACTGCACTTCGTCGAGCATCAGCAGCCAGTCCTGGGCGTCGCAGATCTCCCGCAGTGCCTCCAGATATCCGGGAGGCGGCAGCACGATACCGCCTTCACCCTGGATCGGCTCGACCAGCACTGCGACCACTTCCTGCTGATTGGCCGCGATGCGGTGGATGGCTTCCAGATCGCCGAAGGGGGCGCGCACGAAGCCTTTCAGCAGGGGCTCGAAACCAGCCTGCACCTTGCGGCTGCCGGTGGCGGTCAGGGTGGCCATGGTACGGCCGTGGAAGGCACCTTCCATGACGATGATGGTGGGCTGCTTGAAGCCTTTCTTGTGGCCGTAAAGTCGGGCGATCTTGATCGCCGCCTCGTTGGCTTCGGCGCCGGAATTGCCGAAGAAGGCCTTATCCATGCTGGCGGCGGCGCAGAGGCGTTCGGCCAATTGCTCCTGCAGCGGAATACGGTACAGATTGGAGGTATGGATCAGCGTGCGGGCCTGATGGGCAATGGCCTCGGCGACGCCGGCATGGGCGTGACCGAGACCGCACACGGCGATGCCGGACAGGGCATCAAGGTAGCGCCGGCCATCGGTATCCACCAGCCATGCACCTTCGCCGTGCTCGAATGCCACGGGCAGACGCCCGTAGGTCTGCATCAAGGCCGAATCGTTCATGGTCCCCGGTTGCTCCCTGGACCGTACAATGCAGAGGTCCTCAATGGGCCTCACAATAGATAGACAGGTCCGAAATGACATCCGGCGGCTGATGGCCGCCGGAAAACCGCGCACTATAGCGACGAGCCGGGCCCCGTGCAATCAATGAGAGAGGCAGGTTCGAGGAGGTGACTTGGACGGCATTGAACTGGCGCTGTTGACCCGCCGCACCCAGGCCATTTGCGACGAGATGGGCGTCGTGCTCCGCCGGACGGCGTTTTCGCCGAACATCAAGGACCGGCTGGATTACTCCTGCGCCCTGTTCGACGCCAGGGGCGAACTCTTCGCTCAGGCTGCCCATATTCCGGTGCACCTCGGGAGCATGGCCTATGCCATGGCTGACGTGGTGGCGACCATCTGCTGGCAGCCCGGTGATGTGGCCATGTTCAATGACCCCTACCTGGGCGGAACCCATCTGCCGGATGTGACAGTGGTGACGCCGGTGTTCGTCGGAGGCCATCATGTGGGCTTTGCCGCCAACCGCGCCCACCATGCGGACATCGGGTCCGACCAGCCGGGCTCCATGCCCCTGTCCCGGACGCTTGCGGAGGAGGGTGTGATCATTGCGCCCATGCTGTTGCTGCGGGATGGAGAAGTGCCTGAAGAGGCGGCGGCCGTTCTGGCCCGCCTGTCCGGTGACGGCGACGGTGACAGTGGCCCCGGCGTTGATAGCGTGGAGGGCTGGCAGCAGCGCCCGCAGCTGGCGGACTTTCTGGCACAGCTGTCCAGCGCCCGGGTGGGTGCGAAGCGCATGGCAGAATTGGTGCAGAGCCTGGGCGTGACAGGCTTTGCTGCCGGTGTCGACGCCGTCAACGACTACGCCGAGCGCTTGGCCCGAGAGGCCCTGGCGGCGCTGCCTTTCGGCGAGTGGTATGCCGAGGATGTTCTCGACGGCGACGGTCTCGGGGTCATGGATGTTCCGATTCGCGTCCGCATCACGGTAGCCGAAGAGGGTGTGGAGGTGGACTTCAGCGGCACGGGCGGGCAGGTAGGCGGCAATCTGAACTGTCCGCTATCGGTGGCCGCTGCCGCAGTCTTCTACGTCTTTCGCTGTCTCATGCCTGCCCATACGCCGGCGACGGCAGGTTCGTTCAGGCCCATTCGACTGCGCGCGCCCCTCGGTTGCCTGCTCAATGCCGAAAGACCGGCGGCGGTAGCCGCGGGTAATGTGGAAACTTCCATGCGGGTGGTGGATGTGCTGCTGAAGGCCTTGGCACCGGCACTTCCCGACCGGATACCGGCGGCATCCCAGGGCACCATGAACAATCTGGCCATGGGCGCCCGCGGCGTGGATGGCGACTGGGACTATTATGAGACCCTGGCCGGCGGCACCGGTGCCCATGCGGGTGGAGCAGGGTTGCATGCCGTACATTCGCACATGACCAATACGCTGAACACCCCAGTGGAGAGCCTCGAGTCCCACTATCCCCTGCAGGTGGAGCGCTACGCGCTTCGCCAGGGCTCTGGAGGGGCTGGTCAGTTTCCCGGTGGCGACGGCGTGGTGCGGGTCTACCGCTTCCTGGCCCCGGCCCAGATCAGTCTGCTCACCGAACGACGGCGGCATGCGCCCTGGGGATTGGCCGGGGGCAGCGATGGCGCCCCGGGTGCTGCTTGGCTCAACGACGAGCCGTTGCCCGGCAAAGCCAGCTTCCGGGTCGAGACGGGGGACGTGCTACGTATCGAAACCCCCGGAGGCGGAGGTTACGGGGTGCCGGAGCATTAACTGAGGGAGCGCGCGCTTGGCGCGCGATCGCCCGCAGGGTGTGCTCCATGAGGCTGTGGCAGCGGCCTGATGCTGTCCCTTGTGGGAGCGCGCGATCGCCCGCAGGGCGCACGTCCATGAGCGCTACCCGCGTCTACAGAACTGTCTGCATTCGGCGGATACCTGCCTCGAGCATTTCAGGCGCGCAGCCGAAATTGAAACGGACGAAGCCCGGGCTGCCGAACTGGGCGCCTGGCGACAGGCCGACACCGGCAGCCTCGAAGAAGCGATGGGGGTCGTCCACGTCCAGTGCCCTGGCGTCGATCCAGGCCAGACAGGTGGCTTCCACCGGCGTCATCGTGAGCCCCGGCATGGCGTTGACGGCGGCCTGCAGTCGATCCCGATTGGCGCGCAGCCGTTGCAGCAGGGCTTGGAGCCAGGGCCCGCCGTGGCGGTAGGCGGCCTCGGCTGCGGTGATGGCCAGGGGCCCCACGTGGGCGAGGAAGCCGTTGCCGGCGGCCTTGAAGCGGCGGCGCAGGTCGGCATCCGGAATGACAGCGAAGGCGCAGCCGAGTCCGGGCATGTTGTAGGTCTTGGTGGGCGCCATCAGAGTAATGCTTCGGCGAGCGATTTCCGGCGCCAGGCTGGCAATGGGCAGATGCCGGCTTTCAGGATCCAGAATCAACCCGGCATGGATCTCGTCGCTAACCAGGATCAGGTCGTGGCGTTCGGCGAAAGCAGCCAGTTCCAACAGCTCCGGGCGGGTGTAGACGCGGCCGGTGGGGTTATGGGGATTGCTGAGCAGGAAGCCCCGAGTTCGCGCATCGATGTCAGTCTGAACGTGTTCGAGATCCATCTCCCAGCGTTGGCCGCGCAAGGCCAGATGGGCGTCCACCCGTCGACGGTGGGCGTTGGCCGGCGCTTCGAGGAACGGATGATAGATGGGCACGGCAGTGATGATGCCGTCGCCAGGTTCGCCCAGGGTCCGGCAGGCGACGTTCAGGCCAGGTACCACCCCGGGCAGCCACAGCAGCCATTCGGGTGCCACCTGCCAGTCATAGTCCCGGGCCATTTGTTCGATGACCTGTTGGCGCAGCGAATCGCTGACATTGGTATAGCCGAAAATGCCGTGGTCGATGCGCGCGTGCAGCGCCGCGATCACTGCCGGCGGCGATGGGAACTCCATGTCGGCCACCCAGAATGGCAGGACGTCGCTTCCCGCGTAGCGCTCCCATTTGGTGGCCGCAGTGTCGCGGCGGTCCCAAGCGGTGTTGAAAGTGTTATCGAAGGTGTTATCGAAGGCGTTATCGATGCTGCTGGGCATGGGCAGAACCTGCAGAATTTGGACAGATTGCGGCATGAAGAGGAGAATACACCCATGACCTACTCGTCATACCCGTAAGATCAGTCAACCACGAGGACGACCATGGACATCATGGAGACTCTGCGCGAGCAGATTGAAAGCAATCCCATCATTCTTTATATGAAGGGTTCGCCCCAAGCGCCGCAGTGTGGGTTCAGTGCCAGAACGGTTCAGGCGGTCATGGCCTGCGGGCAGCGTTTCGCTTTTGTGGACATCCTGTCCCACCCTGAGATTCGCGCCAACCTGCCGGCCTATGGTGACTGGCCCACCTTCCCCCAGCTCTGGGTGGAAGGCGAACTGGTAGGTGGCTGCGACATCGTCGCCGAGATGTTCGAGAACGGTGAGCTGCAGGAGCTGATCAAGGCCGCCGGCGAGCGTGCCGCAGCAGCCGAGGAGGCAAAGGAAGGCTGAATGGCTGCCCGGCTCAAGTGGCTCCCACTGCGTCGTGGGAGGCGCTTGAGCGAGGCTCCCGTGAGGGGATCAGTCCGCCGCTGACTGCAGATAGTTCTCCAGGCCCATGCTGTCCATGAGCGCCAGCTGGGTTTCGAGCCAATCCACATGTTCCTCCTCGGAATCGAGAATTCTGCGGAAGAGGTCGCGGCTGACGAAGTCGCGGGCCCCCTCGGACATGATGACCCCGTCGCGCAGGTCGGGGAGGGCCTCCATCTCCAGCGCCAGGTCACATTCGATGATCTCGCGGACGTTCTCGCCGATTTTCAGCCTGCCAAGATCCTGCAGGTTGGGGAGACCCTCCAGGAACAGGATGCGTTTGACCAGTTCATCGGCGTGCTTCATCTCGTCGATGGATTCCTCGTACTCGTGCTTGCCGAGCCGTGTGAAACCCTGATCGTCGAGCATGCGGGCGTGGAGGAAGTACTGGTTGATGGCCACCAGTTCGTTGCCCAGGACCTTGTTGAGCTGAGCGATGACCTTTGGATCACCCTTCATCACGACCTCTCGTGGCTATTTGAAGAGCTGCCATCATCGCTTCGGAAGAGGTCGGGGTCAAGCGTAAGTCATTGTTTGAAAAGGATAATGCAAACGAGAAGCGATCGCGTTGACGCGTTGTTGTAGCGGATTGTAACTCAGGCGACGGCGCTGACTTCGGTGGCGAGATCGAAGCAGAACTCGGAGGCCAGCGTATTCTCGATGACCCGGCAGGCGTCGTCGGCGCACTTGCCGCAGCAGGTGGCCACTTCGAGCTCCATCACCAAATGATCGAGGCTGCGGGCGCCCGAGCGTACGGCGGCGGCAATGGCACGTTCATTGACCTGGTTGCAGATGCAGACGTACAACAGACACCTCTCGCAGCCATGGCTCTCAACACAGGAGTTCGAGCCCGATACGAAAGTTGATGCAAATGAGAACGATTGTCAATATCAAACGTCCTCTCGATCCTGAGAGATCTGAAACCCGGCATCCTGGAAGCGATTAACGATGACGCAGAACAGTTCCGCCGTCTTTTGGGCATCGTAGAGCGCGGAGTGGGCCTCCGCGGCATCAAAGGGAACCGCGGCCGCTTCGCAGGCCTTGGCGAGGACGGTCTGACCGAAGGCAACGCCGCCTAAGGTGGCGGTGTCGAAGCTGGAGAAGGGATGGAAGGGATTGCGCTTGATCTGCTGGCGGATGGCGGCGGCCTGCACGAAGCCGTTGTCGAAGTGAGCGTTGTGGCCCACGAGCACTGCCCGCTTGCAGCCCGCTGCTCGCACCGCCTGCCGCACCACCCGGAACACTTCCATCAAGGCCTCGCGCTCGGGCAGGGCGCCACGCAGCGGGTGGTAGGGGTCGATGCCGGTGAACTCCAGGGCTGCCGTTTCGATATTGGAGCCCTCGAAGGGTTCCACATGCACGTTCATGGCGGTCGTGGGCCTGAGGCGACCGTCGGCATCGAACTCGAAGGTGACGGCAGCGATTTCGAGCAGGGCATCGGTGCTGGCGTTGAATCCACCGGTTTCCACATCCACCGCCACCGGCAGAAAGCCACGGAACCGCTTGGCCATGATGGGCATGGATGGATGATCCGTGGAAGACGGCAGTGACATGAGACCTCTCTGTTGGCGGCGGTGCTGATTTGGGATCGGCAACGCGCTTCCGCCGCCGAGGGGCGAAAGGGTACCATTGCCGCCCCGCGCAAGGCGGTATTCCCCCGCGTAAGGCGGCACTCAGGGTAGCAGGAGTCTCAGGGCGTGAAGAAAGTGGTGTTGGCATATTCCGGCGGTCTCGACACTTCGGTGATTCTGAAGTGGCTGCAGGAAACGTACGGCTGCGAAGTGGTGACCTTTACGGCCGACTTGGGCCAGGGTGGAGAGGTGGAACCGGCGCGCGAGAAGGCGCAGGCCATGGGTGCCAGTGAGATCTTCATCGAGGACCTGCGTGAGGACTTCGTGCGCGATTATGTGTTTCCCATGTTTCGCGCCAACACCGTCTATGAGGGTGAGTATCTGCTCGGCACCTCCATCGCCCGGCCGCTGATCGCCCGTCGCTTGGTGGAGATCGCTGCCGCCACCGGGGCTGAAGCCATCGCTCACGGCGCGACCGGAAAGGGCAATGATCAGGTCCGTTTCGAACTCAACGCTTATGCATTGAATCCGGAGATCAAGGTCATCGCGCCCTGGCGTGACTGGGACCTTCATTCCCGGGATGCGCTGATGGACTTCTGCGAGCAGCACCAGATTCCTGTTCAGCGCTTCACTCAGGGCGATAAGCCCCCTTATTCCATGGACGCCAACCTTCTGCACATTTCCTATGAGGGTGGTGAGCTGGAGGATCCCTGGACGGCGCCGGATTCTGCCATGTGGCGGATGACGGTGAATCCCGAGGACGCCCCCGAGGCCGGCGTCGAGTTCACGATGGGCTTCCGCCAGGGTGATGCGGTGACGCTGGATGGTGAAGAACTGACTCCGGCTGCCATGCTCACTCGCCTCAACGAACTGGGGGGTGCCCATGGGGTGGGTCGCATCGACATCGTCGAGAACCGCTACGTGGGCATGAAGTCCCGCGGCTGCTACGAAACCCCTGGGGGGACGCTGCTTTTGAAGGCGCATCGGGCCATCGAGTCCATCACCCTGGATCGTGAAGTGGCGCATCTGAAGGATTCCCTGATGCCGCGCTATGCGGAGATGATCTACAACGGCTACTGGTTTGCGCCGGAGCGGATGGCCCTGCAGGCGCTGATCGACAACACTCAAGAGGCTGTGAACGGCGAAGTGCGCCTGAGGCTGTATCGGGGCAATATCCAGCTGCTGGGGCGCCGTTCGGCGACGGACAGCCTCTACGATGAGAACGTGGTCACTTTCGAGGATGATGCAGGCGCCTACAATCAGGCCGATGCAACCGGCTTCATTCGCTTGAACGCCCTGCGTCTGCGAACCGCGGCGGCAAGGGAGCGACGCGGTTCGTGAAGCTCCGGCTGCTGGAGGGATGGATTCATGTCGGGCCAATTCGAAGTACTGTTCCACGGCGAAGTCTATGCCAGTGTCGATCCCGACCAGGCGCAGGCGGACATGTCGAGGCTGTTCCGCCAGTCGCCTGAGGCGGTCAAGCGCCTGTTCTCCGGCAAGACCTGGGTGCTCAAGGATGGTCTCGACCGCGAGACCGCGGAGCGTTACCAGGTGGAATTGGCCAAGATCGGCCTGATTTCCGAATTGCGGGATCGCGCGCCGGCGGGTCCGAGCAAGCCTGAGCCCTCGCCCCACGGCAAGAGCCAGAACTTCACCATCGAGAGCATCGCCATCGCCCGCATGACCTGCCCGGCCTGCCACTACGAGCAGCTCGAGGCGGATTACTGTGCGCGCTGCGGCACCAGCATCGAGAAGGCGCAGAAACAGGTCAGGCTGAAGGAGAAAGAGGACCGCATCATTCAGGCGCGGATCCAGGGCCTGCGCAAAGGGGGCGGCAAGCCCGGCACCTCGGCCACCGCCCCGTCAAAGGTGGCTCAGATGCGCTTCGCAGCAGCGAGCGAGTCCCCGCCCAGCGCTTCGGCTGCTTCGGGCGGCAGTGTGGTGGTGTGGGTGGTGGCGGGCATCGCCGTGGCGGTGATTGGTGCGGGGTTGCTGGTGGCCCTGGGGATCATCGATCTGGCGATCTGAAGCTGCCCTCGTGACCATCGGTGTCTTCGATTCCGGGGTGGGTGGGCTGACGGTCCTGCGCGCGTTGCGTGCCCGTATGCCACAGGCGGACTTCGTCTACCTGGGCGACACGGCCCGCCTGCCTTATGGCACCAAGAGTCCCGACACCGTCCGACGCTATGCGCTGCAGGCTGCCGAGGCGCTGAGGTCCCGTGACGTGTCCGCGTTGGTGGTGGCCTGCAATACGGCCTCGGGCGTGGCCCTCGAAGCCCTCGCCAGCCGTTGGCCTGACGTGCCGGTAGTGGGCGTGGTGGAACCTGGCGCGGCGGCGGCCTGCCGGCGCTCTCCAGCTGGCAACATCGCCGTTATCGGCACCGAGTCCACCATCCGTGGCGGAGCGTATCAGGCGGCCATTGCCCGACTGCGACCCGAGGCCAGAGTCCGGGTGAGAGCCTGTTCAGTGTTCGTGGCGCTGGCTGAGGAAGGCTGGTTCGACACGCCGGCGGCCGAAGCCGTTGCGCAGGCCTATCTGGGTGACTGGCTGCAGGGTGATGATCCACCGGACAGCATGGTGCTCGGATGCACCCACTTCCCCGTACTCACCGACCTGATCCGCCGCATCGCCGGCGACGCTCTGGTGCTGGTGGATTCGGCTTCCACCACCGCTGAAGTGCTGGCTGAACGGCTGGGAGCCGAGCCGGGAGGAGGCGGCAGCGTGCAGTTCCTGGCCACCGATGGCGCCGACCGTTTTGCTCGGGTGGGCAGCCGATTTCTCGGCCAGACCATCGATGCCACCGACGTCGAGATCGTCGATCTCTAAGGAAACGGGACATCCAGAAAAAAACAGGACATCCAAAAACTTTTCTGGATGTCCACTTTTGGCGGTTTGTTGGGGATGAATCCGCTGCAATGAGAGGGGCGTCAGATGCTTGAAGGGGGCTCTCAGGCGTACTCGGTCTTCTGCTTGAACTCGCAGAGATCCTCGATGACGCAGGCGCCGCAGCGTGGCTTGCGGGCGGTACAGACGTAGCGCCCATGCAGGATCAACCAGTGGTGGGCGTCCTTCAGGTAGTCTTTGGGAATCACCTTCAGTAGCTTGTCCTCCACGGCGCGGACGGTCCTCCCGCGTGCCAGGGGAATCCGGTTGGCCAGCCGGAAAATGTGGGTGTCTACCGCCAGGGTGGGCTCACCGAAGGCGGTGTTGAGCACCACGTTGGCGGTCTTGCGGCCGACCCCGGGCAGGGACTCGAGGGCCTTGCGGTCGGTGGGCACCTCGCCGCCGTGCGCTTCGAGCAGCATGGCACAGGTCTTGATGACGTTCTTCGCCTTGGCATTGAACAGGCCGATGTGGCGGATGTGCTGCTTCAGCCCCTCTTCGCCCAGGGCCAAAATCGCTGCGGGCGTATTGGCCATCGGGTAAAGGCTGCGAGTGGCCTTGTTGACGCTGATGTCCGTGGCCTGGGCCGACAGAATCACCGCGATCAGCAATTCGAAGGGTGTCTGGTATTCCAGTTCCGTGGTGGGCGTGGGGTTCGCCGCCTGCAGGCGGGCGAAGATCTGTTCGCGTTTGGCCTTGTTCATGTGCGTCCTTCCCAATACTGCTTGGCGGCAATCAGCAAACCGAGGCCGATGAAGGCTCCGGGCGGCAGGACGGCCAGCAGGAACCCCCGGTACTCCGGGATCACGGTTAGGCTCCAGTCGGCGGCGGCAGGTCCGAACAGTTGATCCATTTCGGCCAGCAGCATGCCGGTCCCGAGCAGTTCCCGGAAGGCGCCGAGTCCGATCAGGACGGCGCCGAAGCCCAGCGCCATCATCAGTCCATCCCATGCGGAAGCCAGCAGGGGCTGGCGGCTGGCGAAGGACTCGGCGCGGCCGAGGATGGTGCAGTTGGTGACGATGATCTGCACGAACAGCGCCACGGTGAGGTAGAGCTCGAAGGCGAAGGCCTGCATCAGCAGTGTCACGCAGGTGGTGTAGCTTGCGATGATCAGGACAAAGGCCGGCAGCCTGGCCGCCGGCGGCAGAAAACCGCGCAGCAGCGAGACTGAGGTGTTTGAACCGATGAGCACGATCATGGTCGCCAGCGCCAGTCCGACGGCGTTCACCACGCTACTGCTGACGGCCAGCAGTGGACACAGGCCCAGCATCTGCACCAGCGCAGGGTTGTTGGTCCAGAGCCCTTCGCGGGCGATCCCGGAGAAGTCTGTTGTGTCCTGTGGGAGCCCGCCTTGCGGGAGATCGCGCCCATTGGGCGCTCCCACAGAGGCGTTATCCTGCACATCCGTCTGGCTCACGGTGCCGTCTCCAGCAAAGCCCGGCCATCCTCTTCGAACCAGACCAGGGCGCGGCCGATGCCGCGGGCCACGGCCCGAGGTGTGATGGTGGCCCCCGTGAAGGCATCGAAGTCGCCGCCGTCGCGTTTCACCGTCCAGCCCTCCAGGGGCGGATCACCGAGGCTGCGGCCCTTGAAGCTCTCGATCCAGTCGGATTTGCGACGTTCGATGGCGTCGCCGAGTCCGGGCGTTTCCCTGTGCTCGACGACCCGCGCGCCGGCGATACGGCCGTCGGCTTCGATGCCCAGCAGCAGGTGGATGTCACCGCTGTAGCCGTCGGCAATGCGCAGCGGTACCAGCAGGGCCACCATTTTGCCATCGCGCCTGGCACGCACTGCTGTTTGGGGCTGGCGATGACCGAGGGCCTGACTCTCGAGGCTCACGGTGTCCGAGAGATCGAAATCCAGGTCGCTGCCTGCCGAGGGGGCGAGGATCTCAAGCAGGGCGGCCTGCCGCATCCGCTCCTGATTGGCCTCGATGCGATCGCCGGTAAGGGTGGCCGTGAGGGCGATGGCACCTACGGTCACGGCCGCGAACAGGCCGAGTCCGACAGCGTTGTGCAGTGCTGCGCGCCAGGGGCTCATGGTTCTTTGCTCGCTGAAGCCGGTGGATGACCATAGGGGCGCGGCCGCGTCCAGGCGTCGATCATTGGTGCGGCGGCGTTCATCAGCAGCACCGCGAAGGCCATCGCGTCGGGGTAGCCGCCGAAGGCGCGGATGACGTACACCAGGATGCCCACGCCGATGCCGAAGATCAGCCGGCCGCGCGGACTTCTGGCACCGCTGACCGGATCGGTGACGATGAAGAAGGCGCCGAGCATGGTGGCGCCGCCCAGCAGATGGAACAGGGGTGAGCCCGGGCTCGAGGAGCTGCCGCCGTCCCAGAACAGACCGGCGCAGAGCGCCAGGGCGGCCAGCATGCCTACCGGTGCATGCCAGCTGAACACGCGGCGCTGCAGCAGGTAGAGGCCGCCTGCAAGAAAGCCCAGATTGACCCACTCCCAACCCTGGCCGGCGAAGTGACCGCCCAGTCCGCTGACAGCCTGCCACTCGGCCACGGTCAGGCCCTCGCGGTGCTTGAAGTCATCCAGCGGTGTGGGGCCGGTGAACGCATCCGGGCTGGCGCCGGCAAAGATCACCGCCCCGGCGTCGAGCAGCCCGGCGGGCCCGTTGGCCAGCATTTGCGGCAGGGCGGTCCAGGTGGTCATGGCCACAGGAAAGGACACGAGGAGGATCGCATAGCCCACCATGGCGGGATTGAAGGGGTTCTGGCCCAGACCACCATAGACATGCTTGCCCAGCAGCACGGCCAGGCCGGCACCGAGCATGGTGAGGCCCGCCGGAAGCAGTGGTGGCAACGCCAGGCCGAGCAGCAGGCCGGTGACGATGGCGCTGCCGTCGCCGAGTCCGAGTCGGATAGAGCGGCCCCGAAGCCATAGACCGAAGGCTTCAGCGAGTACGGCCCCCAGTACCGCCAGGGCCACCGTAAGCAGCACGCCGACACCGAAGAACGCCACCAGTGCCGCCAGGCCCGGCAGCGTGGCCAGCACCACCTGCAGCATCAGGCTGGCGGTGCCGGCGCGTCGGGGCAGCAGGCGTGTCAAGACTCCTGCTCCCTGTTCTGTTTCGCAGCCTTGGCCCGTGCCAGCGCAGCGTCGACCCGCGACAGGCGCGCCTCTCTTGCGGCTTCGCTGGCTCGGCGCTCCTGCTCGAGACGGTTCTGGCGGCGTTCGTGTCGTGTTCTGGCCTGTTCGGCCGCGGCTTGGCGAGCCGCCTCGGCCGCCAGCGCCGACTTGCCCAGACGATAGTCGTTGACCAGGGGAATCCGACTTGGACACACCCAGGCGCAGGCGCCGCACTCGATGCAGTCCACCAGGTTCAATTCTGCCAGGGCATCCAGGTCTGCGGCCCGCGTCTGCCGGTGCAATTCCTGGGGCAACAGGCTGGCGGGACAGACCTCGGCGCAGGCGCCGCAGCGTATGCAGGGCAGCTCGACACCCGCAGGTGTGAGTTCTTCGGCCCCGGCTGCCAGCAGGCCACCATGGGTCTTGCCCATGGGCAGGCGCCGATCCGTGACGGGCCTGCCCGTCAGCGGCCCGCCGAGCCTGATGCCAGCGAGAAGCGTATCGTTCATGCCGCGAGCGGCCAGCAGATCAGCAACGGGCGTACCGATGCGCACGCTCAGGTTACCCGGGCGGAGCAGCGCGGCTCCGGTAACGGTGACGATGCGTTCGGTCAGGGCCTCGCCGTGGATGACTGCCCGGCCCATGGCCCAGGCGCTGGCCACATTGTGGCAGAGCATGCCGAGATCCACCGGAAGCCGACCGCTGGGGATTTGCCTGCCTGTCAGGATCTGCACCAACTGACGTTCGCTTCCGGACGGATACCCGCGGGGTATGACGGCCAGGCTGAAGGGGTGTTCCCGCAGCGCGACGCGGACGGCCTCGATGGCTTCGGGCTTGTCGTCCTCGATGGCGATCACCACCCGGCGAGCGCTCGTGAGATAGGCAAGGATGGTGATGCCGTCCATCACCTCGGAAGCACGCTCCGTGAGCAGCCGTTCATCTGCAGTCAGCAGGGGCTCGCATTCCGCAGCGTTGATGATCAGCAGATCGATGCTTGCGGCGGCTTCCAGCTTGGCTGCGGACGGGAAGCCGGCACCGCCGAGCCCCATCAGTCCTGACTCGGCCAGCTGCGTGAGCAGCTCCGGCCGTGAATGCCCGCGCCAGTCTGACAGGGGCTCAGGATCAACGGTGGCATCGTCGCCGTCGGCCTCGAGCTCGATGCAGGGCAGGGGGGTATCGGCCACGCCCCGGATGCGACCGGAAGTGGCAGCATGAATCGCGGCGTCGTAGGCATCCGGGCCTCGGGCGACGATTTCGCCGCGCCGTACCCGCTGGCCCACCGTGACGCAGGGCTTGGCCTGACGGCCAGCATAGAGTTCCAGCGGCAGGCGCAGGAGCTCGGGTATGACCGAGGCCTCGATGGCCATGTGGCGGGTGCGTGCTTTGCCGGCGGGCACATCGAGGGCCTGCGCCAGGGGATGCAGAGGGCTGTCCCAGTCCGAGACGCTCATCAGGGGGCGCCCTCCGAGACGGGGCGCATGTCGATGCAGTCCACGGGGCAGGGGGGGAGACAGAGGTCACAGCCGGTGCATTCGCTGCTGATCACGGTGTGGGTCAGGCGCGCCGCCCCGACGATGGCGTCCACCGGGCAGGCCTTGATGCACAGCGTGCAGCCGATGCAGTCCTCCTCGCGTATGTAGGCCACCCGAGGTGGTCCCGGGTCCGCCGCCAGCGCTTCGGCGGGGCGGCCGAGCAGCTCGGCCAGTTGGGCAACTGTGGTAGCACCGCCCGGTGGGCACTTGTTGATGGCGTCGCCGGCTGCGATGGCCTCGGCATAGGGGCGGCACCCCGGATAGCCGCACTGGGCGCACTGGGTCTGGGGCAGCAGGGCATCGATGCGCAGCACCACCGGATCGTCATCAGCGGAGAGGCGCTGCTGGGCATAGCCGAGCGCAGCGCCGAAAATCAGCGCCAGAGCGACCATGATCAAAATGCCGATAATGAGTTCCATGTTACCAGGCCGTTGTCAGGTCAGACCCGTGAAGCCCATGAACGCCAGCGCCATCAGGCCAGCCGTGACCATGGCGATGGCTGGACCGCGAAAAGGCATCGGCACGTCGGCGGCGGCCAGCCGCTCACGCAGGGCTGCGAACAGAACCAGCACCAGCGAAAAACCCAGGGCCGCCCCGAGGCCATAGAGGACGGCGCCGGTGAAGCTGCGGGCCGCGCCCACGTTCAGCAGCGCCACGCCGAGCACTGCGCAGTTACTGGTGATCAGGGGCAGGAAAACGCCCAGGACACGGTACAGCAGCGGGCTGCTGTGTCGCACCAGCATCTCGGTGAACTGCACCAGGGCAGCGATCACCAGGATGAAGGCGATGATGTTCAGGTACTCCAGGCCGAAGGGTACGAGCAGGTAGTGGTACACCATGTGGCTCGAGGCGGCGGCCAAGGTGAGAACGAAGGTGGTGGCCAGGGCCATGGACAGCGCCGTCTCGAGTTTGCTGGAAACGCCCATGAACGGGCAGAGGCCGAGGAACTGCACCAGCACGAAGTTGTTCACCAGAATGGCGCCGAGCAGGATCAGCAGCGGTTCGCTCACGACGGCTTTCCTCTATAACGGTCCAACGAGGCGCGGCCCAACGAGGGTTCTTGGCGCTGTCTCGGAAGGAACCGTCGAGCTCCGTGGTGGCCTTGCCCATCGCCCGCACTGCGGGCTCCCACGAGCGTGACGCCAGCACTTGGCCATTCGCTCGATCCAAGGTTGTGGGCGCCCTCCGCCAGGAGCGGAAAGCGTCGCCCAAGGCCCCCGCAAGGGTGCGGGCCATGGATGGCGGCCCGCAACAGCCCCCGTTTGGGCCGACAGACGCCCACGGGCGGCTACTTGACGGGCATTCCCGGCTTGGCGTCCGGGTCCGGCGCCACCAGGAAGATGTCCTTGCCTTCGCCTGCTGCCAGCACCATGCCTTCGGAGACGCCAAAGCGCATTTTGCGGGGTGCCAGGTTTGCCACCAGAACTACCAGGCGGCCCTGCAGGGCCGCCGGCTCGTAGGCGCTACGGATGCCGGAAAATACGTTGCGCTCGCCGAGTTCGCCCACATTCAGGCGCAGCTGCAGCAGCTTATCCGCTCCCTCAACGTGGCTGGCCTCGATGATCTGGGCCACGCGCAGATCCACCTTCATGAAGTCGTCGATGCCGATCATCCCAGTATCTTCCTCCTGTGATGACTCCCGTGGGAGCGGACTCTGCCCGCGAACATCTGCCGCTGGCTCTGGCTCCTTGACCGGTTCCGAGGCCTTGCCGGCCTCGATCATGGCCGCCACCGCCTTGGGATCGACGCGCTGCTTGAGGGCGGCGAAGGGTGCTATAGCGTGGGCACCGAGCCACAGGGCCGAATCGCTCCACTGCAGGGGCTCGATCTGCAGGAATGCCTCGGCCTGCTCCGCCATGCGCGGAAGAATCGGCTTCAGGTAGACCATCAGCACCCGGAACAAGTTCAGGCCCATCGTACACACGGCCTGCACTTCGGCCTCGCGCCCGGCTTCCTTGGCCGCCGCCCAGGGCTTGTGGGTGTCGATGTACTGATTGGCGCGGTCGGCCAGCGCCATGATCTCGCGAACCGCCTTGTTGAATTCTCCAGACTCGAACAGCGGCGCGATGCGCTCGCCGGCGTCCACGAAGGTCTGCCAGAGGTCCGGATCGGCGCAGTCCGCCGCCAGTCTGCCGTCGTGACCCTTGTGGATGAAGCCGGCGCAGCGCGAGGCGATGTTCACCACCTTCCCCACCAGGTCCGAGTTCACCCTGGCGATGAAATCGTCCAGGGACAGGTCGATGTCGTCAGTGGTGGGGCCGAGCTTGGCGGCGAAGTAGTAGCGCAGGTACTCCGGATCCAGATGATCCAGATAGGTCCGGGCGTTGATGAACGTTCCCCGGGTCTTGGACATCTTGGTGCCGTCCACGGTGAGGAAGCCGTGGGTATGGACCTTGGTCGGCGTCCGGTAGCCGGCCGCATGGAGCATGGCCGGCCAGAACAGGGTGTGGAAGTTGACAATGTCCTTGCCGATGAAGTGGTGCACCTCGGCGCTGCTGTTAGCATCCCAGATCTGCTCGAAGGTCACCGGCGCGCCGCCACCGGCCACCAGATGCTCCAGCGCGGCCATGTAGCCGATGGGGGCATCCAGCCAGACGTAGAAGTACTTGTCCTCGGTGCCGGGAATCAGGAAGCCGAAGTAGGGCGCGTCGCGGCTGATGTCCCAGGCCTGAAGGCCAGCGGTCAGCCACTCGCGGATCTTGTTGGACACCTCGCTCTGCAGGGTGCCGCTGGTGGTCCACTGCTCCAGGAAGCCCTGCAGCTTGGGCAGATCGAAGAAGTAGTGGGTGGAGGTGCGCAGCTCGGGCGTGGCGCCTGAGAGGATGGAGCGCGGGCTCAGCAGCTCGGTGGCTTCATAGGTGGCGCCACACTTCTCGCAGTTGTCGCCGTACTGGTCTTCGGCTCCGCATCGGGGACAGTTGCCCTTCAGAAAGCGGTCGGCCAGGAACATCTTTTTCTCAGGGTCGAACAGTTGTTCCACGCGCTTGGTGTAGATGTAGCCGCCGGCGGACAGGCGTTCGAAGATCGTTTCTGCGTAGTGGCGGTTCTCGGGCGAATGGGTGGTGTGGTAGACGTCGTGGCTGATCAGGAAATCCTGTGAGTCGCGCTGGTGGCGCTCCTTCATGTCGGCGATCAGCGCCTCGGGGGTGACCCCGAGCTGCTCGGCCTTGAGCATCATCGGACTGCCGTGGCCGTCGTCGGCGCAGCCGTAGAGGCATAATTCACCGCGCAGGCGCTGATAGCGGACCCAGATGTCGGTCTGGATCTGCTCCAGCAGATGCCCGATGTGCAGGTCGCCGTTGGCGTACGGCAGGGCGCTGGTGACATAGATGATGCGCCGGGATGCGGCCATGGTATGCCCTTTCCGAGCGGAGATTCGAGGGCGCGCAAGCTTACCCGCTCGTCTTCTGGAATGCATCCGGATCCTGCTCGACTTGGCGGACAGTGAAGACGGAAATCGTTAGAATCCCGGCCCGTCACCGATACCAAGAGGCCGCCATGACCGCCATTACAGCTGAGCAGGTTCAGGAGATCCTGGGTGCGTTCCGCGATCCCTACCTGGAGCAGGACTTCGCCGAAGTGGCACGGATTCGCGACGTCGAGATCAGCGAGGGTTCCGAAGGGGCTTCGGTGTCCTGTGAGGTGGTGCTGGGCTATCCGGCTGAAGGGGTGCGCGCCGACTGGGAGGCGCGCCTTGCCGCTCAGCTCACGGAGCACCCGCAGGTGGCAGCGGCCACCGTCCGCCTGACCTGGGACATCGTTGCGCAGCAGCCCCAGCGCAATCTTCCCCATCTGGCCCAGGTGCGCAACATCGTGGCCGTAGCTTCGGGCAAGGGCGGTGTGGGCAAGTCCACCACTGCGGTCAATCTGGCCCTGGCCCTGGCGGCTGAGGGTGCGAAGGTGGGACTGCTCGATGCCGACATCTACGGCCCGAGCCAGGGCCTCATGCTCGGCATCGAGGCCGGGCGCCGGCCGGAGATCCGCGACGGCAAGCTGTTCGTACCCATCAAGGCCCACGGCATTCAGGCCATGTCCATGAGCATGCTGGTGGACGAGGACACACCCATGGTCTGGCGTGGCCCCATGGTGTCCAGCGCCTTGCAGCAACTGCTGACGCAGACAGCCTGGCATGATCTGGACTACCTCATCGTCGACATGCCGCCAGGCACCGGCGACATCCAGCTCACGCTGTCCCAGCGCATTCCGGTCTCGGGTGCGGTGATCGTCACCACGCCCCAGGATATTGCCCTGATCGACGCGGTGAAGGGCATCGAGATGTTCCGCAAGGTGGAAGTGCCGGTGCTGGGCATCATCGAGAACATGAGCGTGCATGTCTGCAGCGCCTGTGGCCATGTGGAGCATCTGTTTGGCGAGGGTGGCGGCGCACGCGTCGCTGAGCGCTATGGCACGGTACTGCTTGGTGCCCTGCCCTTGTCGCTGGCCATCCGTGAGCAGACGGATGCCGGCCATCCCACCGTGGCGGCGGAACCGCAGGGCGCCAGCACGGCGCTTTACCGTGACGTGGCGCGTTATCTGGCGGCGCGGCTGGCGGCCCGCAGCGGCGGTGCGGCTGCGGCCGGGCCGCGCATTGCCTTCATCGACGATTGAGCGGGGAAGCTCCCATGACCATCAAATCCGACATCTGGATCCGGCGCATGGCCGAGGAGCAGGGCATGATCTCGCCGTTCGAGCCGAGTCAGGTGCGCTACCTCGAGGATGGCCAGAAGGTGGTGTCCTACGGCACGTCGAGCTATGGCTACGATGTCCGCTGCGCGCCGGAGTTCAAGGTGTTTACGAACATCCACTCGGTGCTGGTGGATCCGAAGAACTTCGATGAGCGCAGTTTCGTGGATGTGGTGGGTGAAACCTGCATCATCCCTCCCAACAGCTTTGCGCTGGCGCGAACGGTAGAGTACTTCAGGATTCCCGACAACGTGCTGGTGCTGTGCGTGGGCAAGTCGACCTATGCCCGCTGCGGCATCATCGTCAACGTCACGCCGCTGGAGCCGGCCTGGGAAGGACAGGTGACCTTGGAGTTTTCCAACACCACCAACCTGCCGGCAAAGATCTACGCCAATGAGGGTGTGGCGCAGATGCTGTTCTTCGAATCCGATGAGGCATGCTCGACCACCTATCGGGATCGCGGTGGCAAGTATCAGGGTCAGCAGGGTGTCACGCTGCCGCTGACTTGACGGTCGGCGCCTCCCCCGAGGGCAGATTGTCCGCGTGGCGGGCGCCCACGCACGAGAGTGCCACGTCGGACGGCGGGCATGGCTCCCTCTTGTGGGAGTGCGCACGCCATCTTGTGAGAGCGCGCACTGCGCGCGATCAAGGCTCCAGAATGGCTTCCAGCGCCAGGGTCAGGCGGCGTCCGTCCACGTGCTCGAGGCGGATCAGCAGGTAGTCGTGATCGGGGGCCACCCAGATCCAGGTCTCGCGGTCGGATTCGTGCTCCCGCCGCAGCAGAACGGTCTCGAAGCTGCCCGCTGGCACGTTCAGCGATGGCGTACCGATCACCCGCAACTCGTATTCGTCCGGCTCACCACCATTGCTGACCAGATAGAAAAAGCTGTCACCGACTTGGTAGTCGCCCCGAGACAGATCCCGCTGCAGGGCGAGCTGCCAGCTCACCGGGTCATACACCAGGCCATCGAGGGGGTGTACGTTCTGCTTGTCGCCGCTGCGGACCAGCTCCGGCACCGACCAGTCGAAGGCCAATTGGCGATTACGGCTGCCGATCAGGCCGCTGCGGCGCTCGGCGTAGGTCGCCGGTCGCAGGGTGCCGTCCTCGTCTTGGGTGAAGCGGGCGTTTTCCTCCATGTGGGCCATGAAGGCGCTGACCCTCGAGGCGAAGTGGAAATCGCCGTTATTGCCGTGGCTGAGTTCGCGTGTGCCGGTGGCGGTCACCGGAACACCCTCGTAGGTGACCCGATAGCGGGCCTTGAACGGGCCGGGTTCCCAGGTGGGCGCTGCGCGCTCGGCAACCGGGTCCGGCGTCGCGGTATCTTCTGCTGAGGCAGTCGCGACGCCCGCAAGCAGGAGCAGCGACAGCAGGAAACGCATCATGGTACCTCCGAGTGGTCACAGGGCGCGTGGCTTCCGCGCGACGGGTCACAGCGTGAATGGCCGTGACCCATGGGGTGGCCGCGGGACGCGAGCATGGTCGCGGTCGCGGCGAGCTCGTCCAGTTCAAAGCGTACGCCCGTCGCTGGCAGCCGGTTGGCGTCCAGTCTGATGTCCGCTTCACTGAGGTCGAGTCGGCCGTCTGCATACCATGCTAAGACAATGGGATAGAGCAGATGTTCCCCCTGCTGGACCCGCAACGCCAGTGATTCCGGGCCATCGTCGGCCATCACAGGCACCACCACCTGGGCAATGACCGGTCCGGCATCGAGCTCCGGCGTCACCACATGCACGCTGGCGCCGTGAATGCGATCGCCCCGGGCCAGGGCCCGGGCATGGGTATCGAGGCCCCTGTGATCCGGCAGCAGTGACGGATGAATGTTGAACAGGCGTGGGCTGTAGTGGCGGACGAATGCAGGCGTCAGGATGCGCATGAAGCCGGCCAGCAGCACCACATCGGGCCTGAGAGCGTCGATGGTGGTGCACAGGACACGCTCGAATGAAGCTCGTTGCTCATCTTGGCTGTCGGACTGACCCCCACACTGACGATGATCGATGCAGGCGGTGGTAATGCCTGCCGCACGGGCGATGGCCAGCCCACCGGCGTTGGGGCGATTACTGATGACGCCCACCACTTCGGCGTCGATGTCATGCCGATCGATGGCTGCCAGCAACGCTTGCAGATTGCTGCCTCGGCCAGAGAGCAGGACCACCACACGACTTTTCATGTCAGCTCAGGCCCACTTGCCGTGAATGCGCGCCGGGCCGTCGCCTGGCACCTCGAGGCCATTGCCGGCGACCTCGGTTCCGGCCAATGCCAGCGTTCCGAGGGGCCAGGCATGTTCGCCGGCTTCAGTCAGTTCGGTCAGCGCCCGGTCGGCGTCCTCGGCGCCAAGACAGATGACGAAGCCCACACCACAGTTGAAGGTGCGCAGCAGTTCCAAATCATGGATGCCGCCGGCGGATCGCAGCCAGGCGAAGACGTCGGGCAGGGTCCAGCTGTCCAGGTCGATGTGGCAGGCAAGTTCGGCGGCCCGGTCCTTCGGGAACATGCGAGGCAGGTTCTCGGGCAGACCGCCACCGGTGACGTGACACATGGCGTGCACGTTGATGCCAGCAGCCAGCAGGCGCTGCACGGCGGCTACATAGATGCGTGTCGGCGTCAGCAATTGTTCGAGCAGTTCCTTCTCCCGGGCCAGATCGATGCCCGAGTCCGTCAGCACCCGGCGGATCAGCGAGAAGCCGTTGGAATGCGGGCCACTGGAGGCCAGGGCGATGAGCACGTCGCCGGCGGCCAGCTCTGCGCCACGAATGATCCTGCTGCGTTCCACTACGCCGACGCAGAAGCCGGCCAGATCATAGTCACCGCGATTGTAGAAGCCGGGCATCTCCGCGGTTTCGCCGCCGGCCAGCGCGCAGCCGGCCAGTTCGCAGCCCCGGGCGATGCCCGTAATGACCCGGGTGGCCACCTCTACGTCCAGCGCGGCGGTGGCGAAGTAGTCCAGGAAAAGTAAGGGTTCAGCGCCGGTCACCAGGACGTCGTTGACGCACATGGCCACGAGGTCCTGGCCGACGCCGTCGTGATGGTCATGATCGATGGCGAGCTTGAGCTTGGTGCCGACGCCGTCGGTGCCGGTCACCAGTACCGGCTCGGTAAAGTGCGCCGGAACCCGGGTGAGAGCGGCAAAACCACCGAGGCCATCGAGCATTTCTGGACGTCGTGTGCGTTCCGCAGCCGGAGCGATGCGCCGGATCAGCTCGGCGCCGGCGTCGATGTCCACGCCAGCGTCCCGGTATGTGAGACCCTTGTTGCCAGCCGGCTGCGCACTGGAAGGGGATGTCCCCGGAGGATTGCTCTCCGCAGGTGTCGTCCCTGGAGGTTTGTTCAAGGTGCCTTGCTCCTTCAGTTGCAGCGATCGGGGGTGGCCATCGGGTAGACTGCTGACGATGCATGGTCGGGAAGTCGAATATGTTATCAGACTGGCTGCACGCCCTGCGTGGCTCGACGTGGAAAGGAAGCGGTGAAGCGGTCCGCCAGTGGATCTGGCGACGCCTTGACTTGAAGGACCAAGGTCGATCCGGCGACGCGTTTGGGCCTGAAGAAGTCCCTTGTAGCGGCTTGGGTTTCTTTGTAGGCGGGCGGGTGTACGCGCCCCGACCCTGCGGACCGCAAGTGTTGGGGCCTGCAGATGCCCTGCCCAATCTGGGGTTTGCCGTCCTTTCCAGGATGGGCGCGAAAATCCCAGGCATGGCTGTCTCTGTGCTCATTCTGCTGGCCTGGGCGTTGCCGAACCCGTCCTTCGCTGCGGCTGACCCCTATCAGGTTTCGGTGCCGGTGCCCGACCAGAGCGCCGCTACCCGCCGCAGTGCGGAACGGGAGGCGCTGGCGCGGGTGCTGATCCGTCTCAGCGGTGATCCCGACATGGGTCGCCGGGCGGAGCTGGCCGCTGCCCTGCGCGCGCCCCAGAACTACTTCGTTCGCTCGGGCTATGCCCGCATCCGTGATCCGGAACTGGCCGAAGCGCATCCTGAGGCGCGCTGGCTTTTGGAACTCGAGGCGGACCGCAACGGTATCCTCAGTCTGCTCCGGGAGGCGGACATTCCGGCCTGGACCGGTCCCAGGCCTGAGGTGATGGTGCTGATCATGAGGGAGGATCCTGGCGGTGAACGACTGATCCTGGACCCGCGCTCGGAAGAGGCAAGAACGCTGATTCGTGCAGGTCGTGAACGGGGACTGCCGCTTTCGGTGCCGCTGATGGACCTCGAGGATCAGCTCGCGCTCGATGTGGGCGCGCTCTGGGCGCGATTTGAAGACGCCACTGCGCCTTTGCAGCAGCGTTATCAACCCGACGCCATGCTCATGCTGCGGCTGTATCAGGATGCGCTGGGGCGCTGGGTCGCGGACTGGGATGGTCAGGTGGGTGGCGAGATCTTCTCGGCCGCTTTGGAAGTGCCTGAGCCGGCCAGCGCTGCCACGATGTTGGTGGATCGACTCTCGGCGCGCCTGACGGCGCGCTACGCGCTGCGCCTTGGTGGCGATGCGGATTCCCTCTGGTTGCAGGTGGATGAACTGTCGGAGCTGGGGGCCTATGCGAGCCTGATGCGCTATCTGGCTGGCGTATCCGGAGTCAGCAGGGTGGACCTGGTTCAGGTGCGGGATCATTCCCTGCTGCTGCGCCTGGACAGCAGCGCTGACGCCGAAAGGCTGTTGGATCTGCTGCGCCTGGAGGCCCGGCTGGAACCTCAGACCTCACCGGAATGGGTCGGCGACGTGGCGGTGTGGCGTGCACGCTGGCGGCACGACGGGTGACCGGAGTGGCCACCCAGAGCACGCAGCTGCCCCTCGGTCTCCGGCTGCGCGACGCCGCCACCTTTGCCGCCTTCGAACCCGGCGCCAACGGCGCCGCCCTGGCTTGGTTGCAGGGGCGCATTGGTGCCGGTGCGGAACGCGGCTGGCTCTGGGGCTCGGCGGGCTCGGGTCGCAGTCATCTGTTGCAGGCGGCCTGCCATGCGGCCGTGGATCAGGGCCTGAGAGCGATTTATCTTCCGGCCGCAGAGCTGCTCACAGACCCGGCGGCAGTGCTCGAAGGACTCGAGCGCTGCCGACTGGTGGCTTTGGACGACCTGGGTGATCTGGCCGGCCATCGCGTCGCTGAACTGGCGCTCTTCGATCTCTGCAACCGGCTGGCGGAGCAGGGCGGTCTGCTGTTGGCGTCAGCCTCTGCAGCACCATTGAGTCATGCCTGGTCCCTTGCGGATCTGGCATCGCGGTTGGCTGCCGCTGCGGTGTTTCGGCTTCGCCTCCTCAGCGATGGCGACAAGCTGGCAGCGCTGCAGCGCCGCGCCCGGCTGCGGGGACTGGAGCTGCCCACCGCCACCGCGCGCTTCATTCTCAGTCGCGCCGACCGCCGGCCTGAGGCCCTGTTCGATTTGCTGGATGAACTCGATGTGGCCTCCCTGGTGGCCCAGCGACGGCTTACGGTGCCTTTCGTCCGCAAGCTGCTGTCACAGCGGGCCACGTCTTGAAACGGCAGCGCATTCTGTTCACAGGCGGCGGCACCGCCGGCCACGTCACGCCGAGTCTGGCGCTGATCCAGCGGCTGCGGGAGGCGGGTTGGGACGTGCACTATGCCGGGTCCGCCCATGGCATCGAACGGGCCATCATCGAGCCCCTCGGCGTGCCCTACCACGCCCTGCCCACTGGCAAGCTGCGGCGCTACCTGTCCTTTGAGAACCTGCTCGACGTGTTCCGGGTACTGGCCGGCATCGTTGCAGGCTGGCGTCTGGCGCGTCGGCTGAAGCCGGACGTGGTGTTCTCCAAGGGCGGCTTCGTGTCGGTACCGGTGGTGCTCGGCGCGCGGCTGGCAGGGGTTCCGGTCCTCGCCCACGAGTCGGACTGCACGCCCGGCCTCGCCACCCGGCTGGTGGCCCGGCGGGTGGCGGCCGTCTGCACCAATTTTCCGGGCACCCATGTTTCCGGTGCGCCTCGTGTGCTCTACACCGGCACGCCGCTGCGCCCCGGGCTCCTTGCAGGTTCGCGCCAGCAGGGCCTGGCCCACGCCGGGCTCAGCGGGGATAAACCCGTGCTGCTGGTGGTGGGGGGCAGTCTCGGTTCCAAGGCCCTGAATGCCTGCATTCGCGCCGCCCTGCCGCGCCTGCTTGGCCGTTACGAGATCATCCATGTCTGCGGACGCGGCAATGTCCTGCCGGAAGCCGATACCGCCGGCTATGCCCAGTTCGAGTTTGTCGCTGAGCCCTATCGGGATTTGCTGGCGGCGGCGGATCTGGTGCTGTCCCGGGCTGGGGCCAACGGCCTGCTGGAATTGATTCAGGCCCGCAAACCGACGCTGCTGGTGCCCCTGGGCACGGCGGCCAGTCGCGGTGATCAGATCGAGAATGCAGCATGGGCGTCGCGTCAGGGCTTGGCGCGACAGGTGCTGGAAGCTGATCTGGACGAGGATCGGCTGGTGGCGGAGCTGGCGGAGCTCCTCAGTGGTAAGGACAGGCTGCTGGAACGGTTGGCGGCCTTTGAGGTGCCGGACAGTGAGCGTCTGCTGTTGGGTCTGATCGAGGATCTGGCGCGAGGCTGGCCGGCTCAGATGGCGGCGTCGGCGACGGACCATCGGCTGGACGAACCGGATTCGAAGTAGGCGGCCATGTACAGGGCCAGCATGTGCTTGAGCTCTTCGCGCAGCATCTCGCCGGTCTCCGGCTCCATGGTCCCGCAGCGGGTGAGCACGCTCTTGGCGGTTTCCACGACCATCAGGAGGCAGCGGTGGCGGTGGGCGGCATCGACGCTGGGGAAGGCCTCCCCGAGGAGGACTTCCAGTGAGCCCAGCATTTCTGCCCGCAGCTGTTCCGCATGGGGCCGCAACGGCCCGTCCTGGACCCCGCCCGACCAGAGGCCGGCGAAACCCGGGAAGCTGGCGTAGAGGGCTGAGAGACCGTCCACCACCGAGCCCACCCAGTCTGCCGTGATGCCCGCCCGAGTGTCCTTGAACTGTTCCCGCACCGCGCTGTGCAGATACTGGCGGATCTGCGCCCGGTAGCTGTCCACCAGATGAGCAACCGCAGCGTCCCGGTTCGGGAAGAACTGATAGAAGGAACCGATGGAGGTTTCGGCGCGCTCGGCGATGGCCTTGGTGGTGAGCGCGTCGTAGCCCACTTCCTCGAGAAGTTCGCCGGTGGCCTGCAGCAATGCCCGCACACGCTCGCGCCCCCGGGCCTGGGAGGGTTCGCGTCGGCGCTGCAGGTGAGTGCTGCTCATGACGGTAGTATAACCGTTTCCGAGCGTCATGACGGCTGGCGAATAAGGGGGGGCATTGACAAAATGAGTAGGCGCTCATATCTTGAGCGAGTACGTGAGCCTCTGCTCATATCGTGTCCAGGAGCGCCTGTCATGCCCGTTCGTCACGTCCAGACCCCTCGCGAAATCAGTCGTTTCCAAGCGCCGGCCTTCGGTGAGGATGCTCTGGCTTCGGAGGATCTAGAAAGCCGGTTGAATGCTGCCAGCGTCGAGCACTTGGCGGAGATTTTCCAGACCCCGCTGACCGGTTCCTACAACTGGGATTACAGCGTTCAGGACAACCGCATCCAGAAGCTCTATGAGCTCGGCAAGGAGCTGAACTGGAATGCCACCCTGGACGTGCCCTGGGATCTGACCCCGGACTGGCACCAGCGCGGGGCGCTCAGTGCAGCGGATCTGGCAGCGCGCCTGGAGCAGGTCCGCGCCCAGAGCCCGTTCAACGGCTTCGAGCCCTTCGAGCGCATGGGCGATGAGGACAAACTCGAGTTCGGCCGTCACATGCAGGCTTGGTCTTTGTCCCAGTTCCTGCACGGGGAGCAGGGCGCACTGCTTGTGGCGAGTCAGCTGGTGTCCTGTGCGCCGTCGTTCAATGCCAAGCTCTACGCGGCTTCGCAGACTTTTGACGAGGCCCGGCATGTGGAGGCCTTCAATACCTACATCCAGCGCAAAGTGGGCTTCATGTATCCGGTCTCGCGCAGCCTGAAGGCGCTGCTGGACAAGATCCTCACTGACCCGCGCTGGGATCTGAAATTCATCGGCATGCAGATCATCATCGAAGGATTGGCGCTGGCGGCGTTCAACGTCATCAAGGCCAGCACCCCCGACCCGGTGCTGCGTCAGCTGGTACATCTGGTGATCCGCGACGAGGCCCGCCACGTCACCTTCGGCGTCAATTATCTCGAGGAGTGGGTCAAGCAGCTCACGGACGAAGAGCGTGAGGAGCGCGCCCAGTTCGCCTACGAGGCCTGTGTGGTCATGCGCGAGCGGCTGATCGCCACCGACGTCTTCCGCCAATTCGACTGGCCGGTGGATGAAGCCTTCGAAGTGGCCACCGGCGGCGAGGAGCGTCAGAAGTTCCGCAACCTGATCTTCACCCGGGTGGTGCCCAACTTGAAGCGTATCGGCCTGCTCACCCCCGGTATCCGGCCGAAGTTCGAGGAACTCGGCATTCTCTCCTTCGAGAGCCTGCCGGATGATGCCGACACCAGCTGGGAGGCCCTGTCGGCTCCGCTGTACGAGCAGGAAGAGAACGCGGCCTGAGGCGGGACCTTTCAGACGCCCTGTGTACAATGGCGCGCCCTTCATGCCAGCAACGGGACGAACGCGCGCCATGCAGCAGATCCTCACCCTGAACCAGATCGCGCTCGAGGGCCTCGAGCGCTTCCCCCGGGACCGCTACGAAATCGGCTCGGCCATCACCGATCCTGACGCCATTCTCGTGCGCAGCCAGAAGCTCACGGAAGCCCACGCCACGCCGCGTCTGCGCTGCGTCGCCCGGGCCGGCGCCGGCGTCAACAACATTCCCGTTGAGGCCATGACCCGCGGCGGCATCGTGGTCTTCAATACGCCGGGCGCGAATGCCAACTCGGTGAAGGAGAGCGTGATCACCGCCATGCTGCTGGCTTCCCGGGATGTCCTCGGAGGCGTGCGGTTCATCGACGCTTTGGCAGGCCAGAGTGATCCGGCCCAGCTGCATCGTCAGGTGGAAGCCGAGAAGAAGCGCTTCAAGGGCGGAGAAATCGCCGGCAAGACCCTCGGCGTCGTCGGCCTAGGCGCCATCGGTTCCATGGTGGCCGATGTGGGATTGCGGCTCGGCATGCACGTCATCGGCTACGATCCTGCCATTTCCGTGGACGCCGCCTGGCGCCTGCCGAGCGCCGTTGGCAAGATGGAGAACCTGTACGCGCTGCTGTCGCGATCGGATTTCATCACCCTGCACGTGCCGGTGCTGCCGGATACCGTGGGGCTGATCAACGAGGAGCGGCTGAAGATCGTCAAGCGCGGTGCCGTCCTCATCAACTATGCCCGCGACGAAGTGGTGGATCCTTTGGCCGTGGCAGCGGCCCTCGATGCTGGCCAGATCAGCCGCTATGTGGCCGACTTCCCGGATCCCGCCCTGATTGGCAAGCCCGGGGTGATCTTCACGCCTCATCTCGGCGCAAGCACCGAAGAAGCCGAGACCAATTGCGCCGTCATGGCTGCCGATCAGATCATCGATTTTCTCGAGAATGGTAACATCAGGAACTCGGTGAACTTTCCGACCCTGCTGCTCGATCGCACCACCGGCCACCGCATCGCGTTCAGTAACTACAACGTGCCGCGCATGCTCAATGGTGTGCTCTCCATCCTTGCCGACCACAACCTCAACGTCATCGACATGCTCAACAAGAGCCGCGGTGAGATCGCCTACAACCTCATCGACCTCGATCGGTTCGCCGACGCCAATGTACTGGCGGAAATCGAAGCGATCGAGGGCGTCGTCAACGTCCGCAGCATCGAGGCGCCTTGACTTCGACGCAGTGCGGAGCTTCTGCAGGCCCGAGCGTGCAGGGTCGGCAGGCTCGCGGCGTGCCGCATGCGGATCACCCGCATGCGGGCCACCCGGATGACGACCAAGCACGCCCGCTCAGTCTGGAACAAGTCACAACCCATTGATTTGGCAGAGCGATCTGTGGGCCCGACCGTGTACGGTCGGCAAGCTCGCGGCGCGTACACGCGCTCGCCCACAGACAAAAACCCATGTGGCTATCAGGGTTCGCCTGTTCCTTTCGCGACAGCGCCAAGTGGGTTGGGGGGCGCCTACTGCAGCAATCGGCGTCGCACTCAGATCATCGAAACCGATCCGGCCTCACCAGCGCGCGCATCTCGGCATCGAGCACCGGCGCTTCGCCGCAGATCGCTGCGGCGATGAGTTCTGCCGCCAGCGGGCAGGTCAGCAGGCCTGCGGATGCGTGGCCAGTGCTGACGTAGAGCCCTGGAACCTCGCTCATCGGCCCGATCAGTGGCACCCGATCCGGTACGGTACAGCGCAGGCCGACGAACTCTGCAGTCACCTCGCCGCTGTGCTGAGCTACGCCGAGCAGGCCCTGCAGCTCGGCCAGGCGCCCGAGATTCTCGTCCCGTTCGACCTCACTGGGAAACTCGGCCTCAGCGCTGCGAATGTAGCTCGCACCGCAGACCCAGCCGTCTGCCAGGGCGAGGGCATGACCGCGCCCTGTGACGATGGGTAACGCGGCTGCGGCCGCCGGCATGGACAACCGGGTGCGGGTGAGCTGGCCGCGCATTCGGCCCAGGGGCGGTCGTCCCGGGAGCAGCTCCGCACTGTGCGTCCCTGCGGCGATGATCACCGCCTCATCCGTCGTATGGGCCAGGGGGCCAATGGGAGCCTGCCATCGCTGCTCGGAACGGGTAATGAGCGGGTGATCCAGCAATCGGTCCACCAGTCGACCGAGATCCGCCCAGCCCGCGCCGTCGAAGCGAATGGCCGTCAGGCCGCCAAGCTCGTCGGCGGCGAGCCACGGACCGCTTTGCAGATAACGCTCGAGCACGCTGCTGAGACGCTCAGGCCGGCGCAACTCTGGCAACTGCAGAACGGTCCTTGGTTGCCAGCAGTCCGTGCTGTAGGCAGTCAGCCAGCTGCGGCTGCCGGCATAGGCCGCGGCGAACAGCGGGCCGCGGGGGCCGTCATCCAGCGGCAGGCGCGGATGCATCACGGCCCAGGGGTTGCCCGATGCGGCTCCGGCTGCGCCCAAGGGATCGTCCACCTGCACCGCAACGCCGCGCCGGGCCAGGGCCGCGGCACAGCAGGCGCCGGCCAGGCCGGCCCCGATCACCCGCACCCGGCGGGGTGGATGTGTCGCCAATCGCCCCAGACCCGACCTCAGATGTCCCCGCAGTACCTGTCGTTTCCCTTGGGGGCCGGGCATGCGGGTCACCTCGAAACCGGCCTGTTCCAGGCCGCGGCGAACGGCAGCCGCCACCGAGAACGTCGCCACCGTAGCCCCTGGTCGCGACAGCGCTGGCAGTCTCGCGAAGAGCGAGGCTGCCCACATGGCCTCGTTGCGGCTCGGCGCGAAACCATCCAGAAACCAGGCATCGACGGCGCCACCTGCTGCGGAAGCCAGCCAGTCCTCGAGCCCTTCATCGGCGGCACCCAGGTAGAGTGCGAGCTGTACTCGGCCGCCGTCGAACTGCAGCCTATGCCACCCCCTAAGTGCGGGGACGGCGCAGTCATTCAGGGTTTCCAGGGCTGCCGCCAGTACCGGATGAGCGGGGGCCAAGAGGGTGGCGAGCCGGGAACGCTCAGCGGCGGGCAGGGGGTGGCGTTCGAAACTGACGAAGGTCAGCCGGGCGCCTGCTCTGGCGTAGGCAAGAAAGGCCTGCCGCGCGAGTACGAAGTTGAGTCCGGTGCCGAAGCCGAGTTCGGCGATACAGAACGCTCCGGTGCAGTGCTGAAAGCGAGCGGGCAGATCGCTGCCCGTGACGAACACGGCTGCAGACTCGGCCACACCGTCGTGGCGTGAGAAGTAGATGTCGCCATACGCAGGCGCCGTCGGCACCCCGTCCTCCCAGACCACGGTGGCCGGGGTCAGGGTGCGCGGATGGGGCGCGGTCACGATTGGCCGCGGGCCATGGGTCGGGACGGATCGGTGATCCACTCGCTCCAGGAGCCGACGTACAGGCGCGGTTGGCCCACGCCGGCGGCCACGGCTGCGAGCACGTTGTGGGCGGCGGTGACTCCGGAACCGCAATAGCAGATGGCCACGTCGGCATCCTGGTCCTGCCAGCGGGCCGCCAGCGCGGCCGAGGACAGGAAGCGCCCCCGCGGGTCCAGGTTGCCCCCATGGGGCAGGCAGCGGGCGCCGGGAATATGGCCGGCCACCGGGTCAATGGGTTCCTGCTCACCGGCGAAGCGCTCAGAACTGCGAGCGTCCAGCAAGGGCGTTGCGCTGCCCAGGGCGGCGTGCACGTCTTCGACGTTGGCGGCTTTCAGCAGCGCCGGTCGTTCCGGCCAGGGCGGTGCCGGCGTCGGCGCCAGGGCAGGCGGATGGGACTCCAGTTTGCCACCGGCTTCAAGCCAGGCCTCGATGCCGCCATCGAGGACGTAGGCCCTGGGGTGTCCGAGATGACAGGCCAGCCACCAGCCGCGTGCAGCGAAGGGGCCACCGCTGGCATCGTAGAACACCACCGGCGTGTCCGGACCCACGCCCCAGCTGCGCAGGCGCCGGATCAGGGTGGTGGGTTCCGGTAGTGGGTGACGGCCGCTGCGGCCCGGCTGCACGGGCCCGGAGAAGTCCCGCTCCAAGTGGCCGTAGCGGGCGCCGGGTAGGCGCTCGCGCTGCCACGCCAGGAGCCCGGCCTCTGGGTCGTCGAGCTGAAACCGACAATCCACCAGCACCGGCGGCTCGTTGTCCAGTCCGGGCAGGGGCTCCCCGCGGACGGCGGCCATGAGCTCAGTGGCGCTGATGAGGGGCCGGCTGATCGAGAAATTGGACATGGGAACTTTGAGCGCTCCTCGGGTTCTTAAGTGGTGTTCCGCTGGTACACCTTGTACCAGATCTGCCTTCGTGACGCTGGAGCCCAGCGGCGTGGCAGCTGGCATTGGGCGGGGCCAAATGCGAGAATGCGAGGTGGCGCAGCGCGTGGGTGCCGCCCGAACCGAACCTTGAGGAGTACTCGAACGCATGTGGTATGAGGGACTGTTGGCTCCCACCTTGCTGCAGCTGGTGTTGATCACCCTGGCGCTGACCCACGTCACCATCGTCGCGGTCACCGTCTATTTGCATCGTTTCTCGGCCCACAGGGCCCTGGAACTGCACCCTGCGTTGCAGCACTTCTTCCGCCTCTGGCTGTGGTTGACCACCGGTATGGGTACCCGCGAATGGACGGCTATCCACCGCAAGCACCACGCCACCTGCGAAACTGAGGACGACCCCCACAGCCCCCAGGTCAAGGGCCTGAAGAAGGTCTTCTGGCAGGGCGCCGAACTGTATCGGGAAGGCAAGGATTCCGAGACCCTGGCCAAGTACGGCAAGGGCTGCCCTGATGACTGGATCGAGCGCAACGTCTATCGCCACTCGGTGCTTGGCGTCAGCGTCATGATGGCCATCGACCTGTTGCTGTTCGGCGCTGCCGGCCTCA
>SLTB01000090.1 GCA_007130155.1 Pseudomonadales bacterium
CGAACCCAGACTTCCTGGCGGTGAACCAGAGTCTCTGCCGGAGCATCGATGCCCAGATGCACTTGATTACCGCGGATGCGCAGCACCTTGATCTCGATGTTTCCGTCGATCATGACAGACTCGCCTGCACGTCTTGTCAAAACCAGCATGGATGAGGCTCCTTCTCCAAAGTCCTTGTTGCCGGGTCCGGCACAAGGAGGGTCCAGGGATCTTAGGGCAGCGGCGTCAAGGGATCTGTAATTGAAATGTAAACCTTTCGTGAGCGCAAGTTTACATCCCTTTACCCGAACCGGTGCGACCTTATAGCGAAGCGCCATGAGCGCACCAATTTGGTGCGAAGACTTGAAGTGAATTGACAGCAGACCCGAGGCCAGACATGGGAAGATGGTCCGAGGCGGCGGTCCCGACCTGGACCCTTTCTGGACACTGTCTGGACCCTGTGTAGATGACTACTCGACCGATGGAGACTTGAACGAATGAATTGGGAAGGAAAACGCGTGGTGGTTCTGGGCGGAACGTCAGGAATCGGTCTCGCCTGCGCCAAGCAGGCTGCTGAAGCAGGCGCTGAGGTTTGGTCGGGTGGCCGTAGTCAGGATAGACGGCAGCACGCTGCCGCTTCGCTCGGGGACCTGGGCAACAGCATCCACTGGGTGGAGGCCGATGTGCAGGACCCCGAAGGGCTGGCCCGACTGTGTGCCGAAGCTGCACCCATCGACGCCCTGATCCTTGCAGCCACCGGAACCGAGCGTGCTGTCGGACCCTTCATGAAGATGGCCATGGAGGGCTTTCAGCGCTCATTCGGCAAACTTTGGGGCTACGCCAACGGTGTACAGGCCGGCCTGCCCCACATGAGTGAGGACGGTGCCATCGTCATGGTTGGGGGCGCCGTCGCACGCAAGTGCCCCCCAGGAATGATCGCCATCTCCAGCGTCGGCAACGCCGTGGAAGGTTTCTGCCGGGCGCTGGCTGCGGAGATTGCCCCGCGCCGGGTTAACGTCGTAGCCCCAGGACTGATCAACACCGGCATGTTCGATACCGTTTCCATGGAACAGCGGCAAGTGATGTTCGATCAGGCTGCGGGCAACATCCTCCTGGGGCGGGTCGGGGAGCCTGAGGAAGTCGCCGCCATGATTCTGGCTGTAGCGAGCAATCATTACATGACGGGCACCACTGTCGATGTGGAAGGCGGCTCCCTGATACCCTGATCACGGAAGCTAAAGCGCAGCGGTGGCCATGCGCTTTCGGCCGGTAGCGAACAAGGGAACGAGCTCCTCAGGGCTGTCGACGAACATTGGGAGAACCGTGTGGCCAGCAAAGAGACACGTACCGAGACCGACAGCATGGGCTCGGTTGAAGTGCCTGCATCGGCACTCTGGGGCGCCCAGACCCAACGCGCGATTGCCAATTTCCAGATTGGCGATCGCGCCATGCTACCCGCATTCATCCGGGCCGTAAGCCAAATCAAATCTGCCGCGGCCGAGGTCAACGTCGATCTCGGCCTGCTCGATGCAGCTCGCGGCAGGGCCATCGCCACGGCTGCCGACCAGGTTGTCGCCGGCCAGTACGCTGATCACTTCCCCGTCGATGTTTACCAGACTGGCTCAGGCACTAGCACCAATATGAACGTCAACGAGGTTCTGGCCCGGCTGGCCAGCCGATCCTGCGGCGTCGAAGTCAGTCCCAACGATCACGTTAACCTTGGCCAGAGCAGCAACGACGTCATCCCGTCAGCCATCCACATCGCGGCCTCCCTGGCCATGGCGAAGGACCTGATGCCCGCATGGCAAGCGCTGCAGGCGGTACTCGGCGAGCGCAGCGAAGAATTGCGTGACGTGGTCAAGACCGGGCGCACCCACCTGATGGACGCCATGCCGGTAACGTTCGGACAGGAACTGTCTGCCTGGGCGGCTCAGGCGGCAGACCTCCCCGATCGTCTGGCCGGAATCCAGCCGCGGCTGGCGCGATTGGCCCTCGGAGGTACCGCCGTTGGCAGCGGCATCAACACCCACGCGGAATTCGGCAGGCGGGTCGCGGCCCGCCTCAGCCGTGTCAGCGGCGCGGCATTCCACGCTGATGACAATCCTTTTCGCGCCATCGCCAGCCAGGATACCGCAGCGGAACTCGCCGCCATCCTGCGCAGCGGCGCCCTGACGCTGACCAAGGTCGCCAACGACCTGCGCTGGATGAACAGTGGCCCGCTGGCGGGCCTCGGAGAGATCCAGCTCGAGCCGCTGCAGCCGGGCAGCAGCATCATGCCGGGCAAGGTCAATCCGGTACTGCCCGAAGCCATCGCCATGGCAGCCGTCCGCATCATCGGTCTCGACGCCACAGTCGCCACAGCCGCCGCCAGCGGCAATTTTCAGCTCAACGTCATGCTGCCCTTGATCGCAGACAGCCTGCTGGAAGCCATCGCTCTGCTGGCAGGCTCTGCCCGCGCCGCCACTCGCAGCCTGGCTCGTTTCGAGATCCGGCATCAGCGAATCACCGAGCCGCTCGCCCGCAATCCCATGCTCGTCACGGCCCTCAACAGCCAGCTCGGCTACCAGCGTGCAGCGGAGATCGCCAAACGGGCCTACCTTGAGGGGCGGCCCATTATCGATGTGGCGCTGGAGATGACCGACATGGCGCGCAGTGACCTCGAGGTAATGCTGGACCCGAAGCGCCTCACCCAAGGGGGAATTCCAGACTGACGCTCCTGTCGGTGCAACCCGGCCACGCGGCCGCGCAGGGTCACCGCAGCGAGTGGTTTGCAGGCTGCTGCGCGCCGAGCCAGAATACCGAGGCGCTTGGGGCGGCCACGGAGATCTGCTCCAAGCCGTTCGGGTCAGCCACTTTCGACCCTGGAGACCACGCCATGAACACCGTCCGCACGTGAGCGCAGAGCGCATTGTCAGCGTCGACGAAGATCAGGGCAGCCGGAACATGCAGGGCTGCCCGGCGGGGCCGCTTCGCCTGAAGGCATGGCTCGATGCAGGACAGCGGGTCATGAATCGCAGCGGAGGGGCTTAAGGTCCCCGTGCATTGGACGTCTCCCGAATCCCGTTCCCGTTCGCTGTATGAGCGCGCCCGGCAAATCTTCCCCGGCGCCAACACCCGACAGCAGATCTGGATGTCGCCCTATCCGCCCTACCTTTCTTCTGGACGCGGATCCTGGGTCACGGATGTGGATGGCCATCGCTATCTTGATCTAACCGGGAACCTCGGAGTCCTCATCCACGGCCATGCCCATCCGCTGGTAAACGCGGCCATAGCGAATCAGCTTGAACATGGCACCTGTTTCGCCTTGCCTACCGAGGCAGAATTGAAGCTCGGCGGCCTGTTGTGCGGGCGCGTTCCGGGCTTCGAGCGGTTGCGCTTCACGAACACCGGTTCCGAGGCCGTGGCCGTTGCCTTGCGGGCGGCACGGGCTTTCACAGGACGCAGCCGCATAGCACGGATCGAAGGGGTCTATCACGGCAGCGACGACCTCGCTGCCGTGGGCACCGACTCGTCGCCGGATAATTGGGGCACTGACCCGGCCAGCACGCCAAGGTACCCTGGCATGCCGGCTGCCATCCTTGATCAGGTAATGGTGCTACCCGCCAACGATCTGCCGTCAACCGAGCGCCTGCTCGGGTCCGCCGGCAGCAGTTTGGCTGCAGTCCTGGTCGATCCGGCTCCCCTGCGCTGCGGCTTCACTCCGCTGCGATCAGACTATCTGACTCTGCTTCGCGATCTGTCGCGACGCACGGGGGCACTCCTCATCTTTGACGAGGTGATCGCCTTCCGGCTGGGTTTCTCAGGGGCCCAAGGGCGTTTCGGCATCGATCCCGACCTGACGGCGTTAGGTAAGATCATTGGCGGCGGCATGCCTATCGGTGCGGTGGCCGGCCGTGAGGATGTGATGGCGGTATTCGGCAATGAACTCGAACCTGCACGCGTCCCAGCCAGCGGTACGTTCACGGCCAACCCCATCAGCATGGTGGCCGGGGAAGCCGCCATGAGCCTGCTCGACAGCGCGGCCTTCGAACACCTCGAGCAGCTTGGCAACGCAGTTCGTGAACGCGTTGCCTCAATCATCCATGCCGCTGCTGTCCCCGCCCAGGTCACAGGCGTTGGCTCTCTGTTCTGCATTCACCCCCACGACCGGGAAATCCACGACTATCGCAGCTATCACCGCTCAGAGGTCGAGATGGACATCATCGGCCGCCTGCACAGGAGCCTGCTCGAACAACGCGTCCTATTGACCCCGAACGGCAGCGGTTTCCTGGCCACCGTGATGCGTGAGCAAGACTTCCAGGCTTTGTTTGACGCCCTGCCAAGAGCGCTTTCAGAGGCCTTCAGGGAAGTACTGAACCGTTCGTCCTGAAGGATTCAGCACACGCCGAGCCCGGCACATGTCCGTCCTCGGCTCCCGCGGAGTCAATGACTTACGTCATTGATTCGCGAGCTGCAGCCATGTGCCGCAGGAAACGATGAGGCATCAGGTCTCATTCCAGCCCGCAACTCGCAATCAAGCCGGGACAGGAAGGCTGGCCCACATAGCTCACCCATTCACGGCTGCGGCCGATCTCGAGGAGATCATGCGTGCGAACAGGTAACCCCCCACAGCTCCAGCCAGACCCTGGCTGAGCATCCCGGGAATGCTTCGGGCACCCGCGATGGGCACCAGTCCGAAGGCGGCGAGCATGATCAGAAGAATGGCCAGGATGCCAGTGAAGCCCGCCAGCGTGTAGCCCGGGACCAACCACCCCGGCAAGAGGTAGCGGATCACGAGCGCCGCGATACCGAAGGCCAGCAGGAAGGCTACAGCAACGATCGGCAGATACATCATGCCCATACCCATGATGTCCTGAACGGTCATACTCAGGCGGTCACCCATGCCAATATCGATGCCGAGCCGCGCAAGCTCGGCCAGGACGAACTGAGTCGAAGCTGCCGCTGCCAGTACGGCCGTGGTCACGACTGCCGCGAGAAATGCCAGAATGAGGCGTAAGATCATAAGTCTTGCCCTGTCAGGTATATTGCATTGTTGGATTAACGATGCGGTCTTGGAGCCTTGGCGCTCCCCCCAGGAACAGCACTTCATGGTGACCGTTTACTCAGTTCAGGTGAAGCCCCACCCAGCAGGTAGACCTCAATGAAACCATCCCCGGCCCGCGCCCTCGGCGCCCTGTTCATGCTTTCATCTCTTCTTCTGGCAGGCGGGCCCGCCCGCGCCCAGGACTACAGAATCGAGACCCTCGTCGAAGGCGTCTCTTTTCCGTGGAGCATTGCCTTCCTGCCCGATGGCGGGTTTCTGCTCACCGAGCGCGAGGGTCGCCTGCGCCACATCAGCGAGACTGGCGAGCTTTCAGCGCCCATTGCCGGACTTCCTTCCGTATTCGCCCGCAGCCAGGCGGGTTTGTTCGATGTCCTGCCCGATCCGGATTTCGACGCTACCGGCCTGCTGTACTTGAGCTATGCCCACGGTGACCAGCGAGCCAACACGCCACGGGTAGCGCGGGCCCGCCTGGTCGGCCATCGCCTCGAGGATCTCGAGGTGATCTTCAGCGGTACGCCGCCCCAACGAACCGCAGCCCACTACGGAGGTCGCCTCGCCTTTCTGAACGACGGCACCCTGCTGTTCACCACCGGCGACGGTTTCAATCACCGCGAAGACCCCCAGCGCTTGGACAACACCCGCGGTAAGACCATCCGCATTCATCCTGACGGCAGCATCCCGGCAGACAATCCCTTCGTCGGCAATCCCGATGCCCTGGACACCATCTGGACTTATGGGCACCGCAATGCCCAGGGGCTGGTGGTGACCCCAGATGGCCGCGTATACCAGCATGAGCACGGCGCCCAGGGTGGCGATGAACTGAATCTTCTCCAGCCCGGACGCAACTATGGCTGGCCCGTCATCACCCACGGCTTGGACTACACCGGCGCGCGCATTTCACCGTTTACCGAATATCCGGGAATGGAGCAGCCGCTGGTGGACTGGACGCCCTCCATTGCACCCTCTGGCCTGACTTACTACGACGGCGATGCTTTTCCAGCCTGGCGAGGACAGCTCTTCGTCGGGGCACTGGCGGAGCAGAGCATCCGGCGAGTGACAGTGACCGAGGACGGTGCCGTCGACCATGGCAGAGTGTTCGATGAGATCGGCAGCCGCGTCCGCGATGTTCGGACCGG
This sequence comes from Pseudomonadales bacterium, assembly GCA_007130155.1. Lineage (GTDB taxonomy): Bacteria > Pseudomonadota > Gammaproteobacteria > Pseudomonadales > Azotimanducaceae > SLTB01. Next base: position 6,160 of record SLTB01000090.1, read on the forward strand.
TCCGGATGGGTTCATCTATGTGCTGACGGACGAGGCTGACGGCAAGGTGCTGCGCATACGGCCGGCGCTCTGAGCGAATCCGCGCTGCGCAGGGATGGCTGCTTGCCTTCCAAAACAGCGCAACGCAGCCAGCGCGCCGCAAGCCCTGGGGCAACTTGCACGCGGTCAGGCCTGCATCGGGTTTGCCTTCAATCGTGCCGCCCCCGTGGAACGGGGGGCTCGTCCTCCATGACGGACTCCGTGTCCGTTCCCATCGGGTCGAGTCCAGGCGCCCTCCCCTCGACCAGATCGTCGAGAGAGTAGCCAAGATAGTCGGCATGTAGTGCCTGTGTCAGTGCCACCGCCATGAACACCAACAACACGCAGAAGGGAAAACCAAGAGTGGTGATCACATTCTGCAAGGCCCCCAGCCCACCCCCCAATAGAAGCGTGGCGGAGATGGTGCCGAGCAGAAGGGTCCAGAACGCCCGCTGGGCCGTCCGGGAGGGTTGATCGTCGCGGCGCGTGAGCTGATCGATAACCAGCGCAGCCGAATCCGCGGAGGTGGTCAGGAAGACGATGATGATCACGACGCTGAGCGCTGAAGTCAGGGTCGAGAAGGGAAATTGTTCGAGAAAATGGAACAGCGCCACGGACACGTCGGCCTGAACCTGAGTCGTCATATCGACACCGCGCTCAAGCTCGAGGTCAAAGGCAGCCAATCCGAACACGGAGAACCACACCACGGTGAAAAGCAGCGGCGCGCCAAGCGCACCGCCCACGAACTGCCTGATCGTGCGTCCCTTCGAAATGCGCGCAATGAAGATGCCGACATAAGGCGCCCAAGAGATCGTCCACGCCCAGTAGAACACTGTCCAACTGCGTTGCCACTCGGTGCCCTGGAACGACTCGGTCCAGAATGCCATACGCGGCAGGGACTGGAGGTAGTTGCCGATGTTCTCCACCGTTCCGGCGGTGAGGAACAGCGTTGGTCCGGCGACCCAGATGAAAAGCAAAATGAACAAAGCCAGCATGATATTGAACTGGGACAGCCGCTTGATGCCCCGATCCAGGCCCAGCACCACCGAGATCGTCGCCACCAGGGTGATGAGTATGACGATCACAGTCCGCGACAGATCACCCAGCGGAACCCCCAGCAGATGAGCCAGGCCGCTGTGTAACTGAAGCGTTCCGAGCCCCACCGAAACGGCGACACCGAACAGTGTGCCGAGGACGGCAATGATGTCGATGGCCCAGCCCATCGGTCCGTAGATCCTGCGACCGAGGAGGGTGTAGAACAGGCTGCTGATGCGCATCGGCAGACCCTGGCGGTAGGTGAAATAGCCGATGGCAAGCGCTGGCAGGGTGAAAATCGTCCAGGTATGCAGACCAAAGTGATAGAGGGCGATTTGCATCGCGAGTTCAGCGCTCTCCCGGCTCTTCGGCGTCACACCCTCGAAGGGCGGCGTGGCAAAGTGGGAAATGGGCTCAGCCACACCCCAGAACATCAGGATGGTGCCGATACCGGCAGCGAACAGCATGGTGAACCAGGTCCAGGTACCAAACTCCGGACGCTCATGATCCTGGCTGAGACGAATGTTGCCGTAACGCGACAGGGCCACCCAGATCAGAAAGATCAGCAGCCCGGTGACGGTGAGAATGTAGAACCAGCCAAAGTAGGTGACCGTGAAGTCCGTCAGCAAACCGAAAAAGGCCGCGAACTCAGGCGCGAATGGCAGAGCAAAGGCCACGAACAGGACAGCCAGACCCGCTGAGCCGAAAAACACCACCGGAACCGCGCTCAATCCAACCGCGCGCGCCAATCGATCGAGCATCCCGCACCACCCCCATAGCGAAAGACCGGAAGACTGTCACCCTACCGGATCGCAGCCAGGGATGCAGATCACCGCTCCCGCGCCCATGGCAGCATGAGCGCTTTGTCGGAGCGCCATGTGCGCGCCATTGTTGTCGCCATTGTTGTAAGGTGTCGCGCTTTCGAACTCACCGGATCCCGACGGGGCATGCAAACACCCTGGCACCCTGGCTGGCACCCTGGCTGGCACTACGGCTGGAATGTCGTTGGCCTGACTCTGGCTTTTCAGGCTGTGACGATCGGCATCCTGATCTATTGCTTCGCCCTGTTTGTCGTCCCCTGGCTGGAGACTTTCGACGTCAGCCGCGGGCGTGTCATGGTCACCATCACCGTCCTGCAGCTCGGTGTCGGCCTGCTCAGCCCCATGGCCGGGCGAGCCATGGACGCCCTTTCCATGCGCGCCCTGGTGATCATGGGGGCCCTTGCCCTGAGTGGTGGCCTCTGGCTTGCTTCGATGGCGACGGCCATGTGGCAGATCATCGCGCTCTACGCCGTGGTCATGCCACTGGGCATGGCCATGGCGGGGCCGCTCGCGGCACAGACTCTGGTCACCCGTTGGTTTCTCGAAAAGCGAGGGATGGCTCTGGGCATCTCGGCCATCGGGACTTCCATCGGCGGCTTCGGCTTTCCGTTTCTCACTGGCGCCCTGATCGAACACTTCGGCTGGCGCACCACCATGCAGGTGCTGTCCCTGCTCACCCTGGTGACCATTATCCCCATCGCCTGGCTCATTCTCCGTCGTGAACCGCCCGCGCCTGCTGCGCTGCCAGCCGACACCCAGCCGACCGCTCGCGGACGCCTGGAAGCCCGACAGTGGCAGGTGAGGGACATTCTGCGATCGACTACGTTCTGGATCGCCGTGGTGGCCTTTCTGCCCACCAACGCTGCATTCGGTGCCATGCAATTCAATCTCGGCGCCCTGACCCGGGATCTCGGCCATCCCACGAGCTACGCGGCTTTGCTGATCTCCTTGAGTTCCGCTGCCATGATTGCGGGAAAGTTCGCCTTCGGTGCCGCGGCCGATCGCATCGACCATCGCTGGCTCTACTACGTGATGGCGACCGGCATGGGTGGCTCACTGCTGATGCTCATGGGCACGCCAGCGCTGCTCACCTTGATCCTCGCTGCGATCCTCATGGGCCTTGCCGGGGGCGGGATCCTCACCCTTATGGCGGTGGTCTACGGCAGTCGCTTTGGCGCTGCGTCGTTTGGACGCGTCATGGGCCTCGGCATGCTGTTCATCACCATGGCTTCATTGGGGCCGCTGTTCTCGGGCTGGATTTTCGATCGCAGCGGCAGCTACGACATTGCTTTCGCTTTGTTCGCACTGCTGTTCATTCCAGCGGCCATTGCTGTGTACCGACTGCCGTCACCCCGTTGAGTCCAGCGGGCTGACCGGGATAGAGTCCTGCCGCGCCCTGATCAGGTGATGACCTTTGACGAGCTGGATGCTGGCCCTTTTCGCTTTCGCCGCGTTCTTCGTGGGCTACCGGTTTTACTCAAAGTTCTTAGCCGAGCGCGTCTTCCGGCTCGATCCGGACTTCACCACCCCTGCCCACCGCTTCAACGACGGTATTGATTTCGTCCCCACCAACCGTTTTGTGCTTTGGGGCCACCATTTTACATCGGTAGCGGGTGCCGCCCCCATCGTCGGGCCGGCCATCGCCATGATCTGGGGCTGGGGACCGGCCTTGGCCTGGGTGCTTGTGGGTACCGTGTTCATTGCCGGGATCCACGACTTTGGCACGCTCTGGGCTTCGAGCCGCAATCGTGGGGAGTCGATGGGGGCCATCGCCCGGAAGGTCATCAGCCCGCGGGCGTTCAGCCTGTTCCTGCTCATCATCTTCTTCCTGATGCTGATGGTGAATGCGGTCTTCGCCGTAATCATCGGCACCCTCTTCACCAACTTCCCGGCCAGCGTCATTCCCTACTGGATGCAGATTCCCATCGCCATAGGCATCGGCTGGCTGGTGTATCGCAAAGGTGCTGGTGTGTTGTGGCCGGCGTTGATTGGCCTGCTGCTGATGCTGGCCCTGGTCGGTGTCGGTGCCGCCGTACCCGTGAGCCTGCCAGAGCAGATCGCAGGCGCACCCAGCGTCGCCTGGTGGACGGCCATCATGCTCGCCTATGGCGCCATTGCCTCGCGCCTGCCGGTATGGCTTCTGCTGCAGCCCCGTGACTTCATGAATGCTCATCTCTTGTTCATCGGCCTGATTATGATCTACCTGGGCGTCTTCGTCGGTCGCCCAGAGATTGTCGCGCCGATCCTCAACACGGCCGTGCCTCCGGACACCCCTCCTCTGCTGCCGCTGCTCTTTGTTACCATCGCCTGTGGTGCGATCTCCGGTTTTCATGGCCTAGTGAGTTCGGGCACCACTTCCAAGCAGCTGAACCGCGAGACCGACGCCCGTTTCATTGGTTATCTGGGCTCCACCGGTGAAGGCCTGCTGGCTGTCGCCGCCATCCTGGCCACCGCAGCAGGCTTTGCCACCTTCGAAGCCTGGAATGCCCACTACGATAGCTGGGCTCATGCCAGCTCCAGCGGCATCGCCGCCTTCGTCAGTGGCGCGGGCAACTTCATGGGGCATCTGGGTCTGCCGGTAGCTCTCGGCACCACTTTCGTGTCGATGATGGTGGTGTGCTTCGCGGCCACCAGCCTGGACACGAGCATGCGCCTGCAGCGCTTCGTTCTCGCTGAACTTGGCCGGCAGTACAAGCTGCCGGCCCTGTCCAACATCAACTTCGCCACGGCCTTGGTGTTCCTGCTGTGCATGGCCCTGGCCTTCTTCGCCGACCCTGACCGCCCAGGCCAGGGTGGCATGATCCTCTGGCCGCTGTTCGGCACCACCAACCAGCTCACCGCAGCGATGTCCCTGCTGATCCTTTCGCTGATTTTCTGGCACACCAAGCGGCTTTATCTGCTGACGCTGATTCCGTTTCTCTTCGTCGCCACCGTCACCACCTGGGCCATGTTCATCAACGTTGGCAGCTATCTATCCCAGGGCAACCTCCTGCTCACCGGCGTGGGCGGACTGCTGTTGGCGCTGAACATCTGGCTGCTGCTCGAAGGCGTAGCTGCCATCCGCCACCGACGAGAGCCCAGTGAAGTCCTTGAAGCCAACTGAGCAGCCGGTGTCGCTGCTGCGCCGCATCGAGTCCTTTTTCGATGAGCTCTATGCCGCACCTTTTCGCCGGCAGCAGCGCCGCAGTCAACGCCGACAGGAAGACCTTTTCAGGCTGCTGGTGCTGTCGGAAGCGTTGGGCGTCCCCAATCCAGCCTCTTTCTATTGCCTCGAACTGATGCCCTTTATCCTCGAGGACTTCCACGCTTGGCATCGGCGCATGGGCATGGAGCATTCTCCCGTGGACGGCTTCCGATGCTGCTGAAGCGCCTGCTCTCAAGGCTGCGCCATGCGCCGCCGCCCGATCCAGTCATCGAGGACGTCTGCCGGATCACCTTCTTCGGCGGCAAGGGCGGCGTGGGCAAGACCACCTGTGCCACCGCCTGGGCGTTGCAGCGTGCCCAACCACAAAATCGTATCCTGCTGATCTCCACCGACCCCGCCCACTCCCTGGGCGACCTGCTCGGCCGCAGGCTCAGCGGCGGACCTCTGGCGATCACGCCAGAACTCGATGCGATTGAACTCACTCCCGAAGCGGCACTGGCGGACTACATCGCCGAGGTGAAGACCAACCTGCGCGAACTCAGCAGCC
>SLTB01000142.1 GCA_007130155.1 Pseudomonadales bacterium
ACGACAGCGACAACTATCGTGCCGGACCCGGCAACTTCTTCACCGCCATCGAGAAAGGTCTGACGCTCACTGGGTTCAACGCCGGGCTTTATGCCGGGCAGGCGCCCGGCTACATCGCGCAGCTGGCAGGTCTGCTGAACGCCGGGGACCTGATCTGGCGGGAAACGGTGGTGGACGGATTCGACAACCTCGTACCGGCGTTCTGCGACCTGTTGCGCGGCGGCAATACCGGCAAGATGCTGGTACGACTGACCTGAACGAGCCTCTGGGAGACCTCATCGTGACCATGGACCTCAAGACGCTCAGCGACCGCGCCGAGCTGTCCGAGCTGATTCACCGCTATGCCTTTGGCATCGACACCCGTGACTGGAAGCTGTTCCGTTCCATTTTCGCCGACAAGCTGCACATGGACTTCTCGTCCTACAGCGGGTTGCCGGGCGCGGACATGACCGGCGACGACTGGGTGGCCGGTTGCCGGCGGATGCTGCCGGGCTTCGACGCCACCCAGCACCTGCTGTCCAACTTCATGTACGACATCCGCGGCGACGAGGCCACGGTCACGGTGTACATGCAGGCCGAGCATTTCATCGCCAACTCCGATGGCGACGGCAGCCACACCTTGGGAGGCTATTACGTCCATCAATGTCGACGGGGCGCAGACGGCTGGAAGATCCACGCCACCACCCTCAACGTCACCTGGTCGCGGGGCAACCGCCACGTCTATCAGCTCGCTGCGGAGCGGGTCGCCAAACAGAGCGGAGGCTGACTGCGATGGAATGTTTTCCCAACTACAACACCGCCCTGGATCAGGATCCGGGCGAGTGGGCCAAGGCCCGGGAGGCCGAAGGCTATTGTGGCGTGGTGGCCAGCGACCATTTCTGGGTGGGCGACAAGCCCTTCCCTCACGTCTGGGTGACGCTGACGCGCATGGCCTGTGCCACCGATACCCTGAAGCTGGCCTCCTCGTTCTGCAACAACCTGTTCCGCTCGCCGGTGGAGTTCGCCCAGGCCAGTCTGGCGCTGAATCAGCTGGCACCGGCCCGTTTCGAAGCAGGTCTCGGTGCCGGCTGGGCGGAGTCGGAAATTGCCGGCATAGGTTGGGAATATCCAGAAGCGAAACACCGCGCGGGCCGTTTCATCGAGGCCCTCGAGATCGTCCGACAGCTCTTCGACCACGGCCGCTGCCGCTTTCATGGCGAATACTACGACATCGACGTTCCGGTGCTCGGCCCCTTTGATGGCGGCGGACCGACTTTGGTCGCTTCCGCGGGCGGGCCGCGGACCCGCCGGGAAAGCCTGCCCTTCATCGATCGCATCGAAGTCTTCAAGGGCAACTTCATCCGCGCCGGTGCCATCGACTTCGGCGAGCTTGCGGCCATCACCGACAACGAGGTCGAGGATCTGGTGGGTGAAGTGAAGACCTTGAGGGCCGACATGCCCATCGGCTACTTCGCGCTGATGGCAGCCGGGGAGTCGGAGATGGTGAAAGCCCTGGAAGGGCAGCTCGGCAATGGGTTCGCTGGCGGCCTCGTAGGGCATCCCGAGAAGGTGGCAGCGAATCTGGCGCGCATGGAGAGCTGGGGCATCTCCCGGGTGCAGCTCACCGAGCTGGTCCCGGGGACGTACACGGCGCTTGCGCCTTACGTCAACCGTTAGCAGGCTGCTGAAATACAAATTTCAGCAGCCTGCTATGCGGGTCATGGATGGCCCGCGCGCAGATCAATCGCGTAAGTAATTGATCTGTCGTGCCCGATCTGCGGACGTGTACCACAGATCGGCCTGGAAAAGTCCATGGACGGACTTTTTCAGCACCCTGTTAGGGATCTCCATGTCCGACGCGGGGCTTCACAGGCTTGCGGTTGATCCGCATCCTGCGGAGAGCCCGTGCGGGGTACGAACACGCCTGCCTATGTCTGGAACAAGCTCCAAGCTCCATCCAGTCGAATTTTCGGGGCTTCTGGCCGCGTCAATCGCCCGCAATGCGGGCTGTTGCGGGCCATCCTTGGCCCGCATCCTTTGGGCGCCCGGGGCGACGCATTCCGCTCCAGGCGGAATACGCCCACAACCTTCGATCGAGCTGGTCGCCACCTGCTGGAGTTGCCTCTGTGGGAGCCCGCAGTGCGGGCGATGTATAACGATGGCGGGGCGCTCGACCGTTCCTTCCGCGACAGCGCCAAATTGCTACATCGGCTCCACCAGCTCGATGACGTTCCCCTCAGGGTCTTCGAAGAAGATCAGCTTCACGCCGATGCGGCCGTCGAGCAGGCCACGGTCCGAGCGCACCGTGGCGCCATGAGCCTCGGCCTCGGCCAGGACCTGCTCGATATTCTTGCAGTAGAACGTGAGGTAGCCGAAGCCCGTGCGCGTACTCAGTGCTGCCGGAGCGACCGAGCGCTCAGGTGCAACAGGCGGCCGCACCAGCTTGATGATCTCCCCATAAGGCGAACGTAGCCAGACGTTCAGGTAGCCGTCTGCTCCGGCCGTCAGCGCTTGAGTCAGTTCCGGTGGAATGTCCGCACGGCGAACCTCCTCGAAAGACAGCACACGACAGTAGAAGTCGTGCATCTTCTCCATGTCGATGACCGGCAGGCCGACTTCGAGCGGGGCAATCTGTTCCATCGTTCAATGCTTCCCTGTGGCAATGCGGTTGGCAACGAGGCCTCTTGCGGCCTTGGTCCGGGCTGGATCTTTCGCTTCAATCGGCCAGATCGCCGACGGCGTCCCACCAGGTCTTCAGGGCGTCGATGTGCTGCTGTGGCGACGACATGCCTTCGCTGCCGCGCAGCGACATGCCGCGCATGGAGACGTAGCCCGCGCCACGATCCTTCCAGGCTTCCACTTCCTGCCGCCAGTTGTCGGGACCGGACTGGTAGTTGAGCATGGCTTCGATGCCAAAAGTATCCGGATCCCGGCCCTGTTCGGCCACCAGCTTGCGCAGTTTCTCGAGCGCGTCGAGGTTGTCCTGCTGCATGCCGCCGAAAATGAAGCCGTCACCCAGGCGTGCCGCACGCTCAAAGGCGATGTCGCTGAAGCCGCCGAACCAGATCGGGATCTGCCTTGCCGGTAGCGGCTTGATGCCGGCTCGATCGATGCGGTGGTACTTGCCCTTGTAGTCGATGACCGGTTTCGCCCACAGCTCCCGCAGCACGTCGATCTGTTCCTCCTGGCGCTTGCCCCGGTTCTTGAAGTTCTCGTTCAAGGAATCGTACTCCACGTAGTTCCAGCCGGTTCCGACTCCGAGTCGCAGGCGCCCACCGCAGAGCATGTCCAGGGTTGCGGCCTGCTTCGCCACCAGCGCGGTCTGACGCTGGGGCAGGATCAGCACACCGGTGACCAGTTCCACCCGCTGCGTGGCCGCCGCAAAGTAGCCGAACAGCACGAAGGGTTCGTGAAACGCGGACTCCTCGGTATAGGGTCCCCACAGCGCAGGTTCCCGGTCCGCGTGTACCGCGCCGAGGACGTGGTCGTAGGCCAGGATGTGGGCGTAACCGAGCTCCTCGGCGGCCTGCGCCCAGTCGCGGATCACGACGGGGTCGCTGCCGATTTCGAGGTGGGGATAGATGGCGCCGATCTTCATGTCTTGCTCTCCTGTCCGGATCGCCTGCGAGGACAGCACTCCTCTGTTCGTCGCGAAGCATGCTGCCATGGCAGCGCCGGAACATCACTGTTGAAAGGAAGGGTATGGGTGATCGAATGGCGGCGGCAGCCACCCGCTGAGGAACTGCCCGTAGGTTGTGAGCACCGTGGGAGCCGATTTATCGGCGAATGGTCTCGCTGACGAGTCCGCTGTTGAGCGCCGTCCTTGGCGCTCACCCTTCGGGCGCTATGCGACCTGTTTCGCTCCAGGCGAAACAGGCCAGGCGCAAGGCTCCCACGGTGCGCGATCAGGCGCTGGCGAAGCCCCGGCAGGGTCTCGTCAGAACCGGTAGTTCAGCATGACTCCCACTTCACGCAGGCGGTGGATGGTCCCGACGCTGTCGGCCAGGAAGCTCTGACCGGCAGCTGCGGGCAGTCCCGCGCCACCGCCGGATCCGGGCCGGTCGGTACCACCGATCAGGATCTTCTCATTGGTCAGGTTCTTACCGTAGAGCATGGCCTGCCAGCGATCATCCGGCCCGGACAGGGTGATGTTGGCATCCCAGCGGGCGTAGGAGCTCTGGCGGGATCCTGGCCGCTGAGTAGCGAGGAGCCCGTAATCGTCCGACCACAGCAGTCGGGTGTTGGCCTGCAGGCCGTAGCCACCGCCGAGTTCACCGTTCCAGGTCAGCCCCGCGCTGCCGCTCCACTTCGGTGCCCGTGGCAGGGTGGTGCCGTCGAGATCCTGGCTGGAGAAAGCGCCCGTGTTGGGATTGAGCACTTGGTTGCAGCCCGCCTCCACGGTCTGACCGGCGTAGCAGGAGCCGAGAAAGTCCTTCACCTCCCCATTGAGGTGGCTGATGGCCCCGTCGAAGCTGACGGCATCCGTCAGGTTCCAGCGGAAGTCGAACTCCACGCCTCGGGTGACGTTCTCACCGGCGTTCTGCACAGTGAAGGCGATGGCGTCGGAGTCGAAGACGTTCACCTGAAGGTTGGTGAATTCGTAGTGGAAGCCGAGCAGTCCGACCTGCAGACGTCCATCGAGCAGGGTGGCCTTGGTGCCAATCTCGAAGCCCTCGACGGTTTCGCTTTCGAAGGCCAGGTTATCCACCGTAAATCCTGCGTTGAGCGTGGTGCCGTGGGCGAAACCGCCAGCCTTGAAACCTTCCTTGTAGGAAGCAAAGACCAGCCAATTCTCCTGTGGCCACCAGGATAGGGTGGCCTGAGGTGAAAATTCGCTGTCGCTGAATGTGTCGGCGAAGACTTCTCCCTCAGGTTCGAGACGGAAGAAAATGGCATGGCTCTGGTTGACGAAGGTGTTCACCGCCTCACTCTTCTTGCGCTCGTCCGTGTAGCGGGCACCGACGTCCAGGCGCAGGTTGTCTCGAATGTCGAAGCTGACCTCAGCGAAGGCAGCCCAGCTGCGGCCCTTCTGGTTGTTGTCCCGGTCCCAGGTGAAGGAGCGCCCGTTCCTCGGATCCTCGAGGGGGAAGCTGCCGGCTGGCAGTCCGAAGGACCCTGCGATGACATCGAAGAAGGTCTGATTGAACAGGATCGAGGAGTTGCGGAAGTACATCTCCGTCCGCTCATAGTGCGCGCCGACGAGGAAGTTGATCGGTCCTTCGAGGCGGCTGGTCAAACGCAACTCCTGACTGAACTGGTCGTAGTCCTCCTCTTCGTAGGCATAGATGATGTCCGCGCTGCTGTAATCGTAGTCATCGAGGTACTCGAGATCGTAATTGGACAGGCTCGTGATGGAGGTGACCACGAACTGATCCTGCTCCCAGTCGAGGCGGTTGGAGAGGTTCCAGGACTTGTACTTCCAGAACTGGTCACCGAACTCCGGCGGCGTGTTGTTCAAGGTGTTGTTGCTGTTGAGCTGGCAGTCCTCGCCCGGGGCCGGGATCACGCCGAACACCGGTTGGGGTCCACCCTGGGGGCAATCGACGAGCTGGAGGGCGGCATTGATGCTGTTGGCCTTGAAGCGGGCGCCGTTGATGCGCAGGGTGTTGGTGATGTCGTCCGTGGGCGTCCACTGCAGGGTCAGGCGGCCCATGTCCTCGATTTTGTCAGGGCCGTCCTCGCCGAGGTGGGTGTTGGTCATCCAGCCATCCTGGCCCAGAGTCCGCACCGCCAGACGGGCGCCGACAGTCTCACTCAGCGGGCCGGAGATTACGCCTTCGACAAAGCGCTCCTTGGCATTGAACTCATAGCCCGCTCGCACTGAGCTTTCGAACTCGGGCGTCGGCTCATTGGCGGAGATGACCATGGCGCCGGCAATGGAGTTCTTGCCGAGATAGACCCCCTGCGGTCCCTTGAGGATTTGGACCTGGCTCATGTCGAGAAAGCCCTGGGTGATCCAGCGACCGCGATTGAAGAACACGTCGTCGATGACGATGCCCACGGCCTGATCGAAACCTGTGTCGCCGCCCGAACCGATGCCCCGAATGAACAGACCATCGGTACGGCCGGCGGCGATTTCCACGTTGGGCGTAGTGGCGCTGATGTCCTGCAGAGTGTGCAGGTTGTAGCGGCGGATCTGCTCCTCGTTGACGGCTGTGACCGCAATGGGCGAGTCCTGCAGGGATTCCTGCCGGAGTCGGGCCGTGACCACGATTTCGTCGATCGCGACCTGACCGAGGGCGGGAACGGACAGCGCCGGAAGCAGCGTCAGCGCGGCAGTGGAGGGTGTCGAAAAAGGTTGGCAAGACTCCGTGGGAGCGGCTTCAGCCGCGAATGGACTGCCAGAAATCAATGACTTGCGGGGTCATTTGCGGCTGAAGCCGCTCCCACAGGGGCGCCACGCTGAGTTTTGCGACACCCTCAGTGGCCGCGACGCAGGAACGTAGATTGCGGGCCATGGTGAATCTCCCCTGTCGGGCGGGATGCCCGTTATATGTGGAACAAGTTCCAGAAATGATTGGAACGCGTACCAGTAGTCAACCGCGCCTGGGCGAAATGAGAGAAAAGAGGGCTCCTGAAGGGTGTCGGCTGCGGTGCCCGAGGGACCGCAGAGGGGGTCAGGTTTCCACGTAGGGCGCCAGGACCGGCTGCACGCGGAGTTCCTGCGGAACCCGCTCGACGCCGATGACCCGGTCGATCTGTTCGTGGGACCAGTAGATCCGACGCTCCTGATAGTTGAGCATCATGCCGGTGAAGGCCCCGGAGTCGAGGGAGGCCTGAATGGACTCCAGGTTGCGCACATCCTCATCGAGGATGTGATCGAAATTGGCGTTGGCCGCCACCCTGTCCTCGGGCAGAGGTCCTTCGCCCCAATCCGGGCCAAGGCCGATCACTTCGATCTCGCATTGGCCGACGGAGCGCGGCCAGAACAGAATGAATCGTCCAGTCCCGACACTCCAGGGCACGTTCAGCGATGGCCAGAGGGTCTGAGCGACGCTGGTGCGCCGGTACACCTCGCCGTTGGGCCAGCCATCCTCAGGTGTGGCATCAATGTCGGCGCCGGTGATGCGCACGCACATGCGGGAATGGCCGTTGGGCAACAGACCCATGGTGGCGGCAGAGTGCTCCAGCATGGCGCCTACCGTCTTCGGATGCAGGGTATTGATGTGGTAGACCTCCTGGAAGGCGTCCAGGGCGCACTTCCAGTTGCAGTTGATGATCCGCGACCAGCGATAGTCCAGCCGCATGTCCTCGACGCCGGTCTCGCTCCATTCCTCGGCCAGTGGACCCATGTAATCGAGCAGCGGGATGGCAGCAGGATCCTCGTTGACGAAAATCAGGCCGCGATAGGACTCGCAGCGAACCGGCAGTAGGCCCCGAGTGGACTTGTCGAGATCGACGAAGTCGTGCTCGTCGGGCACGCTTCGCAGGCGTCCAGCGAGATCGTAGGCCCAGGAGTGGTACTGGCAGCGCAGCATGTTGCAGCGCCCGGATGCGTCCTTGACCACCGGCGCCCCACGGTGGCGACAGGTGTTGTAGAAGGCGCGGATCACACCTTCGTGATCCCGCACGATGATGATCGGCGACCCGAGCAGTTTGTCGAAGCGCTTGTAGGTGCCGGGCTCGGGGAGCTCCTGCTCGTGGCCGGCCATGACCCAGGACCTGCGGAAGACATGCTCCACTTCGAGCTTGAAGAAGTCTTCCCGCATGTATCGCCCGCCGGGAATTTCTGGCATGGCGGGAAAGCCATCAGGAACCTGCGTGCGCGCCCGCTCGGCGCGGATCGCTTCGAAGATACGAGTCTCGAACGTCTGCTGCTGGCCCACGGTGTTTCCCCTCCGAAGGACCCGAGGCCTGCCAACCAGGACTCAGCACTTCAGGCAAATTGGTACGCGTTCCAGAATCTAGGGAATGGACTCTCCGGCGTCAATGTTTATCAGCTTCGGTTCCCGGCTTCGAAACCGGAGCCGCTGCCCGGCACCACGAATCCGGGTTCAGGCGCGGGAGCGGCGCCGTGGCCGCAGGTTCTCCGGCTCGGAATCGAGCCACTCCTCCATATGACGTCGCGCTTCACCCTGGGCCATGCTCATGAGAATGCTCAAGCGAAGATCCCGAAGCTCCCGCCTGAGATCAGCCAGGGGCACCATGCCCTTCAGCCAGCCGAACATGCAGCCCCAGGAAGCATCCACCAGCAGATGGGCCGTGCGATCGTGCCTGACTCCGGGTCGCAGCTGCCGGGCGTCCGCCATGGCCTGCAGCGAGGGCAGGCACTGCTGGCTCGTGCGCAGCACCAGTAGTCTCGTCAGGGCATCCTCGGGTCCGGCTTGGAACAACGCCTTGGCAATGGCCTCAGCATACTCGGGCGTAGCCTGAACCTGGACCCCCAGGACTTCTACGATCCTGACCAGCTGTTCATAGCCCGGATCGGGTGCGAGGGCACGGGCTTCCTGCAGGCTGCCGGACATGTGGTCACCGACCGCCGCGAACAGCAACTCATCCTTGTTGGTGTAGAGGTTATAGAGCGTGGTCGGGGAAACCTGGGCGCGGGCCGCCAACTCCCGCATGGTGAGGCCTTCGTAGCCGACGCTGGTGACCAGTTCCCGCGTAGCCTGAAGAATGCGGTCCCGGCGGGCGCGCTGGCGTTCGGTTCCTGCATGGTCAGGCATGGGACTCTCTTCGCGACGCTGTAACTTTGCCAAGTCTACTTGGGTTGAGTGGCACTTGGTCCCTCCGCCTGCGCGTCGTTAGGCTTGCTTCGCTTCTCGCGTTAAGTGTAACGTGTGCCAGAAATTAGGCGAGGTCCCTTGCGGCCCGCCGATGATTCGGGCCATTTTGGCGCAGGACCAGCCGTTGCTGGTCGGGGCAGGGAGGGGTCATGTACGAACACGTTCTGAGTCCGATCGAAGTCGGCGGAGTGGTCATTCCGAACCGGGTGGTGCGGACGGCCCATGCCACCGGCATCGGTGGTGGCCGCCTCACGGACGACCTCATTGCCTACCACGAGGCACGGGCGCGAGGCGAAGTCGGTCTCTCCATCCTGGAGATCCTCGCCGTGCATCCTTCGAGCCCGGGCACGCTCAATGCCTTCGACCCAACCCTGCTCGATGGCTACAAGCGGCTCATGGAACGCATCCGCCCCCACGGCATGAAGGTCTTCCAGCAGGTGTGGCATGCGGGCCACAACGGCTCCCCCCTCGACGGCAGTCCGCCCTGGTCGGCCTCCGACGTGCCCAGCCCCATGGTAGGCGTGGTGCCCCGGGCCATGACTCATGCCCAGATCCGCGAGATCATCGATGCCTACGTGGCTGCTGCCGCGCTGGTTCGGGACGGTGGTCTCGACGGCATCGAGATCCACGCCGCTCACGGCTACCTGATCCAGCAGTTTCTCTCCACAAACACCAACAAGCGCGACGACGAGTACGGCGGCAGTTTCGAGAACCGGGTCCGCTTCCTGCTCGAAGTAATGCGTGCCGTGCGCGCCGAGGTGGCCCGCGATGGCTTCGCCGTCGGCGTTCGTCTCGCGGCGGATCTCACCGTCGGCGGCATCGGTCCCGAGGACAACATCGAGGTGGTCAGGGCGCTGGCAGCGGAGGGCCTGGCCGATTTCGTCAACATCTCCCTGGGCAACTATCACAGCTTCCCCAAAATGATCGGCGGCATGCACGAGCCCGCCGGCTACGAACTCGAAACCGCAACGCCGGTTGCCGATGAGACCCACGTTCCCGTCATCGTCACCGGCCGTTTCAGGACCCTCGAGGAAGCGGATCAGGTGGTCCGCCTCGGCCAGGCTGAACTGGTGGGCATGACCCGGGCAACCATTGCCGACCCGGATGTGGTGCGCAAGACCCGCAAGGGGGAGGCCAATCGGGTCCGACCCTGCATCGCCTGCAATCAGGGCTGTGTCGGGCAACTCCTCGGCAACGAGCGGCGCGTCGGCTGCGCGGTGAACGCGGCGGCCGGCTTCGAGGCGAGGCTCGGTGAAGACAAGCTCACAGTCGCCGAAGTCGTCAAGAAGGTCCTGGTGATCGGCGGTGGCCCGGCCGGCATGGAGGCGGCTCGGATCGCCGCTCTGCGAGGCCACCAGGTCACGCTGATGGAGGCGGCTCCCCATCTGGGTGGCACCCTTCGTCTGGCCGGCCGCGCCCCACGCCGACAGGGATTCAACGATCTCATCGACTGGCTGCAGGGTGAGCTCTACCACCTGGGTGTGGACCTGCGGCTTTCCACCTATGTCGTGGCCGAGGACATCGATGCCGCATTCTGGGATCACGTCATCCTGGCCACCGGCGCAGAACCCCGCCTCGACGGCGTGCAGATGTCCCATCCGGGAGAGCCCATCACGGGCATCGATCTGCCCCACGTTCAGAGCGCCAATGACATCCTGGCCACCTCGGACCCCAAAGGCACCCGCGCGCTGGTCATCGACGACGTCGGCCACTATGAGGGCCTGGCCGCGGCCGAACATCTCGCCGCCGCAGGCCTCGATGTCACCATGGTGACGCGCCTGCCCACCCTGGCGCCGCTGATGCGATCGGCCCTGATGGTGGATCCGGCCCTTGAGCGATTGGGCCGATACCGCTTTCGCTATCACGTCGCCACCCGGGTCCTGGCGGTGGACGGACAGCAGGCACGCATGCAGCCCATCAATGGCGGTGACATCGAGACCATTGCTGCCGATCTTGTTGTTTTCGTATCCCTCAACCGACCGCGCGACGAACTGGCTGCTGATCTGCTCGAACGCGGCCTCCCCCACCAACTGGTGGGCGACGCCAATACGCCGCGCTTCCTGGTCCGTGCCATCGCCGAGGGTCATGCCGCAGCACGCAGCCTCTGATCCCGTCAGATTCCCCCTCGAGGAGCTGAACATGAAAGACGACTTCGATTTCTACTCAGAAGAGTTCCAGGCGAATCCCGGACCGACCTTCTCACGCATGCTGGATGCCTGCCCGTTCCACCACTCAGAAAAATGGGGCTGGTATTCAGTCTTCCGCTATGCCGACGTGCAGCGCATCGTCGAGGACAACGCGACCTACTCAGCCAAGTTCGGACCGGGTGTGGACTACGCACCGGCCGATCGTCCCGGGGTGCTGGTGAGCGCCGACCCCCCGCTGCATACCATCCAGCGTCGCGCCATTGTCCAGGCGTTCAACAGTCGCACCATCCGCGCCATGGAGCCGGGCCTGCGAGCCTTCGTCAATGAACTCATTGACGGCTTCATCGACCAGGGCCGCTGTGACCTGATTCAGGACGTGGCCGTCCCGGTGCCGCTCTGGATCATCTGCAACTTCCTCGGTGTGCCCTATACGGAGAACGGCGAGCGCTTCCGGCGCTGGGTCGAAGTCATGGCTGCCAGCGTATTCAGTCAGAACAAGCCCGAAGTGCAGTTGAAAGGGCGCGACGCGGCCATGGAGATCGCAGCCTTCTTCGCGCCCATCCTGCAGAAGAAGATGGAGCAGGTCGCGGCCGGCGAGGATCCGGGCGACAACCTGCTTGGCATGATGGCCAAGGCCGACGTGGACGGCACCAAACTGACCCTGGAGGAAATGCTGGGTTTTGCCCAGTTCCTGCTCGTGGCCGGCAGCGGCACCACCACCAATCTGATCGGCAACACATTGGCCTTGCTCCATGATTACCCGTCCGAATTGGCGCGGCTGAGGGGCGAGCCTGCCCTGATCAATAGCACCATTGAGGAAAGCTTGCGCTTCATGTAGCCCAACCAATTCGGCAATCGT
>SLTB01000303.1 GCA_007130155.1 Pseudomonadales bacterium
CGCAAGTGGGCCGCAAGTGGGCCGCAAGTGGGGGCTGTCCCTGACGGGGTCCGGGTTCCGCGGATGCCGGTCTTGCTGAGCTTACTCGCTACCGGTTTGTAGCGGGCGGCGTCCATCGGCACACTCTTAAGTCCATTGAGCAGAGTGAGGATCAGGCGCCATGCCAAGTGATGTGCTGAAAATCAGGTTCCGCTGGAGCCGAGCTGCCGCTGCCGTCCTGACCGGTGGCCTGCTCGCCCTGAACAGTGCCTGCGGTGACGGGCGCAGCCTGGATCCGGAGGCCGATGCCGCGCTGGATGAAGCTCTGGAAGCGCAGCGAGCTGAGGCGATCGACTACGCCGAGCGCGTCGACGAGGAGGTTGCCGATCGCGATCCCGAAGCGGTTGCTGAGCGCATCGCGGAGGAGCAGGAGGCGCATCAGGCAGAACTCGAAGCGGAAGCGGCTGCACGTGAGGAGGCCGCCGCAGAAGAGGAGGAAGCGGACGCGGAGGCGCCATGAGGGCTGGCTTCATATCGTGGGCTACCCTGATCGATTGGCTCTGAGACGCCGCAAGCGGTTACAGGCCTGCGGCATCGCGCTAGGCTCGTCATGGCGAAGTCGACCCTGAATGGGTGATCCTCCGGGAGGCAGCACATGAAGCAGGGCATCATCTTTGCAGGTGGCGGTACCACGATCCGCCAGATGGCAGACCTGGCAAGGCAGGCGGAACTTGCGGGCCTGGACTCCGTGTACGTGACGGAGGCCTGGCGCAGCGCCTTCGTGCCCTTGGCGGCTATCGCCGAGGCCACTGAAAGTATCGAGATCGGGCCTTACATCCTCAACGCCTACGCGCGCTCGCCTTGGCTCGCGGCGATGAGCGCCGTGGATGTGGACGAGTTGTCGGGGGGACGGCTCGTCCTCGGTGTCGGCACAGGCAACAAGCACATCAATGAGGTGTGGCAGGGGGTTCCCCAGGAACGGCCGCTGAAGAAGATGGCGGAATACATCACGCTGCTGCGGCAGGCGGTGGCTACCCGGGCGGGAGAGGAACTCGACTGGAGTGGGGACATTCATCGCATGCGCTGGGCACCGGCGGTGCAACCCGTGCGCGCATCGATCCCGGTGTTCCTGGCGGCGGTGTTTCCGGCCATGGTGTCTGTCGCGGCCAGGGTCGCCGACGGGATCGCCCTCGGTGCCTTGCTGTCGCCGGATTACGTGCGCGATGTGGTGCGCCCGCGTTTCGAGGCTGCCGCCGTCGCGGCAGGTCGCGACCCGGCGCAGCTCGGAACGACCACGGCACCCTTCGTCTCGGTGGGGGAAGATGCCGAGGCAGCCCGGAACGCAGCCCGGGCTGCCATTTGCCATCTCTATGCGCCCCTGCCTCACCCCTATTACGACTATGTCCTGCGGGAGCAGGGTTTCTCGAAGGCGGCCGACCATGCCGCCAAGTGGATGCCCGAGGGCCAACTCGAGCGGGCCATGGAGGGCTTCACCGATGATGTCATCGATGCCGTGGTCATCTCGGGAAGCATCGAACACTGCCGCGGGCTGCTTGCGCGCTTCGAGGGCGTGGTGGACCAGACGCTGTTTGTGAACGTGAATTACTCGGGCGAGTCGACGGAGGCCACCCTCAATGCCTTCCACGATCTGATCGAACTCGGCCGCAAGGACGGGTAGTGACCTACCCGCCTCGGGTTGGCTGGAGGGATCACACCTTCAGGTAGAAGGGGTGCTCCGGGTCGTTGATCTCCTGCAGTTCGATGATGTTGCCTTCAGGGTCGCGGCCATAGGTGGCGCGGATCGCGCCGCCGCCGAGTTCCTCACGGGTCGGCGGTGGGCAGTTGAAGGTCATGCCGAGTTTCTGCATGCGCTCGTACTCATGATCGATGTCGACCACGTCGACGCAGAAGTGGGTATAGCCGTGATCGCTGGCGGGACGCTTCGGGTCCACCGGTTTGCCGGCCGGAGTGAGGTACTGAAAAATCTCGATGTGGGTATTGGCCGCCTTCATCATCACCTGTTTACAGGATGAGCCTTTAAGACCGACGATGGTGTCGATCATCTTCGAGCCTTTCTCCCAGCCGCCCTCGTAGACGACCTCGAAGCCGAAGCCTTCCTTGTAGAAGTTCACCAGTCGGTCGATGTCGCTGGTGGCCAGCGCCACGTGATGAATGCCTCGGATCATGTCTGCCTCTCCTCGTGATTCCAGCACCCATGCTGGATCGCGACTGTCGGAAGGTCAAGACTGACTGCCCGCGTGGGTGTTTCCAGCGGACTGTTTGGAATTTCTCCCTGCCTTGAGTAGGGTGCCGGTTGCCATGGCTATGGGAGCCAGTGATGCTGCGCAGTGATGCGCCGAGTAGTGAATCTCAGCGTGCTCAGTGGTCGTCTGAGCCTGCGTTCGTTTTCTCGATGGCTGCCGCTGCAGTTGGTCTCGGCAATCTCTGGCGTTTCCCTTACATGGTCGGCGAGAACGGCGGCGGCGCGTTCATCCTTGCCTATCTTATTGCACTGATTCTGGTGGCAGTGCCGGTGATGATGCTGGAGGTTGGGGCTGGGCGACTGGTCCAGGGCAGCGTCGTGGCGACGTTCCGAAGCGTCAATCGATTCGGCACGATCTACGGCTGGTTCGTGGTGCTATTGACCATCGCGATCAGCAGCTACTACCTGGTGATCACCGGCTGGACACTGGGCTATGCACTATCGGCGGTTCGGCTGGCCGTCAGGCCCTTCGACGAGTTCGCTGAGGGCTACGGCTCGGTCTGGTACTTCCTTGCCGTGACCGTTCTGGCGACGGGGTTGCTGATTCGCGGTGTCAGCGCCATCGAGAAATTCTCCAAACTGCTGATGCCGGTGCTGATCCTGCTCATCCTCGGGATCGTCGTATACGCATCGCGCATGGACGGCTGGACCGAGGCGCGCAACTTCATGTTTCGGGCCGACTTCAGTCAGCTTGCCCGGCCGGGGCTATGGTTTTTCGCTTTCGGTCAGGCGTTCTATAC
>SLTB01000092.1 GCA_007130155.1 Pseudomonadales bacterium
CGCGGTGTCCAGCACCGCACCAAACTCCGGTGCCGGCCGAATCTGCTCGGGACGCAGCGCCACCACGTCGGAGACTCCGTCCACCACCATCCCGATCACTTTCACCGGCAGCCCGTACTGGGTACAGGTGGACAGCTCCTGGATATTCATCTGGATGCTGCCTTCACCGGTGACGCAGGCCACCACGGCCTCCGGATAGGCGAACTTGACGCCCATGGCCGAGGGCAGTCCGAAGCCCATGGTCCCGAGACCGCCAGAATTGATCCAACGTCGGGGCTGATCGAAGTGGTAGTACTGCGCTGCGAACATCTGATGCTGCCCGACGTCCGAGGTGACAAAGGCCTCACCTCCGGTGACCTGGTAGAGGCACTGCACCACCGCCTGGGGGCGGATCTTCACGCCGTTGCGGCCCTTGCCCATCAGGCCATGGTCGAGCCCGTGCTGCTGTCGCCATGCGGCCAGCTGATCGAGCCAGTCACCGTGAGCTTCGCGATCAAGCACGCTCGGGTCTGCCTCGATGCGTTCCCGCAGCAGGGCGAGCATGTCCGTCAGGACCGGCTGAGCGAGCCCGACGATGGGCACTTCAGCAGGAACGATCTTGGAAATACTGGCCGGGTCCACATCGATATGAATGATCCTGGCGCCAGGGCAGAACTTCCCGGGATCGTTGGTGACCCGATCGTCGAAGCGGGCACCTACAGCCAGGATCATGTCGCTGTGGTGCATGGCCATGTTGGCTTCATAGGTCCCGTGCATGCCGAGCATGCCCAGGAACAGCGGATCCGTGGCGGGGTAGCAGCCCAGTCCCATCAGCGTATTGGTGATGGGGAAGCCGAGATAGCGCGTCATTTCCGTGAGAATGGCCGAAGCCTCACCCTGGATGACCCCGCCGCCGGCGTAGATCACCGGTCGCTTGGCCGTCAGCAGCAGGTCCACCGCCTTGCGGATCTGCCCGGAATGACCGCGGGTGGCAGGGCTGTAGGACCGCATTTTCACTGTGTCGGGGTAGCTATAGTCGAACAGCTGGCCAGGATCCGTAGTGTCTTTGGGGACATCTATGACCACCGGTCCCGGACGCCCCGTCGTAGCGATGAAGAACGCCTTCTTCACCACGGACGGGATTTCCGAGGCATGCTTGATCATGAAGCTGTGCTTCACCACCGGACGGGAGATGCCGACCATGTCGGTCTCCTGGAAGGCGTCGGTACCGATCAGGGCGTTGGGCACCTGACCGGAAATCACCACCATGGGGATGGAGTCCATGAACGCGGTAGCCAATCCGGTAACGGCATTGGTGGCACCAGGGCCGGAGGTCACCAGCGCCACCCCTGGACGCCCTGTGGCCCGCGCATAGCCATCGGCCATGTGGGTCGCCGCCTGTTCGTGGCGAACGAGGATGTGCTGTACCCGCTGCTGCTTGAAGATCGCATCGTAGATGTGCAGTGCAGCGCCGCCAGGGTAGCCGAAGATATAATCGACTCCCTCGTCCTGCAGCGCCCGGATGAGCATGTCTCCGCCGGATAGGCGTTCCACGGCTGTTTCCTTCAATATGGCCAAGTCTGGCGATGGGGGCATCGAGCGCCATAGCGGCGGTGATGCGCATGGGCATGGAGCATCAGGCGACCCACGATCCACAGCAGGCGGATGCCCACTGCGCACATACGCGGAGCTGCAACACGTCCGTTGCCACGGGCCCGAAAAACGAGCCGGCTATTCTTTCCGGTCGCACCGCTCGCGTCAACTGCCACGAGCCGTTGGGCCGACAAGGACTACCACCTGTCAAAATCTAGATGGGACAACAGGTTGCGGGCGATACTATCATTGGGCGAGAGGCTCCGCAGTTGGCCAGAGGCTGTCATGCTCCAGATCAGGCTCCAAGGCACACCCCATAGCAGCTTCGGCACGACGCTCCTGCAGCGTCTGACGCTGCTGCTTGCGCTAGCTCTGCCAGCCACCCTCCAGGCGGCAGAAGTCTATCGCTGGGTGGATGCGCAGGGGACCGTCCACTACAGCTCCGTGGCACCCCGCGATGTCACCTATGAGCGCATCGACCCCCGTGCACGGCCTCGGACCCCGGCGACTCTGGCGAACCCGAGCGATCCGGCGGCCGGGAGCACAGACCAGGCCCCGGCTACCGCAGAGCCCACCACTGCGGTTCAGGTTCCATCCGACGACGAACTCGGTCTCACCGAAGAACAGCGAGAACACCGGGCTCAACTTCAGGCGGAGGCCGAGACCCGGCGCGCCCGCCTGGAGGAAGAGCGTCGAGAGCAGTGTTCCCGCGCGCGACGCCAGTACGAAGACTTGACCACCCATACCCGGGTACGGGTCAGAGACGACAGCGGTCGTGAGCGGCTCCTCAGCGAAGAAGAACTGCAGACGCGCATCGCCGCGGCGAGGGACGCCATCGTCACGAATTGCGACTGACGCCAGGCTCGATCCAGATCAGACTGGCCTGGCGACCGGCACGCACACCGTCGCGCCTATAGGAGAACCAGCGGTCGGCATCCCGGAAGCAATCTTCGCCGCCACCGTAGACGCCAGTCACGCCAGCTGCCCTCAAACGTACCCGCGCCAGACCATAGAGATCAGCAAACCAGCGGTCGCCCCGGCCCCTGGCGAAGCAGTCGCTCAATTCCGCAGAGGACGCCACCGTTGCCGTCCCGGCGATAAACGCTGCCCGCACCTCCGGACCCACCTCGAAACTCCCAGGGCCGATGGCCGCACCCAGGAATGCGGAAACCTTCGTCGATTCCGCATCGAAGCGCGCCAGGGTCGCCTCGAGCACGCCGGCGGACAATCCGCGCCAACCGGCATGGGCGGCCGCGACCCGGCCGCCGCGCAGGCAGCAGAACAGCACAGGCAGACAATCCGCCGTAAGCACCGCACAGGCCACATTCGGAACTCTCGTCGTCACAGCGTCCGCCTCCGGCAGCACAGCCTCGGCTGATCTACCTGCCTCATGGACTCCGATGCCGTGCACCTGCTCGAGAAACGCGACCCGCGCCAAGCCAAGTTCGCTGCGCAGACGATCCCGGCTCGCCACCACACTTGGCGAGGGCGAGCCGTCCGCCAGACGCTCGCCACCCAGATCAAATCCATCACCGCCCAAGGTGCTGCAGGCACGCACACCGAGCGGCAGTTCAAAGCGATCATGATGCCAGTCGATCCTCATGCAGAATCCACCCCGGATGGGTTCAGATCCCGGTCCGCGCGCAGGGTCGTCAACAGATGCTCGAGATCGTCGGGCAGCGCCGAATCGAAGGTCAGCTCCCGATCGTCGTCGGGATGAGCCAGGACCAATCGGGTGGCATGCAGCGCCTGCCGGCCGAATCCACCGAGGGCCTCGACCAGCTCGGGCAGCGGTGACCTCGGCAACCGCCCCCGGGCACCGTAGAGCGTGTCGCCCACCAGCGGCAGGCCCTCATGCCGCAGATGCACCCGGATCTGGTGGGTTCTTCCCGTCTCCAGCCGACAGCGCAGCAGGGCATGGGCGCGAAAACGTTCCCGGACGGCGACATGGGTCACTGCAGGACGGCCGTTACCCACCACGGCCATGCGCAGACGCTGTTGCGGATCGCGGCCAATGGGCGCATCAACGCGAAACCCTCCAGCAGGCACGCCTTCCGCCAGCGCCAGATAGACCCGCCCCATGCTGCGGGAGGCCAGCTGCCGCACCAGATGGCCATGAGCCGCGGCCGTCCGTGCCACCACCAGCAAACCAGAGGTGTCCTTGTCCAGTCGGTGCACCAGGCCGGCACGGGGCACCGCTTCGAGGTCAGGGAAGTGGTGCAGCAAGGCATTGACCAGCGTTCCGCCTGGATTACCGGCGCCGGGGTGAACCACCAAGCCGGCAGGCTTGTCTATGACAATCACGGCGGCATCCGCATGCAGCACCGAGAGCGGCAGCGCCTCTGCCGTCCAATGCTCGGCCATCACGGCCTGGGCATCCACCCGCACGCGCTCGCCCCCGAGCACCCGCCGTCGCGGCGCTGCCGGCTCGCCATCCAGCAGGATCTGGCCCCGCCGCAGCCACTGCTGGAGTCGCGACCTCGAGTACTCCGGAAACAGCAGAGCCAGGGCCTGGTCCAGGCGCAGCCCATTGCTGCTGCCAGGAATCACGCCCTCCAGCATCACCCGCTCGACAGCCGGCCCACCTTCGTCTTCCCAGGATAGAGCATACTCGTCACCCTGGGTGTTGCTCTCTCTCATGCCATGTCCTGTCTCATGATGCCGGTCGGGTAGCCGTTGTCGGCAGCACGTGCTCCGCGGGGAGTACCATCCTGCCCGAGCGCGCTCGCCAACGCATTGGGTTGGTGGCAGCTCCTGTGTTTTAATGTCAGGCGGCCGGGTGCACTGAGTGCGTCGGTCGCTTTGCACTCCATACCCACTCAATGAGGCGAACCGTTCTTGTCGATCCGCCGTATTCTGATTGTCGCCGTCGTCTGCGCCCAGCTCGCCGCCTGTTCCTGGATGCCGTTCTTTGGCCGGGACAGGGACGTCGAGGAGGTCACCAGCGAGCAGGTTCTCTACCAGGCTGCGCAGCGTAGCCTGCGCTCCGGCAACTACAACAACGCCATCGCCCAGCTGCAGCGCCTGGAGGCTCAGTTCCCGTTCGGCCGGTATGCGGAGCAAGCCCAGCTCGAGCTGATTTACGCCTATTACATGGCATTTCGGCCTGACGCAGCCCGCAGCGCCGCCGATCGATTCATCCGGCTGCACCCTCAGCACGCGAACGTCGACTACGCGTACTACCTCAAGGGGCTCGCCGCCTACGAACAGGACCGGGGTTTCTTCGATCGCTTCGTCCCCACTGATCTCGCCGCGCGGGACATTGGTGCCGCCCGCGAGAGCTTCGCGGACTTTGGTCAGCTTCTAGCCCGCTTCCCGGCCAGCGACTACGCGCCGGATGCTCGTCAGCGGATGATCTATCTGCGTAACCTGCTGGCACGCTCGGAAATCATGGTGGGCCATTACTATCTCAGCCGGGAAGCCTACGTGGCTGCAGTCAATCGTGGCCGCAACGTGGTGGAGAACTATCCCACCACCCCATCGGTGCCCGATGGTCTGGCATTGATGATCGAGGGTTACCTGAAACTCAACCTCCCGGAACCGGCCAACGACTCTCTGCGTGTCCTGGCGGCCAACTATCCAGATTTCGAGGCCCTGGACCCCGATGGCAACTTCCTCATCTCTCAGGAGGTTCGCAATCGGGACCGCTCATGGATCAACATTCTGACCCTGGGTGCCCTCGACAGGCCGGACACGCCGCCGATCCTCGAAGTACGCATTCCCGAGGAGCAGCGGCGTTCGGATAGCGGCGGCACCTGACCATGACCATGCGCCTCGTCCGGGGCGGCCATGGAAAGTGTCGACGGCGAGGCTGGTGACCATGGCGCCCAACAACAGCGCTTCCCGCCAGGAAGTGATGAACTTGGTGGCGACACAGCAGCGTCGCCAGGCTGCCACCCTGCTGCGCATCTACAACTACTACCGCATCATCCTTGGCATTTCGCTACTCGTGATCTTCCTCCGCGAGATCGGCGAACGCCTGCTGGGCACGCTCGATCCGGACGCCTTCCTGGTGACGCTGCTGGCCTACATAGGTGCCAACGTGGTCATCGCCGCCGGATCGCTGTTGATACCGAGCCGCTTCTTCGATCGCCCCACCATCGGCTTCATCATCGTCGCCCTCGATACCGTGGCCCTGACACTGCTGATGCATTTCTCCGGTGGCGTCACCAGCGGCCTCGGCACCCTGATCATCGTTGCCATAGCCTCCGGCGCCATCCTCGTTCCCGGTCGCATCTCGACGGTGTTACCGGCCATCGGCACCCTCCTGGTCCTCTACGAAGAGTTCTACCTCTCCCTGCTGCCGGCAGCCCCGGTACCCGACTTCTTCCACGCAGGGTTGCTCGGCGCCATTTACTTTGGCACATCGCTGTTCATCCAGAGTCTGTCCCGGCGGCTGCAACGCTCCGAGGAGACCTCCATGGGACGTGCCGCTGAAGTGGAGTCGCTGGAACGTCTGAATAGACTCATCGTCCAGCGCATACGCACGGGCATTGTCGTCTTCGACAATGCCGGCCAGTCCCGACTGGTGAACAAGGCTGCGCGCGCGCTGCTGAGACTCGAGGACGCCAACGGCAACCTTCGCCCCATGCCCCAGCCGGTCCTGGACAGCTTCGCCCGCTGGCAGCAGGACAGCAAATACCGGCCCGATCCCTTCCGCAGCGAACCAGGGGCCAATGAGATCCGCCTGAACTTCGCACGCCTGGCCAGTCCACCGGACAGTGAAGTGATCGGCTTCATCGAGGACAACACCGAACTCACCCAGCAGGCCCAGCAGCTCAAACTTGCGGCCTTGGGTCGTCTATCCGCTAGCATCGCCCACGAGATCCGCAATCCCCTCGGTGCCATTTCCCATGCCGCCCAGTTGCTAAGGGAGTCCCCAGCCCTCGACAAGGACGATCTGCGCTTGGCCGACATTATCCAGACCCACTCCAGACGCATGAACCAGGTCATCGAGAACATCCTCGAACTGTCCCGACGGCGCCATCCAGAGCCGCGCCTCATCGGCATGCGGGAGTGGCTCGACGAGTTCGTTCTGCGCTTCCAGGAAGGCCAGGAGCACCCTGCCGAGTTCGAGATCTCGCTGCAGCCCGAGGACGCAGAGGTGCGGCTCGATCCACGGCAGATGGATCAGGTGCTTACCAACCTCTGCGCCAATGCCGCCCGCTATAGCGAGCAACGCACCGGCAGGCGTTCAGTGTGGTTGAGCGGCGGCATCGATACGGTCACTTCGCGGCCCTGGCTGGATGTGATCGACGAAGGGCCCGGCGTCGATCCAGCTCAGCTCGAGCACCTCTTCGAGCCCTTCTACACCACCGAGGAGACCGGCACCGGCCTCGGTCTGTATATTTCCCGAGAGCTGTGCGAAGCGAGCCAGGCCCAATTGAGCTACCTTGCCCGGCAGGAGGGCGGCAGTTGCTTCCGCATTCATTTCCCGCATCCGCAACGGCAGACGGCGTGAGACCATGAACGATAGGCGTGTACTGATCGTAGACGACGAACCCGATATCCGCGAGTTGCTCGAAATCACCCTCGGCCGCATGGGCCTGGTGACCGAGAGCGCGGCGAACCTCAGCGAAGCTCATGCTCAACTCGACGCCCAGGCGTTCGACTTCTGCCTGACAGATATGCGGCTTTCAGACGGCAACGGCATCGATCTGGTCCGCCACATCAGCACCGAGCATCCGGAAACCCCCGTGGCGATGATCACCGCCCATGGCAGCATGGACTCCGCTATCGAGGCCCTGAAAGCCGGGGCCTTCGATTTCGTGTCCAAACCGGTAGACCTTGCACAGCTCCGAAACCTGGTGGATCAGGCCCTCAGGCTGCAGCCCATGGCCGACGGCCTGGGCGGTGGCGGCACCCAGCTGCTAGGCGAATCGGCCGCCATGCAGAGGCTGCGCAAACAGGTGACAAAGATGGCCCGCAGTCAAGCCCCTGTGTACATCTCCGGCGGCTCCGGCAGCGGCAAGGAGGTCGTGGCCCGGGCCATTCACGAACAGGGACCAAGGTCCACGGGGCCCTTTGTGCCCGTCAACTGCGGTGCCATTCCAAGCGAGTTGATGGAAAGCGAATTCTTCGGCCATCGCAAAGGCAGTTTCACGGGCGCCAGCAGTGACAAGGAAGGCCTGTTCCAGGCCGCGAATGGTGGCACCCTGTTCCTCGACGAGGTGGCCGATCTGCCGCTTCCCATGCAGGTGAAACTGCTGCGGGCGATACAGGAGAAGGCCATAAGACCGGTGGGCTCCCAGCAGGAATCCGCCATTGACGTGCGGCTGCTGTCGGCCACCCACAAGGATCTTGCGCGGCTGGTGGAAGCCGGTGACTTCCGCCAGGACCTCTACTACCGCATCAACGTCATCGAGCTGAAAGTACCGAGCCTCAAGGAGCGCGCCGAAGACATCCCACTTTTCGTCGCAGAGATGCTCGCCCGCCTCGCCCGCGAATACGGCGGCGAGCCCCCAGAGGTCTCCACGGCAGCCATGGACGCCCTCAAATCCTACAGCTTCCCCGGTAACGTCCGTGAGCTCGAGAACATCCTCGAACGCGCCTACACCCTGTGTGAGGATGATTGCATCAAGGAGGGCGATCTGCAGTTCAGTCCCGCGGCCCAAGCGGGAGACGCGGAACGCTACCTCGATGCGCCCATGGAGCAGATCGAAGCCGATGCGAGCAGTGGCCAACCCACGCGGGCCATGCCTTCGCCAGACGATGGCTCCCTCGAGGACTATCTGGAGTCCATCGAGCGCCACAAGATCACCGAGGCACTGGAAGCCACCCGCTGGAACAAGACCGCCGCTGCCAAGCGCCTCGGCATCACCTTCCGCGCCCTGCGCTATCGACTGAAGAAGCTCGGGATGGAGTAACCGCCCGCTTCGAGCGATACGTCACTGTGAGAGCGCGCACTGCGCGCGATGGCATTGGCCATCGCATGCCGTGAAGCAGCTTTGATGGCCCGCTCAAAGCCAGCCGTCTGGTCCTACACCCATTCTCGGCCAGCGCTCACAGCCATTTCAGCCTGAGCGCGCAGATCCCGCCCCATGTGATCGTCACCATAGGCGTTCTCCAAGAGAGGACGCTGACATGCCCCCTCGCGGTTTCACGCTCATCGAAGTGCTCGCCACGCTGGCAGTCGCCGCCCTGCTGGCCACCTTCGCCCTGCCGAGCGCACAGCGCCTGATCCACGAGATACGGGCCGAGACGGCCATCCATGCGGTTCGCGGCGGGCTGGCCTACGCCAGGGCCTCGGCGGCCACCCACGGCCGCCCCGTCCTGATCTGCCCACTGGATGCCCATGATCAATGCCGAGGCGATTGGAGCGAGGGCTTCGCGGTGTTCGTCGATCTCACAGGCCACGCCGAACGGCATCCGGATGCGCCGGTGCTGCGGCACTTTCCACCTTTCCCCAAGGGCTCTTCCCTGCGTTTCGCAGCTTTTGGAACGGGGCGCCATCTGCGCATGCTCCCGAATGGCCAGACCGCCTGGCAGAACGGTCGCTTCGAATACTGCCCGCCGCCCTCGAGCAAGGCCAAGCCCAGGGTGCTGGTGCTGAACGTTCAAGGGAGAGGACGCATCCTACTGCCTGAAGACATCGATCCGGCCCGCCAAAGAGGGCCGAATCGAGCCGTCCATTGCTGAAGTCGTCGCAGGGTCAGCGCAGTTCACGCCAGGAGTGGCGGCCAAAATCAGAGGAACTCCGCTCGGTCACGCTTTCAATGCTTCCAGTCGACCCGGAGAGGAACTTGAACTCACGATCACCCGCTGACAGGATCGTCGGCTGCGAGAGCAACCCGGCGCCATCCGGCATTTGTCCAGAGGGGGCCACCCGAACCTGCTGACCATCTATCAAGACCGTGACCATGTCGCCGTCGTCGAAATCACCATCACCATCCAGATCAAACACTGGCCGCTCGATCCGCCCCCCCGTAAATGCATCCAGCTCCAGCAGCCAGCTCGAACCCCCGAAGTCACAGGCGTTAGGCGACGGGATCAGAGAAGTGAAAATGACGCGACCGGCACGCAAAATAGCTCTCTGCGTGACACGTTCCCCAATGGCTCCAGGCCCGCCGAATTCGCCCTTCCACAGCAGATCCAGCAGCCAACCATCAGCACCAGCGACTTCGGTTCGGGATACGACCCTCAGGTCACGATCGAAATCCCGCACCTCCGCCAGAACGTTCTGAACAGTGAACCCCGATCGCCCTCGCACACGCACGCCTCGGTCGACAATGCCATAGAAGGTCTGCACTTCCGGATCGCTGCCAACGATGTTGTCCCCGTTACGAAAGAAAGTGCCCGTACCGACGAACAGCATCAGGTTGCCATCCTGGTTACGCCCGGCTTCCGGCTGCGCAGAGATGGGTTGCACCTCACCGTTCGGTGCACGCAGGACGGCAAGAGGCACCGGCTTGCGATCGCTTCCCGAGCGGTCGAGGAGGAAGTTGGGCACGCCCCAGTTGCGCGTGTCATTCTGGTTCGAAGCATTCAGATCGAAGCGCCACAGGCGACCCTCCATATCGCCGACATAGATCCGGTTGGCAATGGTATTGCCCGTCGTATCGATGACCAGCGGCGTCGCCATCCCGGCCGTCGGCTCTCCGGTATCAAACTGGAAGATAATACTGCCATCAGCGGCATCGAGGACGAACACACGACCGGTACCGCCATTGTTGTAACCACTGCTGACTACCACCCCAAACCTGCCGTTGGATAACGCCACAACTGACGGCTGACCGATGGTCTCACCCAAGCGCAAATGCCTGAATTCCCAAAGCACATCCGTGGCATTGATGTTCAGCGGGTCACTGACATCAAGCATGAAGACGCTGCGGCCACCCGCTCCTGTGGTGCCAACGACCACCTTGCGCCAACCCTTGGTCGTCCCAAGCCAGGCATCCGCCACACGTGGAGTACCATCCACGTAGTAGCGATGCACATAATCCGGCAGGGTCAGCTGATAGAGATTGTCATAGACACCGCTGGGCACATAGGCAAAGAGTTCACGACCGCCAAGATGACTCGCGTTGCTCGCATCGTCCACGCGGGCATCAAAGGCGTGCAGCATGCCATCGTTGGCGCCCACGATGACCAAGGGTACGCGGTCCAGGTTGTCCTTGAGGAATTCGCGATACTGCAGCCCCAGACCCGTGGGGAACGCATCATTCGGGCCAAGCACACCGTAGCCGAAGTCCTGGACACCCACGAACTGGGGATTGGAATTGACGATGTCGCCCAGCGCACTGTCGCGACGCCGGAACGGCAGCGCCTGATCCTGGGTGGTCTGCTCCAGTGAGCGCTTGCCGCGCAGATACAGCAAACGCTCCACATCGAGGTCAGCAGCCAGCTGCTCGGTGGAAAGGCCCGTCGCTAGTTGCTGCTGCTGCAGCTCGGAGAGCTCATCCCACAAGAAGTTGATGCCCGTGGTCGTTCGACGTACCGGATCGTCGATCGTCGGAGCGAGCAAACCTGTTGACGAGAAGATACGACGGGACGAAGGTGGTTGGGCATCGAGGCGCTGGGCCGCATTCCAAATGGGCTCCGCCTCAACCTGCCCACCAGGCGTGATTCCAAAGGCAAGCATCTCACCGCTCCAGCGATCGCTGTTGAAGCGCGCCTGGTAAATGGCCGCATCGGCGTCGAGCCGGGTGGAGTTGGTGGCGACCGAAGCCGCTGAGGCCGACGTTACCAGAACTGCAAGAAATGCCTCGTCCAGCGCCGTCTCGAGCACACTCGGGTCGACAGCCAGCACGAAATTGTCCGGCATGCCGTCGCCACTACTGTCCCAGAGCTCCTGCCGGTTGGGCTGGGTATCGCCCTGGCTGAGGTCGAAACCGCCCCACTTCGCGGCATAATAGAGGGGTTGCTCGAGAAGACCTGCCGCAGCGCCGCTGCCACCAATGAAATAGTTTGCGGTTGTCTCTGGCTGACCTGCAAAGCAGCCGCCTGAGCAATCCGGGAAACCATTGGGATCCGTGAATCGGAAGCCCTCATTCCCCGAATGCACCCGAAAGCCATCTCCGTTGTCGGTGCCACTGATGAC
>SLTB01000190.1 GCA_007130155.1 Pseudomonadales bacterium
AGGCGCCGGTGACGGGCATGCTCGCTGGCCATGCTGCCATGCTTGCGGCCTGGATCCACGAACGCCGACGGGATCGCAGACTGATCGTGGGTCTGGCGGGCGGGCAGGGCAGCGGCAAGTCCACGCTGGCCGCGTTTACGGCTGCATTGCTGCGACGGGAATACGGCGCTCGGGTGGCGGTCCTGGGGCTGGATGATCTCTATCTGCCCCGGGCCGAGCGCGTCACTCTGGCGCAAGAAGTGCATCCGCTGTTCCTCACCCGCGGCGTCCCGGGTACCCATGACGTGGATCTGGGCCTCGAATTGCTCGACCGACTTACCGGCGACACGGGCAGCGTGGCACTGCCGCGCTTCGACAAAGGCCGCGATGAACGCGTGGATATTGCCCATTGGGCGCCGGTCCAAGCGCCCGTGGATGTGGTGCTCTTCGAAGGCTGGTGCGTCGGCGCGCCACCACAGGGGACGGCGGCGCTGGTGGATCCCTGCAACGACCTGGAGCGGGAAGAGGATGCCGCCGGGATCTGGCGAACAGCAGTGAACGATGCTCTTCGTCAGGCCTATGCCACACTGTTCGCCCGTATCGGGGCACTGGTCTATCTGCGTATACCTGACTTCGCGGCGGTTCTGCGTTGGCGCGAGGAGCAGGAAGCGCTGCTGAGAACTCATGCCTCGGCTGCCATGACGCCGGCAGAGGTGGTGCGGTTCGTGGCGCACTACGAGCGCCTGACCATGGCCCTGCGGCAGGCGGCGCCTGGATTGGCGGATCTGATCCTCGATCTCGATGCCCAGCATCGGCTGGTAGCGGTGGCGCCGGGTGGCGCCTGGCGGCAGCGGAGATTCAGGAGGCATTCAGCGCTGTGACAGCAGCATGGCTTCAGGTCACTGGTATTCACGGGCCGCCTGATCTTGGGTCGGGCAGGAAGCAGGCATGTTCCGGGTTGATGTCAAGGCGATTATTCTGGTGTTCGGCGCGCTCACAGCGGTGGACGGCTGGGCTTCGCCCTGGAGTCAGGAGGACAGTCAGGCCCTTCAGGCGCCAAGCACGGAATTGAACATCGACGAAGCCGCCAGCCGTGCACAACAGCGCTACGGTGGCCAGTTGATCTCCATACGTCCGGCCGAGCAGGATGGACGCCACGGCTGGCAGGCGACGGTGCTGCTCGACAACGGACGGGTGAAGACCCTGTTCGTGGAGGCCCGAACGGGGGCCGTCTCGGATCGACGCCGCCGCCATTGAGCCGTGGGCTCGACGTCGTCCAGGTCCAATCCAGGTCCATTCTAGGCACAGTCTCGTCACAGTCGGGGGAAGCCGATGCGGGTTTTGGTCGTGGAAGACGAGGAGGCTCTGGCGCAACAGCTCGAGGAGCGTCTCAAAGCGGATGGCATGGTCGTGGATCGCGCCTGCGATGGTCGCGAGGCGATCTACTATGGCGAGGAGTTCGACTACGACGTGGCTGTCATCGACCTTGGTCTGCCCAAGGTCGACGGGGTGGCGGTGATCCGACGCCTGCGGAAGGCGGAGCGTCGTTATCCCATTTTGATCCTCACCGCCCGCGACAGCTGGCAGGACAAGGTGACTGGCCTTGAGGCCGGAGCTGATGATTATCTGGCCAAACCCTTTCACTACGAAGAGCTGCTGGCGCGGCTGAAGGCCCTGGTTCGACGAGCCTCGGGGTTCGCCAGTCCCGTGTTGCGTATCGGCAGTGTCGATCTCGATACCGTGGCCAAGGAGGTGCGGGTGGCCGGCGAGCGCATCGACCTCACTGCCTACGAGTACAACCTGCTCGAGTACCTGATGCTCCACCCCAACAAGGTGGTGTCCAAGACCGAACTCACCGAACATCTCTATGCTCAGGATTTCGAGCGCGACAGCAACGTCATTGAGGTGTTTGTGGGGCGGCTGCGCCGCAAGCTCGATCCCAGTGGCGACCTTCGTCCCATCACCACCATCCGTGGTCAGGGTTACCGTTTGGCACTGGAATGAGACGCCCGATCTCGCTGCGTCTGCGATTGCTGCTGGCGGCGGCCCTGCTCCTTCTGCTGTTTCTTTCCGGCACCGGTGTCATCCTCGATGGCGCCTTCCGTACCAGCATTGAACAAAGTGCCCGGGAACAGCTGCGACTGCGGGCCCTGGCCCTGCTCGGTACTGCCGATGTCGTTGGCGGTCGCCTCACCCTGCCGGTGATGCAGGCCGAGCCCCGACTCAATCAGCCAG
The DNA here is from genome assembly GCA_007130155.1 of Pseudomonadales bacterium. Lineage (GTDB taxonomy): Bacteria > Pseudomonadota > Gammaproteobacteria > Pseudomonadales > Azotimanducaceae > SLTB01. The sequence continues at coordinate 2,215 of SLTB01000190.1, forward strand.
GTTCCGGCCTCTACGCTGGCGTCATCGATGGCGACGGGCGCGAGGTCTGGTTCTCGCGCAGCCTGGTGGGTCGCGCCTCGGCTATGGAGATTCCGCGACTGCCCCCAGGGCATGCCAGCTTCGAGTCCTTCATCGACAGCGAAGACACATCGTTTTATCGCTTCAGCCTGGGGGTGATTTGGGAGTCTTCCCAGGGTGACGTGCCTTATGTTTTCAGCGTCGCCATGGCCCAGGCACCCTTCATGGCCGAGGCCCAGAGCTTCCGCCGTGCGCTTTTTACCGGCCTCGGCGGTGCCGGCCTCGGCCTGCTGCTGGTGCTGCTGGCAGTCCTGGCTGCGGCGCTGCGGCCGCTGAAGCGGCTGGCATTGGAAGTGGAACGGGTGGAACTGGGCACAGCCCAGCGGCTCGACGACCGCTGGCCTGCGGAAATTGCCGGCTTGGCGCGCAACCTCAACATGCTGGTGGATCACGAGCGCTCGCGACAGCAGCGTTACCGTAACACCCTGGACGACCTTGCTCACAGCCTTAAGACACCGCTGGCCATCCTCCGCAATGCGCTGGCCGATGGCCCCGCCGCGACTGAGCTCGCCCGGGAGCAGATCGAGCGCATGCAGACCATGGTGCACCATCACCTGCAGCGGGCCAGCGTCAGCCGCAACCCTCTGCGTGTACACCGCACCCTGCTGGAGCCGCCGGTGCAGCGCATTCTTGCCGGCCTCGAAAGGCTGCATCCCGAGGCCGGGTTGGAGCTTTCGGCAGCGATTCCCGAGGTCCTGGCGGTGGCGGTGGATGAGCGTGACGTCTACGAGATCATCGGCAATCTGGCGGAAAACGCCTGCAAGTACGGCCACAGGCAGGTTCAGGTTCGTGCCGAGTATCGTGCCGGGGAGGTCCTGCTTACCGTTGCCGATGACGGCCCCGGCGTCCCTGAAGCGTTACGTGAGGCGGTGCTGCATCGAGGGGCACGGGCGGACACCAAGACCAGCGGTCAGGGCATCGGATTGGCGGTGGTGGCGGAACTGCTGGAAGCCTGGGGCGGCCGGCTTGCCATCGATACTGATGCCGAACTCGGCGGTGCAGCGGTCAGCGTCACGCTGCCGGCGGCCTGAGCCTTCTTCGCGACAGAGCATTCACCTTGTCGAGGACAGGGCTGATCGCCCGCAGTGCAGGCTCCCACAACGACGTGTCGCCAGCGTGGCTGCTGCAATAAGGCCGGGTCAGCCGGGGGGAGTGGACTGCTTTGGCGGCTTTTTACACGTCGCTATCAGTCATCGCCTCGAGGGTCTCGAGTTCGCCGTCTTCGCCGAAGACCCAGCATAGCCGGATGGGGCGGCAGCAAACGGCGCAGTCCTCCCAGCTTTCGTCACTGCCGCTGCCAGCTGCCTGCCCGTTGTCGATGAGTGTCCCGAAGCTCTCCCCACAGTAGGGGCAGGACACCACCACATCGGCCATCATGGCGGTGCATCCAGTGCGGCCGCGATGGCTGACTTCGCCCGCTGCAAGAGATGGGCGTCGGCAGCCGTTGTGCCAAGGGCCTCGAGCGCTGCTGCGACCGGGTCGTCGCCACCGCTGCCACGCAGACCGGACTCCAGCCGCTTGACTTGGCGCTCCATGCGCAGCTGGGCATCTTCGGCCGGACTATCGAGGCCGAGGGTGAGCTCGAGATCGATGACCGCAATATGGGCGGCCTCCGATTCATTGCCGTCGGAGGCAGGGACGATGGCGGCCAGGGCTGTCTCGGCGTCTACCAGCACCCGCCTGCGCTGCAGGGCAGTGGCGAATGCCCTGGCGTCGCTGCGCAATCGGCCTAGCTTGCGCTCGAGGGCCTCGAGACGCTCGCCGCCTTCCCGTGGCGCACTGCGGGCCAGCGTGGCCGCCTCTTCCTCGAGTTCCCGCAGCCGGGCATCCGGTGTGACTTGGCGCTGGCGCAGCGTAAGGCCTGACTGAGTCGCATAGTGGGGGGCGAGTTCGTCGAAGGCAGCTTCCAGGGCGGTCATGTCCGCATCGAAGGCCTGCTTCGTCGCCTGCTGATGTTCAGACAACCCGGCGAAGATCCGATCACAGGCGCTGCGAAATCCCTCCCAGAGTTTCCTGTCGGCACTGCGTGGAGTGATGTCCACGGCCTTCCACTGCGCCTGCAGCCGCTTGGCAGCCGCCGCGCTGCCTGCATCCGGTGCCGCGGCCAGGGCTTCGGCCTGTCGCAGCAGATCCTCCTTGGTGGTAATGTTGGCCTGCCAGCGTTCCTGCAGGCGGGCTCGCAGACTGCGCGTCAGCTCGTGGTAGCGCCGGTTCAGCGCTCGTTCGCGGGGATCCACATCCGCATAGCGCCGCCACTCCCGGCGCACCTCATTGTGGATGCGTTCTACAGCGCGCCAGTCGGGTGCTTGCCAGTCGTAGCCGTCGATGAAGGTGGCCAGTTCGTCGCAGATTCGCCTGCGGTTCTCGGCGTTGAAACGTCGGCGCTCGGCCTGGGCCTCGAAGTACTCCCGGCAGGGTGCAAAGGCCGCTTCCGCTGCGGCATTGAAGCGTGCGGTGAGACTGTGAGCTTCGTCGTCCTGGGCAGGCCCGAGTTCATTCCATTGCTCTCGAAGGTGCCTGACCCTGGCTGCGCGCGGTTCCGGCGCCATCTCGGGCTCGTCGGCGAGCTGCTCCATGGCCTGGCACAACTCCTGACGTTTCGGCGCAGTGGCGTAGCGTTGCCAGTCCGCCAACTCGTCGACGCGGGTGACGAGGCGTTGTGCACGTTGCTGTAGCCGTTCGTCGACGTGCATGTCGACCGCGGTCAGCGCGGTGTCGATCTCTTGGCGAATGCCCTGGGCCTGACGCATGTCGCCACGTTCCAGGGCAGCTTCGAGTCGGCCGAGGTTGCGGCGCAGGCGCTCGCCATGCCGGCGCATCTGTTCATTGTGGCCTGCCAGCGCGGCCTCGAGTCCGGCGCGGGTCGATTTGAGCTGGCGGACGGGTTCCGGGGTTGGGATACCCTTGGGCCAGTCCAGCTCGGCCAGAGCACGAGCGCAGTCTTCCCGTGCTGCGTTCAGGACATCCGGCGTGGCATCCGGTGCTGCGTCCAGCGCCGCTGTTGGGCATGCTGGGAGCTGCTCCAGGCGGTCCAGCGCGGCCATCAGCTCACTGAGACGGTCTTGGGTGTGTCGCTGGCGGCGGATGAGGGCTTCGCTGGGCGGGTACTCTCGGCTGACGTGGTCCCAGCGACCCTGCTCCATGGCCAGCGCAGCTCGCAGTTGGCTGCGCTCAGCTGCGGGTTCCGGGTGGCCGTCGAGTCGTTCACAGAGCTGGTTCAGCAGCAGCTCAAGGCTCTCGACGGCAGCCTCCTGGGCAGATCTGGCGTCACGCCTGGCCTGCAGGGCGGCGATTGCGGCGTATTCGTCCTGTCGTGCTGCGTCGCGGCGGGCTTCGATGTCCTTGATGGTGGCGGCGAAGGCGGCCACCGCTGCCGGCGGTGAGGGCAGTTCTTGGCCGAACGGGTTCAGGGTTGCCGCCAGGCCCTGGCGCTCATCGAGTAGAGCGTGCTGCTGCTCGCAGAGCCAAGTCAGGCGTTCAGCCTGTCGCGGTTCGTCGTCCATCCGGACCAGATGACGCAGGTCATCGGCCAGTTCGCCCAGGCGTTCATCAATCGCGGTGAGCCGCGAGCGACAGGCACGAAGGGGCTCGAGTCGTTCGCGCATCTGCCGGGCCACGGCCTTGTCCCGGTCCCGGCATACCTTCTCCACCTGTCTCAGCGTGGCTTCGTTTACCACCCGGCTGGCGGCTGCCTGCCGTACCGCCGTCAGAGGATGGTGGCAGGCCACGTCGGCCAGCAGGTCGTCGCCATCGAGGCTGTCGAGCAGGGGCTTCCAGTGTTCGGTTGCGGTGGCCGCTTCCAGCAATTGACGCCGCCGTGCCAGACCCGAGTGGACCTCGGCCAGAGCCAGAGGGTCGAGGCCCGCCATGAACAATGCGGACAGCCGCTTGCGCGCTGCGGTGGCCAGCTTGGCATCCTCCATGAGCTCGAGCAGGGCCAGCGGGTCCTCGATTTTGGCGACCGCTGTCCTGCGCCGATCAGCTGCCGGTGCCTCAGGTCTGCCGCCCCCGGTCTTCGCAGCTTTGGCCGTGGCGGGTGCGGCGAAAGCGTTGGAGAGGCGTTTAAGCAGTCGATTGATCATTCAGAGTCCGGAATGAGAGCCGTCACACAGCGGGGCATTCGCAGTGCGCTTGCAGCCGCAGAAGTACAGGGTCTTGTCGGCATCGGCCGTAAAGGGCAGCGGCGTGAAGTCGCTGCCTTGGTGGGATCCGTCGCAGAAGGGTTGCTGCGCACTCTTTCCGCAGGAGCACCAGAAGTACTTTTTGCCTGCCTCGACCTCGACAGGATAGGGGGTCTTGCTTGCGATCACGGGCTCAGTCATGGCGTTAGCGTCCTCGGCATTGAAGGGTCAGGTTGGACTCACTTGTACTCGCGCTCTTCCCACCAGGGGTAGAAGTCGGGCATGTCCTGGCTTGGCTTGCCCGGGAACTGGGGTGGGCGCTTTTCCAGGAAGGAGGTCACCCCCTCCTTGGCATCGGCCATCTGACCGAGGGCATAGATGGCCCGTGAGTCTACCTTGTGGGCCTCCATGGGGTGATCCGCGCCGAGCAGGCGCCACATCATCTGCCGGGTCAGGGACACGGACACGGCTGACGTGTTATCGGCGATTTCGCGGGCGATTTCCCGGGCCCGGGGCAGCAGCTGATCTGGCGCCAGAACTTCTTTCACCAGGCCGCCGGCCAGGGCCTCCGCCGCAGGGAAGACGCGCCCCGAGTAGGTCCACTCCAGGGCCTGACTGATGCCTACAACCCGCGGCAGGAAGTAGCTCGAGCAGGCCTCGGGGACGATGCCGCGGCGGGCAAAAACGAAGCCGAAGCGCGCGTTCTCGGACGCCAGCCGGATATCCATGGGCAGCTGCATGGTGACGCCCACGCCTACGGCCGGTCCGTTCACTGCGGCGATCACTGGCTTTAAGCACTCGAAGATCCGCAGGGTCAACAGTCCACCGCCATCCCTTGGGGCGACGCCGCCGCTGGCACCGGGGCGGTCTTCGCGATTGTCGTAGTTGAAGGTGTCGCCACCCTTCTCGAGGTCGGCCCCGGCGCAGAAGCCGCGGCCTTCACCGGTGACGATGATGGCCCTGACGGCGTCGTCGGCGTCGGCCTGATCGAAGGCCTCGATCATTTCCTTCATCATGGTGCCGTTGAAGGCGTTGAGCCGGTCCGGCCGGTTCATAGTCAGGGTCAGGATCCCGTCGGCTACTTCGTAGCGAATGGTCTCGAATGCCATGGTCTGTTCCCTCTTGCATCTTGATAAAGGGTGAATGGGGGCACGAACGAACCTCGGCCGGTATCTTGCCCGGATCAGGGTCGCTCTGCCACGACCGATCCTCATCCGGACTTCGGCGCCCAGCTTGTGTGCCCCCAACCTGTGAGGCCCAAAGGCTGTGAGGCCCAGCCTTGCCCCGCTGGGGACCCGCGCATATCATTCGGCGGCTGCATGGGAGAGAGCCATCATGGATCTGAAGCTCCGCGAGGATGACCTCGAGTTTCAACGGGAAGTGCGCGAGTTCATGGATCGCCACTGGCCGGAAGATGTGCGCAGCGCCCGGCGCAATGTCGGTCGCTTCGAAGAGACCAAGGGCGAAGCCCCAGACGTCCGGCGCTTCATTGACGCCTTGAATGAGCGTGGTTGGGCGGTGCCGAACTGGCCCAAGGAGTGGGGCGGTACCGACTGGTCGCCCACCCAGAAATACATCTGGGACAAGGAAACGGCCCGCGCGGAATGCCCTCAGTTGTCCGCCTTCGGTGCCCGCATGCTGGCGCCTGTGCTCTACACCTGGGGCACGCCTGCGCAGAAGCAGCGTTTTTTGCCGCTGATTCGTGAGCAGAAGATGATCTGGTGCCAGGGCTATTCCGAACCTGGAGCCGGTTCTGATCTGGCCGGTCTTGCCACCCGCGCTGTGCGCGACGGCGACGAGTTCGTGGTCAACGGCACCAAGATCTGGACCACCGGCGCTCACGTGGCGGACTGGATGTTCTGTCTGGTGCGGACCTCCACGGAAGGCAAGAAGCAGGAGGGCATCAGTTTCCTGCTCATCGATATGACCACTCCTGGAATCAAGGTCAATCCCATCCACCTGCTCGGTGGCATCCACTCGGTGAACGAGGTGGAGCTTGCGAACGTGCGGGTGCCGGTGGCCAACCTGGTGGGGGAGGAGAACAAGGGCTGGACCTACGCCAAGGGTCTGCTCACTCACGAACGCACCGGTATTGCCGGCGTGGCCCGCAGCGAAGTGATGCTTGAGCGAATCAAGGAGATCGCCAGGGAAACCGGTGTCGACGGCGGCTCCCTGTGGGATGATGCGGACTTCCGCCTCAAGGTCCATGCCCTCGAAATTGATCTCGAAGCGCTGGCCATGACGGAGCTGCGGGTCCTGTCCCAAGTGGAACAGGGCGGCGCGCCTGGGCCGGAGTCCTCGATCCTCAAGATCCGCGGCACCGAACTGAGCCAGGCGCTGCAGACCCTGCAGATCGACGTGTTCGGATACTACGGCCTGGCCTATCCGGATCAGACGCTCATCGACAACGAAGGTCCGGTGGGTCATCCCTACGGGCTGACCGCCATGCAGGCCATGCTTTACGGCCGCGCGTCGACAATTTTCGGCGGCTCCAATGAGATTCAGAAGAACATCATTTCCAAGGCGGTGCTCGGTCTCTAGTCAAGCGATCGCTAAGCCTCCCCCTTCACACGGCATCTAGACGGCAAGAGGAAGATTCATGGATTTCTCGCTTTCCGACGAGCAGTCGCTGCTCAAGGACTCGGTCGAACGCTTCGTCCAGAACGACTACGACTTCGACAAGCGGCGCAAGGCGATGGCCGAGGAAGACGGCTTCAGCCGCAAGAACTGGCAGCAGTTCGCCGAGCTCGGCTGGCTGGCGATTCCGTTCTCCGAGGAAGACGGTGGCTTCGGCGGAGGCGCCATCGAACTGATGCTGGTCATGGAGCAGATTGGTCGCGGCCTGATCGTCGAACCCTACCTGCCCACGGTGGTGCTGGCCGGAGGCTTCCTGCGCCGTGCCGGCAGTGCTGCCCAGAAAGAGCAGTATCTTGCGGGCATTATTGACGGCAGCAAGCTCTCGGCGTTTGCCTTTGCCGAGCCCCAGGGCCGATTCAATCTGGCCGATCTCACGACCACGGCCCAAGCCAAGGGTGACAGCTACGTGCTCAATGGCCACAAGGCCGTGGTGCTCGGCGGCCCGTCGGCCGATTTCATGGTGGTCTCAGCCCGCACGTCTGGCGAGCAGCGCGACGCGGACGGCATCAGCCTGTTCCTGGTGGAGGCCAGCGCCAAGGGGCTGTCCCGCCGCGACTATCCCACCGTGGATGGCCTGCGGGCCTCTGAGGTCATGCTCGAGAACGTCGAGGTGGGCAAGGACGCTCTGATTGGCGAAGAGGGCAAGGCGGCGCCGCTGATCGAGGAGGTCATCGACGACGCCATCCTGGCCGTGGGCTGCGAAGCCGTCGGTGCCATGGAGGTGCTGTACAAGGCCACCGTAGAGTACTCCAAGCAGCGGGTGCAGTTTGGCCAGCCCATCGGCAAGTTCCAGGTGCTGCAGCACCGCATGGTGGACATGTTCATGGAGTATGAGCAATCCAAGTCGCTGATGTTCATGGCGGCCATGCGCCTCGATGAGAGTTACAATGGCGCTGCCCGAAAAGCCATCTCCGGTTTCAAGGTGCAGGTGGGCAAGTCCGGCCGCTTCGTCGGTCAGCAGGCCGTGCAGCTGCATGGCGGCATGGGCATGACCGAGGAGCTGTCGGTGGGTCACTACTTCAAGCGCCTGACCATGATCGATACCCTCTTCGGCAACGTCGATTTCCACCTGAAGCGCTACGGCAGCTTCGATTGATGATCTGTCCATGAGCAGCATTCCGGACTGGTTCTGGGCCGCGGTGGAGTCCCCCCGGGAAGAGGGGACGGTGGAGGTGGATGAGTGTGACGTTCACTTCCTGGCCTGGGGCGAACGCCATCAGCCTGGTCTGCTCCTGGTGCACGGCATGAACGCCCACGCCCACTGGTGGGACTTCATTGCCCCGCAGCTCGCCGACCGTTACCGCATCGCCGCGCTGGACCTCACCGGCATGGGCGATTCCGACTACCGCTACGAGTACGACGCCGATACCTGGGCCGATGAACTCGCCGCCGTGGCTGATGCTGCCGGTCTCGGTATCGATACCGTCATCGTCGGCCACAGCTTCGGCGGCCGCATCGGCCTCCACGCCGCAGTGCGCCTGGCTGACCGCTTTGCCGGGCTGGTCATGGCCGATTCGGGCATCCGCGACCCCGATGACGACAGCGACGGCGAGCGCCCCAGCGTCGGTGGCCGCCCTGTGCTGTATCCGGATGCGGACACCGCGCGCAACCGTTTCCGTCTGCAGCCACCCCAGGACTGCGCCAATGGCTTCCTGCTGGAGTACATAGCGCGGCATTCGGTGATGGCCATCGATGACGGCTTCGCGTTCAAGTTCGACACCGATCTGATGGACAGCATGAGCGGCGTGTCGCGCGAGGATGCCGAGGCGGATTTCGCGGCCCTGACCTTGCCTCTGGGATTGATCTACGGTGCCGAAAGTCGGCTGTTTTCCGGCCGTACCCTCGACTATATGCGGCAACTGCGCGCCCATGACTTCCCTGCGCGGGCTCTGGCCGGTGCCCAGCATCACCTTTTTCTCGACCAGCCCCTGGCCTTCGTCGAAGCCCTGCAATCCATGCTTGATGAACTCAGCACCGCAACCTGACTCCCTCTATCGCCCCTTGCCGAATGCTTCTACCCTGGCGATCATCAGCCGGCCGGAATGGTGGAGGTGAGTCATGGGGCGGGATGACTGGGACGACGACGCGCGGGACTGGGACGGAGACGACGAGCTGCTCGACGACGGCTTGCCGGATGATGGCCTGAATGATGACGAAGAAGAGGTGTTCGACGACGACGAACTCGGACTCGAAGATCTTACTGAAGAGGACATCGACTGGGATGACGACCTCGATGATCTGGACACTGACGGTCACTGGCGCGAAGGTGCCGGCGACGACGATTGGAATTGAGTGAGGAGAGCATCATGAAACTCGGTTTGAGCGCAGATGAAGTCCTGTCTACCACCCGCGCCGTGCGCAAACGTCTGGACCTCGAGCGCGAGGTGGAGCAGTCGGTGCTCGACGAGTGCCTGCAGCTCGCCCTGCAGGGCCCCAGCGGATCCAACAGCCAGCGTTGGCATTTCGTGTTCGTACGCGATGCCGAA
>SLTB01000286.1 GCA_007130155.1 Pseudomonadales bacterium
CATCACCAGAGCAGGTCAGGCTATGCAGTATCCGCTCGGCCCCGAGGCGGACTTACACAAGATCGGGGTGGGCGGGTCCAACGGAACCGGGGGGCAATACATGTGTGTCCAGTTTGTCGTCATCCAGTTTTGTCAGGGTAGGAGCACCGCTTTGCCAGTGACCTGTCGGTTCAGGACGGCGCGCAAGGCGGTGCCGGCTTCGCTCAGGGGCCAGGTTTGGGTCACGAGTGGCGACAGTTCACCGGCAGCAGCCCAGGTGCCCAGGGTCTCGAGGACGGGGCGGGTTTCGGCAGGGCGGTCCCGAGACAGTGCGCCCCAGTCCACGCCGACGATCTGGCAGCCGCGCAGGAGGGCTAGATTGAGGGGTATGCGCGGAATCTCGCCGGCGGCAAAGCCTACGACCAGGAACCGGCCTTCCCAGGCCGTGGCGCGCACCGCGGGCTCGGAGTACGGGCCGCCGACGGGGTCCACCACCAAGTCCGCGCCGCGGCCCTCGGTGAGTTCGCGGACGCGGGTCTTGAGATCCTCGCGATCGTAATTCACGGTGGCATCGGCGCCGAGTTCCAGACAGCGCGCCAGTTTCTCGTCGCTGCCGGCGGCAGCGATCACTCTGGCGCCGAGGCGTTTCGCCACGTCCACCGCGGCGCTGCCCACACCGCCAGCAGCGGCCAGGACCAGCACTGTTTCGCCGGCCTCGAGCTGTCCCCGCTCCCGCAGGGCATAGAGGGCGGTGGCGTAGGTGAGCTGAAAGGCTGCGGCGGCCGGCATGGACATGTCTTCGGGAATGGGGCGCAGAGCTTTTGCGGGTACGCAGACCTGCTCGGCGAAGGCACCGACCCCCACCTGCGCCATGACCCTGTCGCCGATGCCGAAGCCTTCCGCTTCGCTGCCGACGGCATCGATGATGCCAGCCAATTCGTTGCCGGGGATGAACGGCGGCGGAATCTTCACCTGATAGCTGCCGGCCACGAACAGGGCATCGACGAAGTTCACGCCGGCGGCGTGGACCTTGATGCGGACCTGGCCGGCGCGCGGTTCGGGCGAGGCCTGCTCGGTGAGGATGAGCGTTTCCGGTGGGCCATAGGCCTCGCAGAGAATGGCTTTCACTCGCGCTCTTCCTTGTGGCGGAACGGGCTGTGTTCGCTCACGGCCTCGATGTCCTGCTCGACCCAGTTCCGCTCTCGTTCGAGGTATTCGGCCACCGCGTCCTTCAGACCTGGGTGGGCGATCCAGTGGGCGCTGTAGGTGGGGGCGGGCAGGTAGCCGCGGGCCACTTTGTGGGCACCCTGTGCACCGGCTTCCACGCGCTTTAAGCCATGGCTGATGGCGAACTCGATGGCCTGGTAGTAGCAGGTCTCGAAGTGCAGGAAGCGGTGATCCTCGATGCAGCCCCAGTTGCGGCCGAAGAGGGTCTCTGAACCGATGAAATTCAAGGCTCCGGCGATATATCGCCCCGCGCGCCGGCACATGATCAGCAGGACTTCGTCGGCCATGCTCGCGCTGATGCGGCTGAAGAACTCCCGAGTCAGGTAAGGGCGGCCCCACTTGCGGGAGCCGGTATCGATGTAGAACTGGTAGAACGCGTCCCAGTGGCTCTCGGTGAGATCGCCGCCGGTGACCCACTCGATTTCGATGTCGTTCTCGACGGCTTCGCGGCGCTCCCGTTTGAGGTTCTTGCGCTTCTTCGAGGCCAGAGCGGCCAGAAAGTCGTCGAAACTGCGGTAGCCCTCGTTGCGCCAGTGAAACTGCTGATCCATGCGCTGCAGGAGCCCGAGTTCACCGAGGCGGTCCCACTCGTTGCGGGTAAGGAAATTGAAATGCAAGGAGGAGACGTCGAGTTGCTCTGCGGCGTGCAGGCAGCCGGCGATGAGCTGATCCCTGAGCACGGCACCGGCTTCACCCTGAGCGCGGGTCAGCAGCCGCGGACCGGTGGCCGGCGTGAATGGAATCGCCGAAAGCAGCTTGGGGTAGTAGTGGCCCCCCGCTCGCTGGAAGGCATCGGCCCAGGATTGGTCGAAGACGTACTCGCCCATGGAGTGGGCCTTGATGTACGCCGGAGCGGCGGCGAGTAGTGTTCCATTGCCGTCTTCGAGGCAGATGTGGGCCGCTTGCCAGCCCCGCTCAGGAACGGCGGAGCCACTGGCCTCGGCTGCGTGCAGGAAGGCGTGCGTCAGGAACGGATTGCGTGGACTGCCTTCCGGGCAGGCGCAGGCATCCCACTGTGCAGCGGGTATATCCTCGATGGCGTGATGGACCTTGATGATCAGGTTTTCGGGCGTGGACACCTCTGGACCTCGTCTGGTTGCCCGCGGGGGTCAGTGTAGCGCAGCCACTGGGCGCTGGCTGGCAATCAACGAGTTTGCACTGCACAATTTGAGCCCGGTCGCGGGTCGTGACGAATGAAGTCCATTGCGGGCGGGTGTCTGTCCTGCAGCTTTGACTCATTGCCCCGCTGAGCGCCCTCTGATGAAGCAGTTCCTCCAGCAGCATGCTATCTCCCTTATGCTCGCCGTGATGGTCATCGGCCTCGGTCTGGCGGTCTATCTGCGCCTTGCTGATGATGGTCCTGCTCAGGCAGGCCGGAGTGTTGGCGCGGTGCCGGTGGTGGTGGCGGCGGTCGTCACGGCCCCCTTCGTGGACAGCCTGCAGGCGGTGGGCTCCACCCGTGCCAACGAGTCCATCGAGATCACGGCCAACGTCTCGGACCGCATTGAACGGATACTGTTCGAGGAGGGGGATCGGGTAGAGGCCGGACAGCTGCTGGTGGTGATGAATTCCGCCGAGGAACGGGCGCAGCTGGCCGAGGCCGAGGCCAACCTCTCCGATCACCGCCAGCAGTTCGAACGTCTCGATCGCCTGGTGGCCACCAACTCCGCCGCCATCTCCCAGCGCGACGAACAGCGGGCCCGCATGGAGGCCGCTGCAGCGCGGGTACAGGCCATTCACGCCCGCCTGAACGAGCTGGAAATTCGCGCCCCGTTTGCGGGGCAGCTCGGCTTGCGGCAGGTGAGCCCGGGGGCGCGGATCGCATCGGGGACCATGATCACCACTCTGGATGATGTCCAGCCCATCAAGCTGGACTTTTCCATACCGGAGAGCTTTCTCTCCACGCTGGAAGAGGGGGCTGTCATCCGCAGCCGCACGGCGGCCTGGCCGGATCGAACCTTTGATGGCCGCGTCACCCAGGTCAGCCCGCGCGTGGATCCCATTACCCGTGCGGTGGCGATCCGCGCCGAGGTGCCGAACGAAGCGCGACTGCTGCGCCCGGGCATGCTCATGGTGGTGGATCTGATCCGCGATGAGCGCGAGGGTCTGATGGTGCCTGAGTCGGCCTTGAGCCCGCGCGGCGACGAGCAGTTTGTGTTCCGGATTCGGGACGACAGGGCTGAGCAGGTCCGGGTGACCGTGGGCAGCCGCCGCCCGGGCATCGCCGAGATCACCTCCGGCCTGAGTCAGGGTGACACGGTGGTGGTGGAGGGCAGCCTGCGTCTGCGCTCCGGCAGTGAGGTCACGGTGCAGCGTGAGATCGACGCCCTCGCTCTGCTGCCGGGCGCAAGGCGGGAGACTGAAGGATGATCCTGTCTGACATCTCGGTCCGGCGGCCTGTGTTCGCCGCGGTCCTGAGCCTGCTGCTCATCGCCTTCGGCCTGCTGTCCTTCGATCGCCTGGCCCTGCGGGAATATCCCGACATCAACCCGCCCATCGTTTCCGTGCAGACCAGCTACTTAGGCGCCTCGGCCCAGGTTGTGGAGACCCGCATCACCCAGTTGCTCGAGAATTCCATCGCCGGGGTGGAGGGCATCCGCACGGTGTCTTCCGACAGTCGCGATGGCATCTCCAACATCACCGTCGAGTTCGAGATTTCCCGCGATATTGACTCGGCAGCCAATGACGTTCGCGACCGGGTGTCGCGGGTGATGAACCAGCTTCCCGACGAAGCGGATCCGCCGCAGATCGCCAAGGCGGATACCAATACCCAGCAGATCATGTGGGTGTCGCTCGGCAGCGATCGGTTGAGTCAGCTCGAGCTGTCCGACTATGCCAGCCGCTTCATCCGGGACCGCATCGCCATGGTGCAGGGGGTGGCGCGGGTCAATATCGGCGGTGAACGACGCTTTGCCATGCGGGTGTGGCTCGACCGCGAGGCCCTGGCGGCCAGGGGCCTGACCTCGGCGGATGTGGAAGCGGCGCTGCGGCGGGAGAACCTGGAGCTGCCGGCTGGGCGCATCGAATCCCGGGAGCGCGAGTTCACGGTCCGGGTGCTGCGCAGCTATGCCCAGGCCGACGACTTCAGGCAGCTGGTGCTGCGCCAGGGCGAGGACGGCTATCTCATCCGCCTGGGCGACGTGGCGCGGGTGGAAATAGGCCCGGAGAACGAGCGCAGCGAGGTGAGGGCCAATGCAGTGGCCACGGTCGGCCTAGGCATTTCCGCCCAGGCCACCGCCAACGTTCTGGACACGGCCAATGCGGTGAAGGCGGAACTGGAGCTGATTCGGGCGGGATTGCCGGAAGGCATGGAAATCGTCAACGGCTACGATGCCTCCATCTACATCGAGAGCGCGATCTTCGAGGTCTACCGCACGCTGCTCATCGCCACCGGTCTGGTGATCCTCGTCATCTACCTCTTCCTGGGCAGCGTGCGCGCCATGATCATTCCGGCGCTGACGGTGCCGGTGTCGCTCACGGCGGCGTTCATCGCCCTCTATGCCATGGACTTCTCTGTCAATCTGCTCACGCTGCTGGCGCTGGTGCTGGCCATCGGGTTGGTGGTGGACGATGCCATCGTCGTGCTGGAGAACATCTACCGTCGTGTTGAGAAGGGGGAACCTCCGCTACTCGCCGCCTACAAAGGCGCGCGGCAGGTGGGTTTCGCGGTGGTGGCCACCACCGCGGTGCTGGTGGCGGTGTTCGTCCCCATCGCGTTCATGGAGGGCAATCTGGGCCGGTTGTTCTCGGAGTTCGCGCTGGCCCTGGCCGGTGCGGTGGTGTTTTCCAGCATCGTCGCGCTGACGCTGACGCCCATGATGGCGTCGAAACTGCTGACCGCTGATACCGCGCGCAGCGGACTCACCCGTATCGTCGACAACCTCTTCAATTTCTTCGCCGACCACTATTCGCGCTCTCTGGACTGGCTGCTCAGGCATCCCTCCATGGTGATCGTCGCGCTCTTCATCGTGGTGCTGGCGGGAAGCCAGCTCTTCCGCATGGTGCCCACCGAGTACGCGCCTCAGGAGGACCGCTCCAGCTTCTTTGTGCTGATGAACGGTCCTGAAGGGGCCAGCTTCGAGTACTCCCAGCGCTACATGCGCGAAGTGGAGGGGCATCTGCTGACCCTGCTCGACAGCGGCGAAGCCTACCGGGTGCTGACCAGCGTGCCGCGCTTCGGCTCCGGTGCCGAGGTGAACAACGGCATTGCCATCGTCTCCCTGGAAACCTGGGACAAGCGAGACCGGTCGGCCAACGAGATCATCGGCGAGATGTTCGGGCGCTTCAGTCAGCTCTCGGGCGTGCGCGCCTTTCCGATCCAGCCCGGCGGCCTCGGCCAGCGGGGTTTCGGCACTGAACTGCAGTTCGTCATCGGTGGTGATACTTACGAGCAGCTGGCCGACTGGCGGGACCGCATCATCGAGCGGGCCAGCAGCAACGAGCGCCTGCTGAATCTGGACTCGGACTACAAGGAAGTCCGGCCGCAGCTGGTCATCGAGGTGGATCGGGATCGGGCAGCCGATCTCGGTGTGTCCATCTCCGCGGTGGGTCGTACGCTCGAAACCATGCTCGGTTCCCGTCGCGTGACCACCTACATCGATCGCGGCGAGGAGTACGACGTGGTGCTGCAGGCCGCGCGGGAGGAGCGCTCCACGCCCACGGACATCAACAACATCTATGTCCGCTCCGACACCAGCGGACAGCTGGTTCCGCTGTCGTCCCTGGTGAGTTTCACCGAACGTGGCGAGGCGGGCTCCCTTAACCGCTTCAATCGCCTGCGGGCCGTCACCATCTCCGCCAATCTGGCGCCGGGGTATCCGCTGGGTGACGCGCTGGCCTTCATGGAAGACATTGCGGCGGAAGAGCTGCCGGCCATGGCCCGCATCGACTACAAGGGGCAGTCCCGGGAGTTCAAGGAAGCCAGCACAGGCATGCTCATCACCTTCGCCCTGGCGCTCCTGATCGTGTTCCTGGTCCTCGCGGCCCAGTTCGAGAGCTTCGTGCATCCGGTGATCATCATGGCCACGGTGCCCCTGGCGGTGGCCGGGGCCCTGCTCGGCCTCTTCCTCGTCGACGGCACGCTCAATGTCTACAGCCAGATCGGTATCGTCATGATGGTGGGGCTGGCGGCCAAGAACGGCATCCTCATCGTCGAGTTCGCCAACCAGCTGCGGGACGCCGGGCGGACCATCGACCAGGCCATCCGCGAAGCTTCGCGTCTGCGACTGCGGCCCATCGTCATGACCGCGATTTCCACGGCCGTAGGCGTGACGCCGCTGATATTCGGTGGCGGTGCCGGGGCCGCCAGCCGCGAAGCCATCGGTGTGGTGGTGTTCTCGGGCGTCCTGTTCGCGACATTCCTGACCCTGGGCGTGGTCCCGGCCTTCTACCAGATGCTGGCGAAGTACACCCGCAGCCCGGATGCGGTGTCCCAGGAGCTCGAGGTGCTTTCTGAAAAAGATCGACGAGCGAGGGCAGCGGGTGGTGGTAACCTCTCCGGAGTGCCCTCCGACCGGATGCAGTGACATTCTCATGGACAGCCTGATCGAGAGCATGACCCTCGAAGAAAAAGTGGCCATGTGTGCCGGGGCGACCCTGTGGACGTCGACGCCGGTGCCGCGGCTCGGCATTCCGGCCTTCAAGATGTCCGATGGCCCCAACGGTGTCCGCGGCGATGGCCGGACTCCGGCAACCTGCTTTCCCGTCGGCACGGCGCTCGGCGCGAGCTGGGACGTGGACCTGCTGGCGGAGGTGGGGCAGGCGCTGGCCCGCGAGTGCCGGGACAAGGACGTGGATGTCCTGCTCGGCCCCACGATCAACCTTCATCGCAGCCCCCTGGCCGGGCGCAATTTCGAGTGCTACTCCGAGGATCCGCATCTCACGGCAGAACTGGCCTGCGCCTATACCCGCGCGGTGCAGGCCGAAGGTGTGGCCGTCTGCCTGAAGCATTTTGCCGGCAACGAGTCCGAGTTCCATCGCCACTCCATCAGTTCGGTGATCGATCCAAGGACCCTGCGTGAGCTCTACCTGCTGCCCTTCGAGCGGGCCATTCGGGAGGCCGGGGCGTGGGCAGTGATGTCCGCCTACAACCGGCTCAACGGTGTCTATTGCTCGGCCAGCCGCTGGCTGCTCGGCGACCTGCTGAAGGGCGAGTGGGGCTTCGATGGAGTGGTGATCTCGGACTGGGGCGGGACCTACTCCACCGTGGAGCCGGCCCTGGCGGGACTCGATCTGGAAATGCCCGGTCCGGCACAGCGCATGGGCGACAAGCTGCTCGAGGCGGTGCGCCGCGGAGAGGTGCCCGAGGCCGTTCTCGATGACAAGGTACGCAGGCAGCTGAAGCTGATGCAGCGCACCGGACGGCTGCAACGACCGGAGCATGCGCCGGAGCAGCCCAGTGAGCATGCCGCATTGGCGCAGCGTGCTGCGGTAGCTGGCATGGTGCTGCTGAAGAACAGCGGCGACCTGTTGCCCCTTGCTGGCGTGAAGTCACTGGCGGTGATCGGCCCCAATGCGGTCGAGCCGCAGATTCAGGGCGGGGGATCGAGTCGGGTCAACGCCAGGGTGGATGCAGCCTTGGGTGATGCCCTGACGTGGGCGATGCCGGGCGTCGAGGTCAGCGTACATGCCGGTTGCCGGGCGCACCGGCACCTGCCGCTGTTTGCCGGCGCCTGGTTGGCTGAATTCTTCGGCGGCTTCGAATGCGTCGGGGAGCCGGTGCGCGTCAGCCATCCCAAGCGCGGAGAGCTGACTTTCTTCGGCACCTTTGACGAATCCGTTCCCGACGATTTCAGCGCGCGTCTGACGCTGCGTTTCACCCCGGAAGTCAGCGGGATGCACCAGTTCTCGCTCGTCAGCGCCGGACTGTCGAAGCTCTACGTGGACGATGCGCTGCTGGTGGACAACTGGAGCGACTGGCAGCAGGGCACCACCTTCTATGGCGCCGGGTCCGAGGAGGCCCTGGCCGAAGTGGAACTGACCGCCGGGCGGGGCGTGACGATCCGCGTCGACTACAGCCGCGAAACCCGGCCGCGCCTCGGTGGCGTACGCATCGGCATGCTCGAACCTCAAGTGGATGATCTTCTGGCCGATGCGGTGGCCGCGGCGGATGATGCGGACGCCGTCGTGCTGGTGGTGGGTTTGAACGGTGAGTGGGAGACCGAGGGCTCCGATCGGGTGGACATGAATCTGACCGGGCGCCAGCTGGAACTGATCCGTCGCGTCAGCGCGGTCAACCCGCGCACGGTGGTGGTCCTCAATGCGGGGTCACCCCTTGCCATGGCGGACTGGATCCACGGTGTTCCGGCCGTCCTGCAGATCTGGTATCCGGGACAGGCGTTTGCCGCCGCCCTGGCTGCCGTACTCTCCGGCGCAGCCGAGCCCGGTGGCCGGTTGCCCACCACCTTGCCTGATCGCTACGAGGATCATCCCGCCCTGTTCAACTACCCTGGCGACAGGGGCGAGGTCCGTTACGGTGAGGGCCTGTTCATGGGCTATCGCGGTTATGATCTGCGAGGGCTCGCCCCGGCCTTTCCGTTCGGACACGGGCTCGGGTACACCCGCTTCGAACTGGTCGAAACCGCCGCTGCAGCGATGGACGATGAGGCTGTGCACTGGTGTATGCGCCTGCGTAATGTGGGCCTGCGCGCGGGCAGCACCGTAGTGCAGGTGTACGTGGCACCGCCGGGTCGCGTGCTCACGCGCCCCCTGAAGGGCCTGTGCGCTTTTCGCAAGTTGACGGTGGATGAAGGGGGTGAGGTGGAGGTGACTTTTCGGATTCCGCTTGCCAGCCTGGCATGCTTCGACCCGCAGCGGGACGCCTTCGTGGTCGAGCCCGGGCGGTTCCGCCTGCTGGCAGGTTTCTCGGCCGGGGACCTGCGCTTGGCCACTGAATGGGATGTGACGTAGATGTCGCGCCTGATCGATCAGCTTACCGAGGCGCTGGCGGTTCTGGGCGCGTGCGAATCACCGCCGGCATTGATTGGCGGGCTGGCGTTGGCAGCCCATGGCGTGGTGCGAGCTACTCAGGATGTGGATCTGCTCATCGATGCCGATGATGCGGACGTGGCCCACCGATGCGTGCAGGCGCTGGGCTACGAGTGCGTACATCGCAGCATCGAAGCCGCCAACTACGAGCGCGACGATGAAGGCCTCGATCTGCTCTATGCCCATCGTGCGGCAGCCCGTCACATCCTGAGCCAGGCGGAAATCAAGCAGACGCCGTTTGGTGAGATCCGCGTGGTGGGCGCGGAGGGGCTGATTGCCTTCAAGCTCCAGAGCTACTGCAACGATCCGGATCGGGGGCGTGATCTCGATGACATGAAGGAATTGCTGTTCGCCAACCGCGACGCACTCAACATGCAGCGGGTGCGGGACTACTTCGCATTGTTCGATCGCGAGGAGCTGCTCGACGAACTGCTGGTGAAAATATGATCTGCACCCTGGCCATGAGCATGCCGGATCTCGCTCCCCTTGCGGCCGACGCGGGGATTCGTCGCCGGCGGGTGCCAGCGGATCCCATACAACGCTGGCTGGAGCTGATGGACTTCATCGAAGGCTTGTCCCCGCGATGGCCGCCGCGTCAGCGTAGGGTGGCGACCACCGACTTCAGGCTATAGCTGTACCCGGATGGCCAGACTGCCGAAATCGAAACCGCCAGATGCTTTTTCCTTGAACTCCCGGCTGCGCCAAGTGTGCACGTAACTGAACTCCACGATTCGCCAGCGCAAACCGAAACCAGCGAACAAATCACCGACCCAGGGTTCACGGGTGTTACCGGTATCGAAGGAACGGAACAGCGGGCCATCGAGTGTGGCGTCGTGGAGGATGGCATTGCCGGTCAGGCCGAACAGCAGATAGGCTGACCAGTCGCGGCCGCGGCCTTTGTCGCTGCCGAAGTAGCGATGGGAATAAGCCAGTGCTGACAGTCGGGGATCGGAGAAGTCTGCCGGCAGATTGAAGCCCAGGCGGAAGAAGCCACCGAGGCGGGCTCCGGTGCGGAAGGTCCCGAGTCGCGTGCCCCATTCGAACAACCCGTCAGCGCGCAGGCCTCGTGGTCCATCCGGCAGGAAGGTAGCACGGCGTTTCTGCAGGAAGGAGAAATCCAGGGTTATTTCGTTGGGAATCTGATCCCCCCAGCCTTCGAAACGCTCGATATCGCGGATGTCGTGAATGAGATCCTGGGCTTCCTTGGCCAGAGACCAGGAGCCGGTGGTGCCAAGGATGATCTCTGCCGAATTGATGGCTTTCTCGTCCCGGGCATGGACCGAGAACCCAAGACCGAGCCAGCCTGCGTAGCGTCGCTCACCGATGGGCTGGGTGGGCGACTCGAAGTCCTCCGGCGTGAACATCAGCTGGGTCAGGGACAGACCGTAGTTGAATTCGAGCTTACCCTCCTGGACTTTGTCCGGATTGAAGCCGGAGAGCAGGCCGAAGCGCGCGAGCCAGTCCGGTTCGCTGATGAGATCCTCCAGAAACCCCTTGGCTGGCGCGAAGTTGAACAGCGGTTCGCCTTCGGAAATCCACGATAGCCGGACGCCGTTGGTGTAGTTACGGTCAGTACCTGCGAACAGGTCATTGTCCAGGTAGAAGGTCAGATAGCCCCGACCTTCTCCCTCGGAGCCCACCGCTTGCGCCTGTAGCAGCAGCGCGAGCAACAGACCCGGCCAGCGCAGCATCTAAAGCCTCAGCTGATCGAACGCCGCCATGATCTCCCGATAACGCTGTTCCACGTCCCGTCGGATGTGGCTCTGGGTGGGGATATAGAACAGCCCCTTCTCGAGGCCTTCCATGGCCACTTCGGCACAGGCGTCGGTGGTCATGAACAGCTCTTTGAGGGTCTCCGGGAACTTGTCGATGTTGGCCGCCAGCCTCTCGGTCAGCACGGGTCCTGGCATCAGCACACTGACGCTCACGCCGCTGCCATCGAGCTCCGATCGCAGCCACTCGGCCAGCACCAGCATGGCGTGCTTGGTCGCACCGTACATGCCCATGTGCATGTCCTTGAGGTAGGGCGGTGCCACAAGCGAGTTCTCTGAGCCCGTGTACATGATGTGACCGCTGGTCTTCACCCTGGGCAAATAGCTCTGGGTGAGATGAATCATGGAATAGAAATTCACCTCGAAGAGGCTTTGGACATCGGTCATGGGCATGCCGAGAATGGGCGAGGCACCGCCGTAGCCCGCGTTGCAGAACACCAGCTCCGGCAGCCCTTCATGGGCCTCCATGTCGTCGATCAGGGCATCCACCTCGCTGCGCACAGAGACGTCGCTGCGCAGGCTGCGGATGGGGCCCA
>SLTB01000180.1 GCA_007130155.1 Pseudomonadales bacterium
GGATTCAAGCTCATTGCCCTTCGACACCGTGTTGCGATATCGCTTTGCAGCACCGATCTGCAGCATCGATCGCAGGCCAACCGCCTGCCTCAGGGAGCTTCGAGATGGAGTCCCCGCGGGCTGCGGCTACGCTCCTGGCATCGCCCGCCTTGGTTGACGATCATGGCCCTATGAGCGACGAGGCTAAGAACCCCGGGGGGCCTGAGAAGCAGCGTGGCCTGCTCCGGCCGGGCGAGATCGAGCGCGCGGTGGGGTACAAGTCAAAGACCGGGTTCCGGCCAAGGCTGGGCGTCGGCGGCCCGAATCTGGATCCGGATCCACCCGCACTCAAGCTGCTGTCGCTGCCTGGCCATCGCGCGGACGGCGAGGCGTCTTCGGCCCACTCTGAGCGTCCCAAAGCTTTGACAGCGTCACCGTCGGCGGTGGATTCGAGTGCCCCACGGATTCTCGAGCGTCAGGAGATTGCCCCCGGTCTGCTGCGGCTGCGGGTCGAGCGGCCTGCGGGCTTCGAGTTCCGCGCCGGGCAGCACGTCAAGTTCGGAGTGCCGGGCAACCTGCGCTCCTACACCCTGGCGTCCGATCCAGACGAGCCCCATCTTGAGTTTTTCATCGAACTCCAGTCCGGTGGGCGCCTGTCAGACCGACTGCGCTCGATCGGCGAAGGCGCCCGCACGGCTATCGGCCCTGCTGGTAAGGGCTCCTTCGTCATTGATCCGTCGGTGCCCAACCACGTCTTCGTCGCAACGGTGACCGGCATCGCGCCGTTCGTCTCGATCCTCCGGGAGCAGGCCCGGCACGGCTTTCCTGCCGGTCGTTTCATCGTGCTGCATGGCGCCAGTTATGTGCCGGAGTTCGGTTACGCCGACGAACTCACAGAGCTCGCAGCCGCCCATCCCGATCGGCTCGAGTATCTGCCCACGGTCAGCCGTCCGCAGGACAGCCGTAACCGCGGTTGGAGCGGAGCCACCGGCCGTGTCGACGCCCTGCTCGCAGAGGCGTTGCGCCGCCGCGGACTGACTGCCAACGCCACCGCGGTCTACGCCTGCGGCAACTCCGGAATGATCCGCAACGTCCGTGCCACAGCTGCTCGTCATGGCCTGCCCTTCCGTTCTGAGGCGTTTGACTGAATCTGACCGCCCCAGGAGTTCCCCTTAGCGGCCAGAGACGAGACTGAAGAAACAAACGGCGTGACCGCCTGCGGCCGGGGAGCCAGCGGCGGCTACTCGATCAGGGCCTCAGCGATGGCGGCGGAGAATTGCGGAATATCCTCCGGGATCCGCGAGGTGATGAGGTTGCCATCCCGCACCATTGGCTCATCTACATAGCGCGCGCCGGCTGCCGTTACCTCGTCGGCGACGTCGGCGAAGCAGGTCACCTCTCGACCCTCCAGAACGCCCGCGGTGATGAGCACCTGCGGACCATGACAGATGGAAGCTATCGGCTTGTCCGCCTCGAAGAACTCTCTGACAAAGATGACCACCTCTTCGTGCTGTCGGAGCCTGTCCGGGGAACGACCACCAGGAATGACCAGCGCATCGAAGTCACCCACCTTGACGTCGGCGACAGACTTCTCGACCACTGCAGTCATCTTGCTGTTGTAGGCCGTAACAACGGCCGGTTCGATCCCGATTACAGTTACCGCGGCGCCCCTGTTGAGAAGGTATGCCATGGGCATGAAGGTCTCAGCATCCTGGAAGCCCTCGCCGACGAGGAAAGCAACGTGCTTGCCGCCGAGCTCGGTGGGCTGCCGACTTCCGGCCTCGTCGGCGTAACTCCCGTTCGCGACGGCGAGGCATACCGTAGCGGCGATGACCATGACCATGGCCGGATAACGCCCTTGATACTTCAGAAGCATGGTTTTTCTCCTCAGTGCCTGCAGGAGGCAGCAAAATAGCCGCTGCGCCGGCCAAGAGTAATCCGGGCTTCCACGTATTTTTCGTGCTCCCGAAAATCGCTGCCAGTGTTGAGCATTTCCGGCGGCAGGACTCAGGCGGCCATGACCCACCCGAGAATCAGGGTGACGCCGCCGATAGGCTTATCCACTGCTGTCCCGAA
The DNA here is from genome assembly GCA_007130155.1 of Pseudomonadales bacterium. Taxonomy (GTDB): domain Bacteria; phylum Pseudomonadota; class Gammaproteobacteria; order Pseudomonadales; family Azotimanducaceae; genus SLTB01. The sequence goes on from SLTB01000180.1 coordinate 2,056, forward strand.
CCCGACGTTCGCAGCACAGTGAGCTTGTCCGCAATTCGAAAACAAGGCGCAGCGAGGAGGCGTATCGAGAGTACGTCGACGCGGTACAACGCGTTGCCCGGGCCGCATAACCGCGTGTCCACCAGTCGCGGGCAAGATCAAACGGCAGTCTGCTGGTGGTCGTCCATACTTTTCAGGAATTGGACGAGCAGAATGCCGCCGTGCGCATCATCTCGGCGCGGCTGGCCACCAAACATGAGTAACGTGACTACGTGAGCAAGCAATGAAAGACCAATACGATTTCTCCAACGCAAAACGCGGCAAATTCTTCCGCCCAGATGCTCGGCTCAACCTGCCGGTGTATCTGGACGACGACGTGCGCGACTACCTGGCCAGCAGGGCCAAGAGCAAAGGCGTCGAAATCAACGATATCGTCAATGATCTACTGCGCAAGGATATCGAGTTGATCGAAGGGGTGAAGTGAGCCATCGGCCGCTGGTTATGCTGAGCCTTAGAAGAGCGCATTCGGGTCTCGAAACGTCGTTCTAATCGCCAATCATTGGCCGTCTAGGCAATCCGCATCTCGCATTTCGACACCGCAACTTCGAAGGGCACGACCGAAACAACTTCGATGGAGGGCCACGCCACCGTTCCCCTGCGCTACGGGAAACTTCCCACCATGGTGTTTCGCTCGACGGCGCACCCTCCTGATCGCGTCAGACGAGCCGATGCCGGAGAGCTGTTGGTGCTGGAGCCGGAGTTCGTGCTTTTCGCGACCCTCGCTCAGAGCGACTCGCGTGGCGCCAGGGGAAGATGCGAGGGGCAACTCAGCGGTCCAGATCGCCCCTCCCACCCGAGGGACACGTCAAACACTGGCCAAAGTCTCTCAGAAACAAAAACGGCCTCTGA
>SLTB01000065.1 GCA_007130155.1 Pseudomonadales bacterium
GCGCTGTTGCGCACCATCCATGGTGCGCACCCTGCGGGCGCACTGCGTGCGACGCGATTCGCTCCCGGCGAATCGGTCGAGGTACTGTCAAGTACGCCTGCGCGCCCGAACTGTCGCGCGCCTTGTCTTTTCCGACATCTCCACGCCCTCGCTTCGCGCATCGCTGAGATATGCGGGTTATATGCGGGTTAAAAGGTCCATGAACGGACTTTTTCAGCAACCTGTTAGGGCGAGGTGCCGAAAAACGCCTCTGGACGCCTCTTGTGCAGCCCACGCAGGTGCTAGACTTCGCGGCCATGCGCCCCTATCCCGACATCGATCCGATCGCCTTCTCTCTGGGTCCGATCTCCATACACTGGTATGGCCTGGCCTATCTGGCGGCCTTTGCCTTTGCCTGGTGGTACGGGGGGCTGCGCGCTGCGCGCCCGGACAATGCGTTCTCGAAGCAGGATGTGGCGGATCTCATCTTCTACGGCGCGCTCGGGGCGATTCTCGGCGGACGCATAGGCTATGTGCTGTTCTACGGCTTCGAACGGCTGCTGGAGGATCCGCTGTATCTTTTTGCCTTTCGGGAAGGCGGCATGTCCTTCCACGGCGGGATGATCGGGGTGACCCTGGCGGTGTGGTGGTTCGGCCGCAAGAAGGGCCAGGGCCTGTTAGAAGTCACTGACTTCGTCGCCCCCCTGGTGCCACTCGGCCTTGGCTTCGGTCGTCTTGGCAATTTTGCCAATGCCGAGCTGCCGGGCCGGGTGACGGATGTATCCTGGGCCCTGGTCTATCCTGGCGATGTGCTCGCCCGGCATCCCTCTGCCCTGTATCAGGCTTTTACCGAGGGGCTGGTCCTGTTCGTCATCATGGTTTGGGTCGCCCACCGGCCGCGACCGATGGGCGCGATATCCGGGGCGTTCCTCATGGCCTATGGCTGCCTGCGTTTCATGACGGAGTTCTTCCGGGAGCCGGACGCCCATCTGGGCTTCGTGGCCCTGGACTGGATGTCCATGGGGCAGGTGTTGTCGCTGCCCATGATCCTGGGTGGGGCGGGACTTCTGGCCTTTGCCCTGAAGCGCGGAGGACACAGCCATGCGTGAGTATCTGGAGCTCCTGCGCGACGTCCGCGAACATGGCGTCTATCGCGGCGACCGCACCGGCACCGGAACGTATTCCGTGTTCGGTCGCCAGCTGCGTTTCGATCTCAGTCATGGGTTCCCGCTCGTCACCACCAAGAAGGTGTTTCTCAAGGGCATCATCCACGAGCTGCTGTGGTTCCTGTCGGGAAGCACCAACGTGCGCTATCTGCAGGAGCACGGCGTGCATATCTGGGACGAGTGGGCCGACGCGGACGGTGAGCTCGGACCGGTGTATGGATCCCAGTGGCGTTCTTGGCCCACCCCCGACGGCGGTGAGATTGATCAGATCACCGCGGTGCTCGCATCCATCCGCAACAATCCCAATTCCCGCCGCCATATTGTCAGCGCCTGGAATCCCGCAGAGGTGGACGCCATGGCGCTGCCGCCCTGCCACAGTCTGTTCCAGTTCTACGTGGCAGAGGGGCGGCTGTCCTGCCAGCTCTATCAGCGGAGTGCTGATCTGTTCCTCGGCGTACCCTTCAACATCGCCAGCTATGCGCTACTGGTGCTGATGATGGCCCAAGTGGCGGAGCTCGAGCCCGGGGATTTCGTTCACACTTTCGGTGATGCGCACCTCTATGCGAATCACGTGGAGCAGGCTGACCTGCAGCTCAGCCGAGAACCGCACCCTCTGCCGACCATGCACCTGAATCCCGATGTCACAGATCTCTTCGCTTTCCGCTACGAGGACTTCCGTCTCGAGGGCTATCAGAGCCATCCGGCGATCAAGGCGGCGATCGCGGTTTGATGCTGAAGCGAGGACTCATGAAGTCGTTGAACAGCGGCCTGGTCACCCCCCTGCCGTCGGCAGCGCGAAGGCGGACGCGACCGTGACGGACGAGGAGCGTTCGATCCGTGTGGCCCTGATCTGGGCCATGGGCGAGAACCGGGTCATCGGCCGGGGCAACACGCTGCCTTGGCGACTGCCCGGCGAAATGCAGTACTTCCGCGCCATCACGCTGGGCAAGCCGGTGATCATGGGTCGGGTGACCTTCGATTCCCTGGCCAAGCCCTTGCCGGGACGGACCAACATTGTCGTCAGCCGCAGTGCCAGCGTAGATCATCCCCGGGTGAAGCTGGCGCGGTCTCTGGAGGAGGCCCTGCGTCTGGGGCGTGCCCAGGCGGAGGTGGACGGCCAGGAAGAGGTCGTGGTGATGGGGGGGGCCGAACTCTACGCAGCCGCGCTGCCCCTGGCTGATCGCCTCTATGTGACGCTGGTGCATGCCGAGCCGGATGGAGACACCTTCTTCCCGGCGTTCGATTGCGCGCAGTGGCAGGAAAAGCGGCGGCTTCGGGTCCCCGCCGATGCGGACAACGTTTACGACTTCAGCCTTATTCTTATGGAACGAACTTAATCGCGGGGCTTGCGATTTCGTTAGGAATCTGTCTAAAGGCGTGCTAGGCTGAAAGCCGATTCATAGTGGTCCGGGCCTCCGGATCCCCGCCGGGAACCGCATCAACCCCCCTCCGTGAGTCGCTTCAACCATCGGGTCTTACAGGCACGGTGATTTTCAACGTCAGCATAAGCTGGCGATATTTAGTGAGATTGAGATACAACATGGCAGACCAGATCGAAGGCATCGTCAAGTGGTTCAACGACGAGAAAGGGTTCGGCTTCATCCAGCGTGAAGGCGACAAGGACGTGTTCGTCCATCACTCCGCCATCAATGGCACGGGCCGTAAGACCCTGCACGAAGGCCAGCGCGTCATGATGAACGTGACCCAGGGCCAGAAAGGCCCGCAGGCTGAGAACGTCAACCCGCTGTGACGTCCTTCGCGGGCGGCGCC
>SLTB01000063.1 GCA_007130155.1 Pseudomonadales bacterium
GTGCTGCTGCTGGCCATGGCCACCATGGTGATCAGCATCATGATGCCTGTGGTGGTGCGCATGGTGCTGCTGCCCCCGCCCACCACCGATCAGGGGGCGTTGCGGGGTCTCCCCGCAGATTAGGGCATGATCGTCGACCGGCCGTCCAAACCATGAGCAGCTTCGATCCCACGCAACGGCCCGTATGGCAGGCCCTCACCCGACGCGCCAGCGAGCTGCCCCACCTCGCCACGCTGCTGGACGCCGATCCGGATCGCTTCCTGCGGTTTCGCATCGACGCGCCACAGATGCGCCTGGACCTCTCCCGGCAGCGCTGGGACGAAGCCATCCGCGGTCAGCTCCTGGAACTGGCCGAAGAAGCCGGCCTCGACACGGCTCGCAAACAACTGTTCGAAGCCAACCGCTTCAATCCCACCGAGGGACGCGCCGTCCTCCACACCGCGCTGCGCGCTTCCGCGGAAGCGTCCGTGGAAGTCGATGGCATCGATGCCATCGCAGCCGTTCACGCCGCCCTTGAGCGCATGCGCACGCTCAGCGCAGCCGTCCGCGACGGCAGCTGGCAGGGCGCCACCGGCAAGGCCATCCGCGACGTGGTGAACATCGGCATCGGCGGCTCCTTCTTGGGTCCTGCGATGGCCTGTGATGCCCTCGGCGACACCGACGGTCCCAAAGTGCACTTCCTCGCCAACATCGACGGCACCGAGGCCGCACGCCTGCTGCCGAAGCTGGATCCGACCCGGACCCTGTTCATCATCGCCTCGAAATCCTTCGGCACCCTGGAAACCCGCAGCAACGCACTCACGGTGCGCAGCTGGCTGCTCGAACGCGGCATCGCGATCGAGGATCTCCGCAAACACTTCGTGGCCATCTCCACCAACGTCGCCGCCGCCGCCGAGTTCGGCCTGCCCGAAGCCAACCTGCTGCCGCTGTGGGACTGGGTGGGCGGCCGCTACTCCGTGACCTCCACCATCGGCCTGCCCATTGCCTTGGGCCACGGTTTCGAAGTCTTCGAACGCCTGCTGGCCGGCGCCCGGGCCATGGACGAACACTTCCGCGACGCGCCGCTGGTGGCCAACGCACCGGTGCTCCTGGCCCTGGCGGAACTGTGGAACACGAACTTTCTGGGCACCGAGTCCCACGCCGTGCTGCCCTACGCCACCGCCTTGGATCTGTTACCCGACTACCTGCAGCAGCTCGAGATGGAGAGCAACGGCAAGTCCGTGCGCATCGACGGCAGCCCGGTCAGCGCCCGCACCGGCACCATTCTCTGGGGCAACGTCGGCACCAACGGCCAGCACGCCTATCACCAGCTCCTGCACCAGGGCACCGCACCCTTCTCGGCCCAGTTCATTCTGCCGCTGGACCCTGGACACGAGTTGCACAGCCACCACGACTGGCTCGCGTCCCACTGCTTCGCCCAGGCGGAAGTCTTTGCCCGCGGCCGCAGTGAGACCGACGCGCAGGCCGAACTCGAAGCAGGCGGGATGAGCGCCGAGGAGGCCCGCGCGGCCGCACCCCACCGCGCCATGCCCGGTAATCACCCGAGCAGCACCGTTCTGCTCGACGACGTCGGCCCGGAAAGTCTCGGTGCGCTGATCGCCCTGCATGAACACAAGGTCTTCGTCCAAGGTATGATCTGGGGCATCAATTCGTTCGACCAATGGGGCGTGGAGCTCGGCAAGGTGCTCGGCAGCGCCATTCACGGCGCGCTGGCAGACAGCCCGGAACACCATGAGGCCAAGCCGCCCATCAACGACAGCAGCAGCCGTGAACTGATCGCCCTGTTCCGCGCCCACCAACGCGGAACCTGACCCGAGCCTTCAGCCCAGGTCCGACGCCCAGACTGATCCATCAGAACTCGAGTTAAGGGGGAAACATGTCCGAAGCCAAACGCTATCCGGTCCCGGAATCCATGGCAGATGCGCTGCTCGACGCCGACGGCTACGAGCGCCTCTACCAGGAATCCGTCGACGACCCGGACGGCTTCTGGTCGCGCATGGCCCGCGAGCAACTGCACTGGTTCTCCGACGACTGGAAAACCGTTTCAGAAGTCGACATGCCCAAGGGCCGGGTGAGCTGGTTCGCCGGCGGCACGCTTAACGCCAGCTACAACTGCCTGGATCGCCACCTCGAGACCCGCGGCGATCAGACCGCCATCCTCTGGGAAGGCGACGATCCGGGCGAGTCCAAGGCCATCACCTACCGCGAGGCCCACGCCGAGGTTTCCCGGCTGGCCAACGTGCTCAAAGACCGCGGCGTGAAGAAAGGCGACCGGGTCTGCATCTACATGCCCATGATCCCGGAAGCGGCCTACGCCATGCTGGCCTGCGCCCGCGTCGGCGCGATCCACTCCGTCGTCTTCGGCGGCTTCTCACCCCAGGCCGTGCGCGATCGCGTCCTCGATGCGGACTGCCGCACGATCATCACCGCCGACGAAGGGCTCCGCGGGGGCCGCAAGGTGCCGCTGAAAGCCAACGTCGAGAAGGCCCTGGAAGAGTGCCCCGACGTGCATACCGTCCTCACCGTCCGCCGCACCGGCGGCGACGTGCCCTGGCAGGAAGGCCGCGACGTCTGGTACCACGACACAGTCCCGAAGGCCTCCGCCGACTGCGAAGCAGAGCCCATGGACGCCGAGGATCCGCTCTTCATCCTCTACACTTCCGGCTCCACCGGTAAGCCCAAGGGCGTGCAGCACGCCACCGGCGGCTACCTGCTGCAGGCCGCCCTCACCCACCGCTACGTCTTCGACTACCGCGATGGCGAGGTGTACTGGTGCACCGCCGACGTGGGCTGGGTCACCGGCCACAGCTACATCGTCTATGGGCCCCTGGGCCGAAGATCATGCTCGACCGCGCCCGCGCCGAAGGCGTAGCCGTGGGTGCACTCACCGGTGCGCCGGAGCATGCCATCAA